>NZ_JADDUM010000024.1 GCF_015163715.1 Pseudomonas cyclaminis
CTGTACGCCAGCGCCCCGCCCGCCTACCCAACGGCGGTGCGTGCCACCGGCGTGGGTGCGGCCGTGGCCATCGGCCGACTGGGCTCGGTGGCCGGGCCGCTGGCGGCCGGGCAACTGCTTGCGGCAGGTGCAGGCACCGCCGGCGTGCTGCTGGCGACCTCCCCCGGCGTGGTAATCGCCGCACTGACCATCATCAGCGTGATGGTGCGTGCGGCGCCCCAGAACCTGCCTAGAACTGGTGCAACCAGTTAAGCACCAGCTTGTTGCCCTGGGTGCGGTTCACCGCTTCCTGCTCAAAGTACGCATTCACCGACAGGACATTCTCCTTGTTGAATGCGTACACCAGGCCTGGGCCGATGGCCCAGACCTTTTCCCGCCGCCCACTCACCTCATGCCCGTCCACCTGGGTGTCGGTGATCTGCTTCAACCAATAGCCATTCAAGCCCACGCTCAATTGCTGGTCGATTGCGTACTGCAGCGTCAGGTTGGCATGCAGCGCCTGCCCGGCCTGGGTGTCGGACACATCGCCGAAGCTGGCCGACGGTTGGTCATTCTTGCCATTCCACAGGTACATGAAGCGCCCGCTGGCCGACCACTTCGGGTTGAACCAATAGGTCGCTGCGTAGTACGGGTTGAAAGACCAGAAGTTGCTGCCGGGGTTGATCGAGCGCTTGCGGTCATAGGCACCAACCGGAATCGCCACATCGACTTCGACCCGCTGGGTCAGCAGCGGGCTGCCATCGGCGCGGCTCAGGGTCGGCAGTTGCAGGAAGGGACCGACGACCACGTCGCCAAAACCTGCACGGGAACTCAGCGCCGCGTTATTCACACCATCGTCCACATCCACATGGGCCAGGGACGTATTGATCACGGTGAATCCGGGCATTGCACCATTGGCCAGGGGTTGGCCGACGTAGATGATCTGCGTGGTCGGCGCCACCACTTCCACGTCCTGCCTGGGTAACGCCAGCTTGTTGCCGTTGGCATCATTGAAGCGGCTGGCGCGCGAATACGTCAGGTATTCCTCCAGGTACCAACCGGGCCCGGCAGGCGCTGGCGAGCCGTCGTAGAAACTGGTGCTGCCCAGGTTGAGTCCGGGCAGGTCGTAAGCGTGTGCAGTGGATGACAGTGCAATAAACGTCATGGCCGCAACCGGCCGCAAGATAGGCTTGAGCATCCTGGATGTCCTGTATTTTTGTTGTTGTTCAAGACCCCCGGCACGGTGGCTCCGCACCGGGGCATAGCGCTGTAGCGCGCCCTACACGTAGGTGGCCGCCAACCCGCCATCCACCGGCAGGTTGACCCCGTTGACCCAGCGCGCCGCGTCCGAACACAGGAACGTGATCACCGACGCCACCTCATCGGCCAGGGCCGGACGGGTCATGCGCTGGCTGTCCTGGGCCACCCGCTCCGGGCCGAGCATGCTGACAAAATCGCCCAGGATCGGCGTGAACACCGGCCCCGGCGCGACGCAGTTGATGCGCACCGAATGGTCGCGAAACCAACCCTGGGATTGCTGCAGGCTCCAGACAATCAGCGCCTCCTTGAAGTATTGATAACAAGTGGCCTGTTCGACCGGATTGGCCGCCAGCCACTGCTGCCCGGCCCTGAAGCTTTCGGTCGCCGCCAGTGCTTTGTGCAACGCCAACCGCTGCGGCCATTGCGCGCCGAGCACCGAGGCCACGTTGACGATGCTGCCGCCCTTCGGCATGCGTGGCAGCAGCGCTTGAGTGAGATGGCGCAAGCCCAGGTAATTGACCTCGGCCACCGTTTGCAGCGGCGCCGTACCGGGCACGCCAGCAATGTTGCACAGCGCATCGACCCGCTGCGGCAGACGCGCCACCAGTGCATCGATGCTGGTGGGATCGCTCAGATCAGCATGGAAAAAGCCATCGAGCGTCAACTGTGGTTCATGGCGATCGACGCCGATCACCGTCGCGCCCTGGAAGCGCGCCAATCGCGCGACTTCCGCACCAATGCCCGAGGCCACGCCGGTCACGATCAGGGTTTTGCGGTACAGGTTCATGTTCAAGCCCTCTTATTGTTGTATAGGCATGCGTGAGCCGGGGCTCAGAAGGGATAGTTCGGTGGTGTGTTTTTCACGGTGACCCATTGCCACTGGGTGTATTCGTCCCAGTCGGCCGGCCCGCCCACGCTGCCGCCATTGCCCGAAGCACCGCGCCCACCGAAGGGGTTGATGCATTCGTCTGCCACGGTCTGGTCGTTGATGTGCAGCAGGCCGCAATCCAGCCGTTCGCCCATGGCCATGGCACGCCCCACCGAGGGCGAAATGATCGCTGCCGAAAGCCCGTACTCCGTGCGGTTGGCCAGTTCGATGGCCTCCTCGTCCGTGGCAAAACTGACCACCGTGGCCACCGGACCGAACACTTCGTCCTCAAAGGCGCGCATGCCTGGCCGTACGCCACTGAGTACGGTGGGCTGGTAGAACAGCCGGTCATATTCGCCACCGGCCTCAAGCCGTGCGCCTGCCTGCAGACTGTCGCTGACGATTTCATGCACGCGCTGCAGTTGGCGCTGGTTGATCAATGGGCCGAGCGCGGCCTCGCCCCGGGCGGCGTTGCCCACGGTGAGTGCCCGGGCCTTGTCCACCAGCTTGCGGGTCAGGCTGGCGGCGATGGACTCATGGACCAGAATCAACCCGGTGGCCATGCAGATCTGCCCCTGATGCAGCCACGCGCCCCACGCGGCATTGCTGGCGGCCAGGTCGAGGTCGGCGTCTTCGAGAATGATCAACGGGTTCTTGCCGCCCAGTTCCAGCGCGACTTTTTTCAGGTGCCGCCCGGCTGTCTCGGCCACCTTGCGCCCTGCCGCCGTAGAGCCGGTGAAGGCGATCATGCGCACGTTGGGGTCGCGGCACAGCGCCTCACCCGCCAGCGCGTCGCCGGGCAACACGTGCAGCAGGCCCTTGGGCAAGCCCGCTTCCTCGAAGAGTCGGGCGATGAGAAAACCACCGCTGACCGGGGTTTGCGGGTCGGGCTTGAGCACCACTGCATTGCCTGCGGCCAGGGCCGGGGCCACCGAGCGCAACGACAGGATCAGCGGGAAATTGAACGGTGAAATCACCCCGACCACGCCGTGGGGCTGACGCCGCGCATAGGACAAGCGCCCCCGCCTCGCTGGGCAGCACCAAACCATGGGGCTGGGACAACAGGCCCGCGGCCTGATGCAGCAACACAATCGCCTCGCGCACTTCGTGTTCGCCCTTGAACAACGCGCCCCCGGTTTCCCGCGCAACGTACAGCGCCAGCTCGGCGAAGGACCGCTGCGCCACGTCCGCCGCCTTGCGAAACACCTCGGCGCGCTCCCGCGGACCGAGGGCGGCCCAGGCTGGTTGGGCCAGGGCCGCGCTGCGACTGGCCACGGCAACATCGGCCGGACTGGCCATGGCGCAGCGCATCAGCGGTTCGCCGGTGGCGGGTTCGATCACAGGGATCACGGCTCCCGAAGCGGGGATCCAATCGCCGTTGAACAGGCATTCGGACGCAAGGGCCCGCTGTAACAAATGGGTGGTTTCAGACACTGACATGGCAACTCCCGGTTCTTGTAATTGTCATCGCCTGCACGAGTGCAAACGCCGCAAGTGGGCTTGAGCAAAGGCTGTGCCGCTTGTGCACGGCGGCGCTCACATAAACCGTGGAGGGCTCTGGGCCGGGGGCTTTCGCGTAGCGCTCATTCACCCGCCGCCGGTTGGCTGCAAAAACCGGGGTGCTGGCACTTGTTCAATTGATAAGGTTATGTTTAGTAACTATCTGAGCAGTTACTCATTTCGTTCAATCGCTTTGCAGGGGCATAACAATGACTAATCCCCACAGCGCGCCAGCCGATGCGCCCTACCATCCACGGGGCGACAGCCGTCAACTCAGCGACAGCAGCTCGCCGACGCCTGCCGAGTTGACCGACTGCCTGTTCTTCTCTCCCGAAGACGGGCGGATCTGGCTCAACGACCAACGCATGTTGCTGCTGCACAGTTCCTCGTTCGGTGCCCTGCGCAGGGAAGTCATCGAGCGCCTGGGCCTGGAGCAGGCACGTGGCCTGTTCACCCGTGCCGGCTACGCCTCCGGTGCGCGGGATGCCCGGCTGATCCGCGAGCGCTGGCCGCACGCCGATGCGGCGGCCGTGTTCCGCGCCGGCACGCATCTGCATACCCTGGAGGGCATGACCAAGGTCGAGCCGCTGCACTTCAAGTTCGACGCCGACTCGGGCTTTTATGAAGGCGAGTTTCTCTGGCACCACTCCTGCGAGGCGGATGAGCACGTGGGGGCCTACGGCATCGGGCAGGACCCGGTGTGCTGGACAGAAACCGGCTATGCCATCGGGTTTGTCAGTGGCCTGTTCGGGCAGATGGTGATTTTTCGCGAAGTGGAATGCCGAGGCATGGGCCACAGCAGTTGCCGGGTGGTGGGCAAGACGGCCGAACAATGGGGTGACGTCGAGCAGGACCTGCGCTATCTGAACGTGTCTTCGACCGTCACCCGCACCGTCGCCACCGCACACCACAACCCGGTAGACCGCCTTGCCACCAGCAGCGTGCCCCAACCCATGGTGGGCGCCAGCGCGGCGTTCAACGCCGCGATGCAGGCCTTGCAACGCGTTGCGCTGACGCCCGCCACCGTGCTGATCAGCGGTGAGTCCGGCGTGGGCAAGGAAATGTTCGCACGCCAGCTGCACCAGCTCAGCCGTCGCCACGACGGCCCGTTCGTGGCGCTCAATTGCGCGGCCATCCCGGACAACCTGATCGAAGCTGAACTCTTCGGCGTGGAACGCGGTGCGTACACCGGCGCCACTCACTCACGTCCTGGGCGCTTCGAGCGGGCCCAGGGCGGCACGCTGTTTCTGGATGAAATCACCTGTCTCAGCCTGGCCGGGCAAAGCAAACTGCTGCGGGCGTTGCAGGAGCGCGAGATCGAACGGGTCGGTGGCGTGCACGGCATCAAGGTGGATGTGCGGGTGGTGGCGGCCACCAATATCGACCTGCGTAAAGCGGTGGCTGAAGGCACGTTTCGCGAAGACCTGTTCTACCGGCTGAATGTCTACCCCATCGCCCTGCCGCCATTGCGTGAGCGCCGCGATGACATCCCGCTGCTGATCAACGCATTCCTCACCCGCTTCTGCCAGGAATACGCCCGCACGCCCGTGGGCCTGACCATGCGCGCCCTGAAAGTGCTGCTGCGCTACGACTTCGCGGGCAATGTGCGCGAGCTGCAAAACCTGATCGAGCGCGGCCTGATCGCCAGCGACGAAGGCCAGGCCATTGATCTGGTGCACCTGTTTCGCAATGAGCCGATGCCGGCGGACCCTTACGGCCTGGACGACCATGGCAGCCTGTCCAACACCGCGCCCTCGCAGCGCCCTGCACTGCTGGACACTCTCGGTCAGTTGGACCAGGGGTTTTCCATCGACGGCCTTGAATCACGCCTGATCACCGAAGCGCTGCAACAGAACGCCGGCAACCTGGCGGCGGCGGCGAGGCTTGTGGGGCTTAGCCGCGCTCAATTTGCCTATCGATTGAAGAAGCATCAGCGGCAAACCTCTTGAACGGCAATTAGTGCTTTAAAAGCTTTACCCAATTAAGTATTTTGCAGGCATACCGACCCCCTTTGAATCGTGACCAGGAGCACCCGTGAGCGGACTGCGTGAACGTCAGAAAGCCGAACGCCGGCAAGCCATCAGCCAGGCGGCCATCGAACTGTTTGAGCGCCAGGGTTTCCAGAACACCACCATCGAACAGATCGCCAGTCAGGCTGGCGTGTCGGCGCCCACGGTGTTCAAGTATTTCGGCAACAAGCAGGAGATCATCCTGGAAATCCTGCACCACGCCGACCAGCGAGCAATCACCGACACTCGCAGCCTGATCCATGACTTCGAGGATCCGGTCGACGCGCTCTGCCACCTGGAACGGCTGCTGACGGGCTATGCCCTGGAAGTCATGCATCCCAGCCTCTGGCGTGAATTGCTGCCACTGATCCTGTTCGGCGGCAGCAACGCATTACCCGCCGGCTACCGCGCCATGAACGATGCACTCAGGGCCGAGATCAGCCAACTGCTGCGCGAGCTGCAACTGGCCGGCAAGCTGCGCCCGCAACTCGATGTGGAACTGGCGGCGTTCCTGTTGAACGACTACTCACATTTGCAGCTGTTCAGGCTGGTGAATCAGGAGCAGCCGGACATCGACGCGCATTCCCTGCAGGTCAGGCGCATTACTGAGCTGCTGTTCTATGGCATGCAGGCTTGAATCCATGGCCGACCTGGCAGCGTGCAACGACAGAGAGGCTGCGTGGCGTACGTACTGACACCCTGGGATCGGCGGTGTCGCCGACGCAGCCTCGCTTGCGCTCGACAGCTGCTACGACGGAGGGGCAACGTCGTACGCGTAGATTCCGTCTTGACTCTCACCGGGCAAGCGCAAGCTTCGGGTCGCAGCTGCCGAGCCCGGCGCGCACGCACCGGGCCACACTGATCAGCGGTTGGTCTTGATGTTGGTCCAGGTGCGAGTACGGATGCGCTCGATCGCGGCTGGAATCGGTTCAAGCGCAAACAGCGTCTTGCGCGCCTCCTCCGGCACGTACATGTTGGGGTTGTTGCGGATACTGGCGTCCACCAGTGCGGTGGCGTCCTTGTTCGGGTTGGGATAGCCGATCTTGTTGCTGATGCGGGCAATCACTTCCGGGCGCAGGATGTAATTGATGAACGCGTGGGCCTCAGTGACGTCGGGAGCATTGGCCGGAATCATCATCACGTCCGACCACATCGGCGCGCCTTCCTTGGGCAGTGCCATCTCGACCTTGACGCCCTTGCCGGCGGCATCCGCCAATTGCTTGGCCAGCGCGACGCCGCCGGACCAGCCCACGCCCACACAGATATCACCGTTGGCCAGGTCCATGCCGTAGCGCGACGAGTTGAAGTAGGTGATGTACGGACGGATTTTCATCATCACCGCCTGGGCCAGCGGATAGTCCTCGCGTTTCTGGCTGTTGGGGTCCAGGCCCTGATAGTGCAAGGCGATAGGCACGATCTCGTTGCCCGCGTCGAGGAAACCCACGCCACAGCTGGCGAGTTTGGCGAGGTTTTCTTCCTTGAAGATGACGTCCCAGGTGTCCATTTTTACGTCGGGGCCAAGGGCTTTGCGCACCTTGTCGACGTTGTAGCCGATCAGCGTGGTACCCCACAGGTACGGCGCGGCGTAGCGATTGCCCGTGTCACCCACGGCTTCCAGGGACTGCATGAACTGCGGGTCCAGGTGTTGCCAGTTCGGTAACTGCTTGCGGTCCAAAGGCTGGACGGCACCGGCGGTGATCAGGTGCCCGAGGTTCGCGGTGCCGGGGAACACCACGTCATACCCGGAGTTGCCCGTCAGCAGCTTGGACTCCATGGTTTCGGCACTGTCAAACACGTCATAAATCGGGCGAATGCCAGTGTCTTCCTGGAAGCTCTTGAGCACTTCCGGCGGCAGGTATTCGATCCAGTTGTAGATCCGTACCGTTCGTTCTTCAGCCACGCAAACGCCACTGATCAGCAATGAGGTAACCGTACCCAGCAAGGTGTGACGCAAAAACCTGTTCATGATGAAACACTCCAGCGCGGCCACGATGGCTCGCGGCACTTAATAGCGATAGGTGAAATACACTTCCAGCGCACTGAATTTCTGGTCATCGCCAAAGACCTGCTTGGCAGCAGCCAGGGGCTTGACCCAGTTGTAGGACAGCGACGTATAGAACGACGGCGTGGGCGTCCAGTCGACAAATACCACGCTCTCATCGGCAAAACGCCGCTCACTGACTGCGGCGCCCAGGTAGTTTTTCTCGTCCAGCCAGAACTGGTAGTGAATCGTGCCGAGGGTCACGGTATCGCTGAGGTGGGTCTTGAGCGAGAACTGCTGGACCTTTTCGTTGCTGTTGAACAGCAGGTAATTGCCGACCACGTCGCCGATGAGCCACGTGCCCCAGTCGACAAAACCTTTGCTCAGTGGGTCCCAGGCTTTCTGGCGGTTGTCGGTGAGGTTGTCATCACCGGAAAAACTCGCGTAGCGATAACCAATGATCGGTGTCAGCGCCAGCGTGCTGAAGGCGTAGTCGCCTGGGCATACCAGGCGTTGGCATCGTAGTCGGCACCCTCGCCGCTGCCGCGCTCCACGGCGTACTCGGCGTTGAGCGTCAGTGCTTGCACACCGGGCACCTTGGCGTTGAGCGCTCGCACGTTGTAGACCTGCATCCCGTCACGAAGACGCGGGAACGTGCTGCCTTTAGGCCCCAAGGCATGGACCTTCATGGCCATCGCCCCGAGGGTTACCTGGTCATCGAGGTTGTAATCGAGGTTGACGCCGGTCATGCGCAAGTCGCCCAAATCGTCGTCGGTGCGCAGGGTAAATGCCTGGGACTTGAATGCGCCATGGTTCCAGGCCAGGATCGCCGAATCCTTGAACGCGGTGCGAGGCCCCAGCCAGTAGGCGGCGTCCTTGTACTGGTCGAGGTTGCCGTCCATGACGATGAACCCCGTACCGATCATGTAGTTCTGGCGGCCTGCGGTGAGCGTCCATTCGCCGGTTCGAACACCCGCGTAGAGTTCTTCGACGGCGGCCTTGCCGTCGGAGCTGCGGGTGAAGCCGCCCGCGTCGCCGTCGCCGAAGGTGCTGGCCGCCACCAGGGAGCCGCCCGCCAGCAGGCTGAAGTCGGGTTGCAGCGCATAATCAAGCTTGACGCCGGGTTTGACGTAGAGCTCTTGCCAGTTGATGTTGGCGCCGCCATTTTTACCGCTGCGGGCATCAACCTGGCGACTGCCGAAGTTGACGCCACGGGTAAACAGGGCGCCACCGCCCGCCGTTAGATTGACTTCACCCTTGAGATTGCCGTCCTCAAAGGTGTAGCCCGCCAGCGCGACGTGGGTGGTCAAGGGTAAACCGACCGCTAAGAGCGCTCGGGAAAAACGCTTGGTGAAAACCATAAGAAGCTCCTGTGGAATTATTGTTGTTACAGGGCAGTCAATGGCGACGCAGCGCGCCGCCAACACCTGGGCGGGCCAGGTGAATAGAACGCAAGACTCTTATTGTTTGGCGTGTGTCAGTGATTCAGGTGGGCGGCAATGGCGCGCAGCATGCGCACGCTGTCGGCATCGAACGGGCCGACCGCCTCTGCCAGGGAGGATTGCTTGACGATCACCACGCCGGAGGGCTTGTCGATGAACAGGTACTGGCCGTGAATTCCGCCGGCCATCAGCGCTGGGCTGTGGTCGTTGAACACGTACCACTGGCTGCGATAGGACGCTCCCGGCGTCCAGCTGGAAAACTCGTCATTCTGCGCATAGATCGCCGGATCGGCGCCGGCAGCGATTCGGGCCACGGTCTCAGGCGACAGCAACTCAAGACCGTCGTGACGGCCATCGCTGGCCAGCAACCGACCGAAACGCGCCATGTCTCTCAAGGTGGCGCTGAAGCCCGCCCCCGCCACATTGCGTCCCCAGGCATCGGCCATGAAATAACCGTCTCGGTCGCACCCCAAGCGCTTCCAGATCGCCTCCAGCATCTGACTGCAGGCCCTGCCCGAGGCACGTTCCATGACCCAGGCAAGGGCTTCGGTGGTCGCGGTCACATAGTGGAAAAAACCACCGTGGCTGCCGCGCTTCTTGAGGGACGGCAAGTACTGATACAGGGATTCGAACTGCGCGTAGGTCGCCGGCGCCGGTTGAAAACCGCAGGCGTAACCGTACTGCGAACTCGCTGAGTTGGGATCGTCATAGACCTCGCTGTAGTCGATGCCCACCGCCATGTCGAACAACTGGCGCACGGTGGCATCGCCAAATGCGCTGCCCGCCAGTTCGGGGACGTAGTACGCAGCGGGCAACTCGGGCCTGAGCACACCTTCGGTGACCAACTGCTCGCCCAAAGTGCCGATCAGCGACTTGGTCACCGAGAACATGATGTGTCGATCACAGGCGCGCTGCCCGTTGAAGTAACGCTCGAACAACACCGTATCGCCCTGCATCACCAAAAAGGCGTCGGTCTGGCTGGCGACCAGGTGATCGATAACGCTGATGCTCAGCCCACACTCACTGTCAAAGCACAGCGATTCCAGGGCTTTGGGCGCGTCCTTGAGCGTACCCACGGGACCTGGGCCTGCCGAGACATCGATAGAGGGCCGCAGCCGCGCCAGGTTACGGAACCCCCACTGATTGAAGGGCGCACGCATCCAGTTGTGCCACGTGACCCGGTGTTTCTGCTCGGCAGGAAAGCCCTGCATCAGCAAGGGGGCAACGCCTGTTGCCAATGACGATTCGTTTGCCTCGACGTAAAGCGCCGCTAGCGAGGACGCGATGGTTTGACTCATCGGGATAACCCTGAAGATGACTCTGCATGACAGCAGATGCCCAGGAATAATTATCCGATAATTTATTTTAGTCAATAAAACTTTTTAGAGGGTAGCCTTAATTTCACAGGACATCGAGCTACACGCCAGCCCGGGCTTCAGCGGTTTATCGCAGAAACGAAAAAAGACGCCGTAGCGTCTTTTTTGAGAACCTGACTTTATGCTTCTTCGGAATCGCTGTGTGGATTCCCGGGCGGCGACTATTTCACCTGCGGTGGACGTCTTTTTCAGCGTGTCCTTGGCTGGCGTAAATCGCGCCCTGAAGCAATCACTGCCTGGCTTGGCGAATCACAAGCTGCGTCAGGCGGCTCTTGACTCGGAAGCAGAACTCACGAATTTGAAATTGATAAGCCGGCATCACCATATCGTTGATATCAGGGCTTATGGAATCTTTGATTTCCATGTATTTGCCCGTCTTGCTGGCAATGACCTGGTATTCCGCTTCGTATTTGTTGTACGACGCCTTGTTGTAAACCTTCAAAACATCGAGCTCTTTGCGGCATTGCTCAGCGCTATAGACGTTTGAGCTCGCTTCTGGTTCTGGCTTAGTGGTATGGGGCGAGACAGTGACCGGGGCGTCAGCAGCGGCGTTTGCAGAGGCAGACTCATACCGCACAGAATAACCCTCAGATGGGTTTGCGGCTGCCGGGGTGGAGACTTCAGCTGGTGATTGCTGGACGACGACAGGTTCTGGAGTCACTCCAGGTTTTTCTGGAGTTTTCGTAGCGCATCCAGAGAGGGCGAGCCCTACCGATACAACGATGCCACAAATTTTATTCATCGGTTCCACCAAGGGGTAATTATGGTTGGCTGAGTCATTACGTTCGGGGTAGAGGTAAGAACTCATTCAATGATCGAGGGTAAAGTTTCTACCAGCCTCAAGGCACTCAGCCTCTCTTCCTTGAGTGCGCAGCTAACCGATAATAGTAAAAAAACAACGACATGACGAGTAAAGCTTGTCAAAAACGCCACAAATTCAATGGGACAACTACTGCGGGACCCGCTGCCGGTGAACCCGGATCTGTGTAGCATCAACGCGTGATTTTGGGTCACCGACATCACCCGAGGGAACGACAAGCCAATCAACTACAGGACTATGTGCGGCCCACCTTCGCCCGCCTCCATCAATCGCCCAAGCTGCAGCACCGCATTCTTGCCCGAGCGACGATAAAGATCGCGGGCCTTGACGTAGCCCACCGCCTCACCTTCACCCCGCTCGGCCATCTGACCCAGCAGAACATAGCGGGCCGGGTTCAGCTTGGCCGACTCGACGAACAGCACCCGCGCCTTTGAAATCTTGATCGACGCCGTAGCCACCCTCCTGGTACATCTTGCCCAGCATGGTCTTGCACGTGGCATTTCCATAATCGGCATAGCGTTCGATATAACGCAGATTGGCCCGTTCAAAGGGCTTCTCACCGGCGATCATCATTCATCGGAAGCCCACCAGAGAAGAATCGTAATCGGCAGGTCGTGTCAGGTTCTGACAGCCTGTGACCAGGGTGAAAAGTAATAGGACGGGTAGAGATTTGAACATGCGTCCATGCATCCGCTGAAATCAAAAAAGTTTGGGTTTAACAGTGTGTTAACCGGCTTACTCTTAGTAGATACAAATAACGCTACCTTCGTGGGGGGGCACCGCTGAATCGAAGGATTAGAAGCTGTTTTCTACAAATCACGCTGTACGATTGGGTTGGCGGACTTGAACCAGGACCCAATGATTAACAGTCATTTGCTACCTAGTAGGCGCACAGGGACCCTGAAAAACGTGGTGGAGAGATGGAATTGCTGCATAGCGTGGGTCGCATGAATGCGTCACGTCACGAAAGTTAGTCGTGTTGGGTTGGCTTGTCAAAGCGTGGCAAAAACAATGACTTGTAGGAAAAGGAGGCGCCCGCAGTCAGCTACCGAGTCATATCCAATATGTATCTGACCCAGTTGACTTCCGCATGGCGTACTTCAGATGGTGGCAATGGGTGAATGGATAGAGGGAGATTAGTTAAAATTACTTAAACACCAAAAATATATTTTAGGCTAACGGTACGCGTTACGCCTTATACAGCAACTCTTCCGATACCTTACAATCATATGAGAAACTCCTTCCAACCTCGCAAAGCCGTTTCGAAGTCATCCAAATTTACAGTGACTGAAAACTCTTCATCATAAAGTGGATAAATTTTTACTTCATTCCTCGAAATATGGGTTGCCCAGGCATCGCGGTCCCAGTCAATAGAGGCTTCATCTGCGCGCCTCTCTGCCATCACTCTATTCAGCCCCCATCTAGACAGGAAATAGTTTCGAAAAAAGGCTTCCCTCCATCATTTATCAGTAGACAAGCAAGAATATCTCCCCAATTAGGTCCCAACCCGTCCGTGCTACACCAGGGAGTGGTGACACCGGATGCCCGTTACAAAAAATAGCGAATATCCATTTCAACCTTCAAGTCAATGGGCATAGGATAACTATACCCACTTAGCGTCAACACATCAGGTCCAAATGCGACTTATATATTTAAAATCATTATTTAATTTTAGAACCGGCAACAGGCAACGGACCAGTCCACATTTTAATTATCAGCTATCTAATAATACAACTTTAGTCTAATCACATGCTGTTCAAATGCGCGCTTTTTTTCAAAAAATTAATGCGGCACAACCGACGTTTGGCCCACGCAAAAATCAATATAAACGCTCTCAACTACTGCCTCATCCATTTCATCACTAATATCAGGAATATAAAAACTCACCCCATAGGCATCCACTTCAACACCTGAATCATTAGGATGAAAATTTATACTATGATCAGAAAGAAACTTTTTCAAATCAATGTAACCCCCCCCCAACAAACTCTCACCCATCCAAGTAAATTTGCTATCGCGAAATAGCTCAACCCCTTTCACTCGATCGTTATCAGAGTAATAAACATTCATACCCTGAGAGTCAAAAGCATCAAGCGTATTCGTTGATAAAAATGTTTTCTTGAAACACCTAAAGTTAGCCCCAAGACAAGCGCGGACCTCCGCCCTTTCCATTTCATATGCGATGGGGCCAAGTGAACCAGGCGCCCTGAAGTCAAAAGTCATAATAGATCACCTTTTTTTGAAATCATCGGGATTCAGTGTATCAGCATAGTCAAGCATCTGTTTGATCGCATCGTCGTATTTGCTACCAAATTTACTTTTTATATCATCCACATCCATTTGAATAGCCTCTTTTAGCTTTCCTTGGCTTAGCAATTCTTCTTGCTTGGCACGATAGGCTTGTGCATCTTTCGAGCTGCCGTGACTGGCAGTATCTCGGTGGTCCTTGGGGTCCATTTTGATGGCTGGTCCATTTTCCGAACTAATAGGAGCACCTGCGTAACATCCCTTAGCTGGGCAATGGTGAGAGTCTAATTTATCATTGACTGGCTTGCTCGTATCCTTATGCGGCCCGCCCAAGATCGTCTCGGGATCTTTTTTATCGCCAAAATGATCAATGGCTCGGTCTTTGACAGTGATAGGCGTAGTGACTTTTTTCTTTGGAATCCCTGGTAGCGCACCGGTCAATACACTATTAATTAGTTTCCCACCACCTACAAAATAGTCATAATCATCTTCTTCAGCATTTAACTCACTGCCCAACATTTTTTCGGCTAATGCTTTACCCAGCCTAGTCTGAAGATCATCTATTTTCTTAGCTAACTCCGCACCATATGAAGTTTCCTGAATGGCCTTACCGACTAAAATTTGGATCATCCCTTTAGGCCCTTGAGACAGGGCAAGAACATAGCCAACCGCTTCTGCTTTTTCTGGATTTGCCTGAATATAAGTGCCATTCGGGTCAGACCACTATTCTCTTTTTTTAAAGAGCAATTTTTCTGGCCTTTATAAAAACGTGGCCTGCCCCCGATTTCTGCAAATAAACAACGGTGGATTTCCCACCAGAACTAGCTAATTCTCCCATCGCTTTTGCACCAACTAATTACGGTGAAATCAAAACCACTGGAAAATTTAAAATTTTTCCTTCAACATAATCCAAAGATAGGGCATGCAACTTCTTTGATACGCGCGAATCTATTGACATAAGTAATATCAAGAAAGTCTCCAGTTCGTCACTATACTCTATTCCTTTTATACCTAAATTATCGTGCAGCCTTCCAGAATACTCACTTTCAACTCCATCATTCGAAAAGACATAAATTATCTCAGAGGTAATATCTGAGTAAACAATTGACTGAACAAAAACCTTACTGTTTATAGACGGAATGACCATTCCACACATCCTTAAACTCTTTAACGCCCATTTTGTACTGCGTACCATTAAAAGGATCTTTAATCAACACCCTGCCAACGTCATCCACTCCATCAACCACGACCCAGTGCCCTACTTTATTTCCAGAATCCCACATCATTGCACTCCAAGAGCCAGTTTTATTGAGTGCATTGAAGCTAGATACATCGACTGCATTCCCAACCCAACCAGAATCAGCTGTATTTGATTTACTCGCCAAGGAGGTAATGGAAGTAAGCTCGGTTCCAAGATCAACCTGAGAAGTAAGAACACCTCGATCCTTCAACAGCATCTCACCACAGGCAGCACCGCAAGCTGTAGGAGTGGATTGCTTTACCACGTTAGGGCTAGCAATCCGTCCAAAACATTCCAAGTCCCACCAGTCCCAGCTTTATTTCTTTTGTACCGACGGCCAAATAAAAGCCATGCTAATTAACTTACTAAACTATCCACTCCACCTCAAAATCAACTAGCTGAGCCTGAAGCCCTGCCTCATGCTCGAACCAGTAGTCAAACCCTTCAAGATCACTTTTCTTCAAGTAAAGATAATACCCGCCAGTGTCGCCATCACGGTCGTCAGCAACAACAATTTCCCAGCCAGAATATTCGCCAGTGATAACAATACCCTTCCGAACGATAGACATATCCATATCCTAGTCCGCATAGGGAACATGATTGTTAGAAATATATTTTCCAGTCACAGGATCTTTAACTCCGAAATGTACATGCGGAACTCCCGGAGCGTGTGCTCCTGATATAGATCCTGAGTCGATACGGAACTCCCTAGTGCCATCAGAGGAGAAAGGGGTCAGATTTATTTAATCACATAAATAGCTGGCGATCGGAAATGCCACTGCCTTCGGCGCCCTTCAGGCTTTCGAGTTTGCCCTCGACCACCTGGATTTTGAGGTTGCCGCTGGAGAGGTCTTGCTGCGGCAGGTAAGCGCGGCTTGTGACCAAGCCTTTGGCCAGGTAACGGTCGGTGATGACCTTGAGCACTTCGTTCAGTTGCGGCACGCCCAGGCACTGGCCGATATAGGGCTTGATCCACTCGGCGCGCTCGCCTTCGGACAGCGAGTCGGCGCCAGCCAGTTCGATGGTCTTGATCGGGAAGCAGCGGGTGTCGACAGGGGTAGTCGGTGCTGCAGGGGCGGCGGATTTACCGGGCAGGTCCTTGAGTTCTTCGAGGCGCCGCTGCTGTTCTTCGAGCAGGCGGTCCTGGCGGTCACGGATCAGATCAGTGACGCCCGGCGTGTTCTGCGGGGTAGCGCCTTGAGCGGTCCCAGCAAAGCCCAGGCAAAAAAAAGCGGACAACAAGCTGAGCCTGGTCCGGTGTACCGAACGCCACATTTCTAGATCCCTCTATATGGCCTGATGCCATCAATTGGCGCGGATCATATGGTGGCACTTTATTGGCGTCAATTAAATGTACGGATTTGTTTCAGCGGTGACACATAATCAGTTTCAGCCTTAAAAAATAATTTGTTTAACATCAGGCACTTAACAAAAACCACGAACATCCAGTCCAGACCGGTACCTGGCAAGGTAATAAGAAGGTGGATTTGCACCTTTGGCATGGCCGGCAGTTTCTATGGCAGAAAATCGGTCAATCGTGATGCGACTGTTTGATTGAGCTGTTCTTCGACGAGTGCGGCCAGTGATGCATACCCGTTGAACCGGCGCGTTCGGAACCTGTACCGGCACCTGAACACTACTGCCCATTAGCGCCCAAACTCTACCCCTCTCCAGCCCACTCAAGATTAATAAAAAGTGACAAACACATAAATTCACCAAAGCTCTCAGGCGCTGTTAGTCCTATACACTCAGCCGACTCACGCACGATGCCAGTCGATTGACACTGAGACGCTGATAGCCGAAAATTGGACCCAATAGCGCCCGATCCTCTGGGGCTGGCTTGTCCAGCTCTATGTTCGGGCCTTCTTGTTTATGGAACATGGAAGTTGCAACAGCTCTCGCCACCGAAGCCCTTTCGGACTTACCCAGACCTCGTTGCGTTACTGATTGAACGCGGTATGGGCATTGCCAACCCAGCCCGTTCGGAACGCAAACTCGCTCAGGTAGGCTACTACCGTCTGAGCGGTTACTGGTTCCCGGCTCGTGATTTTGTACGAGACCACCTGCAGAATGTTGTGCTCTGCGATGTGACCCAAAAGCCCCTTCGACAAAACGCCTTCCTTCCAGATGCCACATTCGACGACGCGTTTAGCCTTTACCTTTTCGACAAAAAGCTGCGCCAGTTAATGCTTGATGCCATTGAGCGGATCGAGATCCACGTTCGAACTGTCACTGCCCATGAAGTCGGGTATTACGGCGCGTTGGCCTATACGGATCCCAGTTTCATCGTCCCAAAGCAGACCCAAAACTGGACGGATAGAAGCAAAAGGCAACGCAACACCTGGCTAGAGTGGCTTGAAAGACAAAACGGTCTAGTTGCCCGCAGCCAAGAGGACTGCATTGAGTGGCACAAACGAAACCGCAAGGCGATTCCTTTCTGGGTAGCCATTGAGGCCTGGGATTTCGGTACGCTCTCCAAGTACTACGAGATACTCAAAGGCAACCACCAAAACCGTATCGCACAGCGCCTGGGCGTCTCGAACACCAGGACACTCAAGCTTTGGCTGCAAGAAATTAACACCCTTCGAAATCGCTGTGCACATCACAGTCGTATTTGGAACCAGGTATCAGCGAATGCGCTCCCTGACCTTCCTGCAGAGCCATACTTCCAAACGTTGAAGTTGGATCACAGTGCACTGACCCGTCTTTATGGACAGATAGCTATCATCTGGTTCCTGGTACAGCGTATCGGACCAAGCTCAGACTGGATTCGGCATGTAGCGGATGTCATTGATTCCAAACCGAACCTTCCTGGGTGCCCGTTCGGCTCTCTTGGGCTTCCGTCCGAAGATGGGTTCCCACGGCACTTGTTCGGCATCTGAAATCCTGTCTTCATCGTCCGAAAGTCAGCAATAACAAACACCATCAAGCGCCTCATGCGATAGGGCATAGAACGAGGACAGCGAGGGCTGACTATCCAGATCGATGAGCAGGGTGCGGATCCCTCTATCGGTAAGCGTCCGCCAAACACACCTTGCATGATTAGGCGCACGCCCACCTAGCCTCTGATCAATACATTTTGAGTTGTTATTTCAGGCACTTTTCAAAGCGAACATCACCTTCTGGTAAATTTTCCACGGGTTGCCAGCCGAGATTTCGGTAGAAGCCACTCGCGCGGCTTGCTTCAGCGGTTTCTAGCCATATCGTTTGGTGGTGTTGAAATAGGCAAGCCTCCGCTTTATTCATCAGGCTGCTCCCCAACCCGCGCCCCTCAAACTCAGGAAGAACGAAAGCAGCGAACACACAACCATCCTCAACATCAACCATGGAAAAACCTACGGGAACACCATCGACTTCGGCGACCCAAGCACATGGAGTCTCTAAAATTGCCTGTCGTATAGTTTCGGGGGTAATGCCCATCTCCGCCAACTGATCATGAGACAAGTGGTTTTCCTGAACACTGGTTCGAATATCAAAAATGGCATTGATATCTGCCGGATTGGCGAGTCTGATTGTTTTTTCCATGACGTACTCCGTTGTATTCCATCAACGCGATGGAAAGTATCCTTACATACATGACGTAATCAAAGGTGGCCCCACTTATGCGGCAGCAACTGATCGACTTCACTCGCCCGCTGAGTCGGCAGCCGCGTGAGAACATCCTTCAAATAGGCGTACGGATCATGACCATTCAACCGCGCTGACTGGATCAGACTCATGATCGCCGCCGCTCGTTTACCGCTGCGTAGCGAGCCTGCAAAGAGCCAGTTCTTGCGTCCAAGAGCCCATGGTCGGATCTGGTTGTCGGGTAGTCAGACGCGGTTACCCGCGTCCAACCCCCTAAGAACCGTGCATGCGAGTTTCCCAGCACACGGCTCAAGCCTCTGCGAAGGCACCTTCAGGCACCCGGTTATACATCATCGACATTGGCAAATTGTCCTACCCTTGGGCAGCGCAGGTGATAGATCTCAAGATCAGTTGACCACTACATGCTGCTGGACGGTAACCGTCCGAGCACCACCGCCTTTCAACTCATCCTCTAATACTCTTTAGCCTCTGGTTAACGCGCTCCGCGTCAAATGCTGCCGGGTCAAAGTCATCTCCATGCCACTCCAACATATTTTCATACTCGGGGTGGCCAGGATCTGCCATTACCTCAAGGAACGCGGAATATCCTGGCCAACCGCCGATATTTTCTGGCGGGCAAGCATTGGCACCTTCGACACAATATGGCACTTGAGGGCATGCCGCAGGGGGCAGCCTCTTTCCAACCTTAATGCGATGATCCCAGCCGTCACCAAAATCATAGAGATATCGGAATGACCTTTTTCCGTTCAGAGCACTCGCCAGAGTCTTACGAATCTCCGCGCGTACGGGAGGGCCCCACCCATCGGGGTCAGGAATTCCGTAGGTTTCACCGGCTATTTCAAACTCATGTAGATGGTCGTCGTCCCACCCCATCGCGACCTGGATCACGGCGTGCAATGTGTCCAAGGTAATGTTCTCTGGCACCGCTACGCGGCGCCAGACAGTGGGCTCGACCCACTTCAATTCTATGTGCAGCAGCAACAAATCAGGCTCGGGTCTTAGTAAACGGATATTGTTGGCCATGGGTCAGGCAGCCTCGCTAATTTCTGTGGGGGTTAGAAAAACGTTCCAAGGCAGCAACTCGTCAATCCGATTAACCGGATGCTCGGCAATACGCTCCAGTACGTAGGTCAAATATGATTGCGGATTCAGGTGGTTGAGCCTGGCGGAACCCACCAGGCTATAAATCGCAGCAGCCCGTTCTCCACCGGCATCAGAACCGACGAACAGGTAGTTTTTCCTACCCAAAGCCACGGCACGCAACGCTCGTTCGGCAGCGTTGTTGTCGATTTCAATTCGACCGTCATCGCAGTAGCGCACCTGCGCCTGCCACCGATTGAGGGCATAGGTAATCGCATTCCCCACTGTCGACTTCTTCGACACCTGAGCCAGCGTCTGGTTGAGCCACGCGTGCAACTGCTCCAGCAACGGGCTGGCTCGGCTTTGCCGAGCCGCTTTTCGCTGGTCGGGCGGTTGGCCGCGAACCTCACGCTCAATGGCATAGAGCACTGCGATCCGTTGCAGCACTTCGGCGGCAAGCGGCGAGGACTGGTCTTTGTAAACGTCGTAAAACTTGCGTCGGGCGTGAGCCCAGCATGCCGCCTCCTGAACACTGCCCGAGCTATATAGCTGAGCAAAACCCGCGTAGCCGTCGGCCTGCAAAATCCCGCTGAAGTCTTTGAGGTGAGCGCGCGGATGCAGCCCCTTGCGATCCGGCGAATAAGCAAACCACACCGCCGCCGGTATCGTGTAACCGGCGGGACGGTCGTCGCGGACATAGGTCCACAGACGCGCCGTTTTGGTTTTGCCGGTGCCAGGAGCGAGTGCGCCAATCGGAGTGTCGTCGGCGTGGACTTTGTGGCCGCTCATGACATGGGCCTTGAGTGCGTTGACCAACGGTCTGAGCAACTGGCTGCTTTGGCCGACCCAGTCGGCCAAGGTCGAGCGCTCCAGATCTACACCCTCGCGGGCGTAAATCTCGGACTGCCGATACAAAGGAAGGTGGTCAACGAACTTAGACACCAGCACATGAACCAGTAGCCCTGGGCCTGCAAGGCCCCGAGCTATCGGGCGGCTCGGCGCGGGCACTTGAGCGATGTGCTCGCAGCAGCGACAAACCAGCTTGGGTCGAACGTGGCGAACCACCTTGAATCGTGCCGGGACGTATTCCAGCACCTCAGATACATCCTCTCCCAACTGGCGAAGCATCCCACCACAACCAGAGCATTGCGGATCGGGTTGATGGACATGAATTTCGCGCGGGAGATGCTCGGGCAATGGCTTGCGACGGGAAACAGTGCGCGGTGCGGGCTCCGTGACTGACGTCACTTCAGCCTGGCTGACTTCCAGTTCTTCAAGGCTCAGTTGGAGCTGATCAATCATCGCGTCCAATTGCTCAGAGCTACGACCGAACTGCGTGCGCCGCAACTTGGCGTTCATCATTTTCAGACGCTCAATCTCTGCCCGCTGGGCAGAGACCAGGGCCTTTAAGGCGTGAAGATCATTTGGCAAAGCATCGGTCATGTGGGTCATGGCCGAATATTACTAAGGATTTTCAGCGCGTAAAGTCAGACCTCGAGGACGGGTGCTGTACGAATTGGCCTGCGCCAATCAATACCTTCCAACAGCATCGACAATTGCGCCGTCGTCAGCGATACGCTGCCACTGGTTGCCTGGGGCCAGACGAAACGGCCTTGTTCCAGGCGTTTGCAGAACAGACACAAACCGTCGCCGTCCCACCACAGCAATTTGATGCGATCACCACGTCGTCCGCGAAAGGCAAAGATCTGACTGGAGAAAGGATCGGCTTCCAGCTGTGTTTGCACCAGAGCCGCCAAACCGTGGAAGCCACGACGCATGTCGGTGACTCCAGCAGCGATCCAGATGCGGGTTCCTGCGGGTGGGGCGATCATCGCAGTAACTGCTGCAAGGTGAGTTGCAAGGTTTGAGGGTCAGGCTTGCCGGTGATACGCAGCTTGGTTTTTCCTACTTCTATAAGGATCTCGGAATGGCATTCTGGCGGCAGCGGCGCTGGCGGCGGCAATTCGATAGGCGCTTCGATCACCTCGACAGGGAGCAGCTTTGCGCTCTGGCTGAGCGGGCCAAAAGCCCCGTCCTGATATTGCTGTCGCCAACGAAAGACCGTGTTGGCATTGACGTCGTGTTCTCGAGCGATCAACGACACGGAGGCGCCGGGCCGGTAAGAGGCCTCGACGACTTTGCGTTTGAAATCTGGTGGGAAGTTCGGGCGGCGACCTGGGCAACGTGCTGGAGCTATATCCAAGATAGTGTCCACTAAAAAATGGTGTCCACTATCTTGGCGAATTTGGAGAGATGTCAGGAGAGGGTGTTGGCCGGACGGTTACGGAAAAGGTACTTAAACGTACTGGATTACCCTGGTTTTCAGTGGTTTTCCTCAGAAACGAAAAAAGACGCC
>NZ_JADDUM010000240.1 GCF_015163715.1 Pseudomonas cyclaminis
GGCGAAGGCGGCATCATGGCCGTCGCCACGAATGGTCAGGTGGCCGAGGAGTTTCTTTTCCCGCACGGTCACGCCGGCGTTCTTGCGGCCCTTGCCGACCAGGCTGGGGAGGTCGGCGTGGTGCAGCGAGGACTCGGCCTTGGCGCCGGTGGTGGGGCGTTGTTGGTAAACATTGGCTGCTGTCATAAAGCACCTGTTTTGAATTCTGTTGTGAGGCTGATGGCCTCATCGGGGGGCAAGCCCCCTCCCACATTTGACTGCATTCACAAATCCAAGGTGGGAGGGGGCTTGCCCCCGATGCAGGCGACTCAGATGTTCTGCCGATCACCCTTAGGGTCAAAGAACACCGAAGACACAATTTCCGCCTCGATCACGCTGCCATCCGCCTGCGGTGAGAACACCCGCTCGCCGATGCGCTTCAAGCCGCCCTTCACCACGCCCATGGCAAACGAATAACCCAGGGAGTTGTGCGCATAACTAGAGGTGACGTGTCCGACCATTTTCATCGGGATCGTCTGCTTCGGATCGAACACCAACTGCGCGCCTTCCGGCAGCCACACGGTCGGGTCGATCGGCTTCAAGCCCACCAGTTGCTTACGCTCTTCGCGCACGCAGTCTTCACGGTTCATGCCGCGCCAGCCGATCCACGAGAACGGTTTGGTCCGGCCAACGCACCAGCCCATGTTCAGGTCGTCCGGGGTCATCGAGCCGTCGGTGTCCTGGCCGACGATGATGAAGCCCTTCTCGGCCCGCAGGACGTGCATGGTTTCAGTGCCATACGGCGTCAGGTTGTATTGCTTGCCGGCCTCGACGATTTTTTCCAGCACGCCCATGGCGTAGTCGGCCTGCACGTTGACTTCGTACGACAGCTCACCGGTAAACGAAATCCGGAACACCCGCGCCGGGACACCGCCCACCAGGCCTTCTTTCCAGGTCATGAACGGGAAGCCGTCCTTGTCCAGGTCGATGTCGGTGACTTGCGCCAGCAGCTTGCGGCTGTTGGGGCCGGACAGGGTCATGGTCGCCCAGTGGTCGGTGACCGAGGTGAAGTACACCTTGAGGTCCGGCCATTCGGTCTGTTGGTAGATTTCCAGCCACTGAAGTACGCGAGCCGCGCCGCCGGTGGTGGTGGTCATCAGGAAGTGGTTGTCGGCGATGCAGGCGGTGACGCCGTCATCGAAGACCATGCCGTCTTCCTTGCACATCAGGCCGTAACGCGCCTTGCCCACGTCGAGTTTGGTCCAGGCGTTGCTGTAGATGCGGTTGAGGAACTCGCGGGCATCCGGGCCTTGAATGTCGATCTTGCCGAGGGTCGACGCATCCAGCAGGCCGACGCTGTCGCGCACGGCCAGGCATTCGCGTTTCACCGCAGCGTGCAGGTCTTCACCGTTGCGCGGGAAGTACCATGGGCGTTTCCACTGGCCGACGTCTTCAAACTCGGCGCCGTTTTTCACGTGCCAGGCTTGCAGCGCGGTGTAGCGCACCGGTTCGAAGATGTGCCCACAGTGACGGCCCGCGACCGCGCCGAAAGTCACCGGCGTGTAGTTGGGACGGAACATGGTGGTGCCCATCTGCGGGATGGTCACGTTCAGGGAGCGGGCGGCAATGGCCAGGCCGTTGACGTTACCCAGCTTGCCCTGGTCGGTACCGAAGCCCAGCGCGGTATAGCGTTTGACGTGCTCGACCGACTCGAAACCTTCGCGGGTCGCCAGTTCGATGGCGGCAGCGGTGACGTCGTTTTGCAGGTCGACGAATTGCTTCGGCGCCCGTGCGGTCGGCTTGTCATGTGGCACCTGATAGATCGCCAGGGTTGGCTCTTCCAGGCGGCTCAGGGCTTTTGGCAACGTGCCTTCCACCGGGGCAAAACCGGCTTCGCTGGCTGCGCGCACGCCGCCTTCAAAACCGTCCGCCAGGGAATCACCGAGGCCGTAGACGCCGTTGATGCCACCGACACACACGCGTTTCTGCGGTGCTTCGCCCGGAACAAAACCGAGGATGTCTTCCCGCCAGATCGGTTTGCCGCCCAGGTGCGAGGCCAAGTGAACCACCGGGCTGTAGCCGCCGGAACTGGCGACCAGGTCGCAGTCCAGCCACTCGCCAGGGCTGCTGACTTTATGTGCCTTGACGTCAATCGCGGCGATCCGTGCAGCGGTCACGCGCTTGGTGCCACGAGCTTCGACCACGGCGCTGCCGGTGAGGATACGAATGCCTTTGGCGCGGGCTTCTTCTACCAGCGCGCCGCGTGGATTGTGGCGAACATCAGCCACGGCAACCACTTGCAGGCCGGCGTCGAGCCAGTCCAGCGCGACGCGGTAGGCGTGGTCGTTGTTGGTCGACAGCACCAGTTTCTTGCCCGGCGCCACGCCATAGCGACGCACGTAAGTGGAGACCGCACCGGCCAGCATGTTGCCCGGCACATCATTGTTGCCGTACACCAGCGGACGTTCGCACGCGCCGGTGGCCAGCACGACACGCTTGGCGCGCACACGGTGGATACGCTGACGCACCACGCCGATCGGCGCACGGTCACCGAGGTGATCGGTGAGGCGCTCGTGAATGGTCAGGAAGTTATGGTCGTGGTAGCCGTTGACGGTGGCGCGGGGCAGCAGCACCACGTCCGGCAGGGCTTTCAATTCGGCGATGACGCTGGCAACCCATTCGGCGGCCGGTTTGCCGTCGAGGCTTTCGCGGGAATCGAGCAAGGACCCGCCGAACTCCTCCTGTTCATCAGCGATGATCACACGGGCGCCGCTGCGCGCAGCCGCCAGTGCAGCGGCCAGGCCGGCAGGGCCTGCGCCCACGATCAGCACGTCGCAGTGACGGTTGAAGTTGTCGTAGGTGTCCGGGTCGTTCTCGGTTGGCGAGCGGCCAAGGCCTGCTGCCTTACGGATGTACTTCTCGTACGTCATCCAGAACGATTGCGGGTACATGAAGGTTTTGTAGTAGAAACCCGGCGGCATCAGCTTGCCGCCAACCTTGCCGAGAATGCCCATCACGTCATTGTTGACGTTCGGCCAGCCGTTGGTGCTGGTGGCGACCAAACCCTGGTAGAGCGCCTGTTGCGTGGCGCGCACGTTGGGGATTTGTGTGGCTTCGGTGGCGCCGATCTGCAGCACCGCGTTCGGCTCTTCAGCGCCCGCAGCAAAGATGCCGCGAGGGCGCGAGTATTTGAAACTGCGGCCGATGATGTCGACGCCGTTGGCCAGCAGGGCTGCGGCCAGGGTGTCGCCTTCAAAGCCTTTGTAGCTCTGGCCGTTGAAGGTAAACGTCAGGACTTTATTACGGTCGATCCGGCCACCGTTGGACAGGCGATTGGTCTGGCTCATACCTTCTCTCCAGAGGCCTTGGCGGTGAATTGTGGCTTCTCACCGATCTTGTAGGTTTCAAGAATTTCGTAGGTCAGGGTGTCGCGGGTGGCGTTGAAGTACTGACGGCAACCGGCGGCATGGATCCACAGCTCGTGGTGCAGGCCGCGTGGGTTATCGCGGAAGAACATGTAGTCGCCCCACTGCTCGTCGGTGCAGGCATTCGGGTCCAGCGGGCGCGGGATATGCGCTTGGCCGGACGCGTGGAATTCCTCTTCGGAGCGCAGTTCGCCACAGTGAGGACAGAAGATATGCAACATAGGAAATTTCTCCTGTTAGTGGGCGACAGCCGCAGCGCCGTGTTCGTCGATCAACGCACCGTTGTGGAAACGGTCGATGGAGAAAGGTGCAGCCAATGGGTGCATTTCACCCTTGGCCAGGCTGGCGGCAAATACGTTGCCCGAGCCTGGCGTGGCCTTGAAGCCACCGGTGCCCCAACCGCAGTTGAAGAACATGTTCGGTACCGGGGTCTTGGAGATGATCGGGCAGGCGTCCGGCGTGGTGTCGACGATGCCGCCCCACTGCCGGTTCATGCGCACCCGCGACAGCACCGGGAACATCTCGACGATGGCCTGGATGGTGTGTTCGATCACCGGGTACGAACCACGCTGGCCGTAGCCGTTGTAGCCGTCGATACCGGCGCCGATCACCAGGTCGCCCTTGTCGGACTGGCTGATGTAACCGTGCACGGCGTTGGACATGATCACGCTGTCGATGATCGGCTTGATCGGCTCCGACACCAACGCTTGCAGCGGGTGGGATTCGATCGGCAGGCGGAAGCCCGCCAGCGAAGCCATATGGCCGGAGTTACCCGCGGTGACCACACCGACGCGCTTGGCGCCGATAAAGCCCTTGTTGGTTTCCACGCCGATGCACACACCGTTTTCCTTGCGGAAGCCGATCACTTCGGTCTGCTGGATCAAGTCCACGCCGAGTGCGTCAGCGGCGCGGGCAAAGCCCCAGGCCACGGCATCGTGACGGGCCACGCCGCCGCGACGTTGCACGGTGGCGCCGAGCACCGGATAGCGGGTGTTCTTGGAGCAATCGAGGTACGGAATCTCGTCGGCCACTTGCTTGGCGTTGAGCAGCTCGCCATCCACGCCGTTGAGGCGGTTGGCGCTGACGCGACGCTCGGAATCACGGATGTCTTGCAGGGTGTGGCACAGGTTGTAGACGCCACGCTGGGAGAACATCACGTTGTAGTTCAGGTCCTGGGACAGGCCTTCCCACAGTTTCATCGCATGTTCGTACAGGTGCGCCGACTCGTCCCACAGGTAATTGGAACGCACGATGGTGGTGTTGCGTGCGGTGTTACCGCCGCCCAGCCAGCCTTTCTCGACCACGGCCACGTTGGTGATGCCGTGTTCTTTGGCCAGGTAGTAAGCAGTCGCCAGACCATGCCCGCCACCGCCGACGATGACCACGTCGTAGACCTTTTTCGGGGTCGGTGTGCGCCACATCTTCTGCCAGTTTTCGTGATGGCTGAGGGAGTGCCTGAAGAGGCCGAAGCCCGAGTAGCGTTGCATAGTCATTACTCCAAAACCGCGCTCAGCGATAAACCGGGAAATCAGCGCACAGGGCAGACACGTGCTTGGCCACGTTGGCCTCGACATCGGCGTCGCCGAGGTTGTCGAGGATGTCGCAGATCCAGCCAGCCAACTCGACACACTGTGCCACTTGAAACCACGCGTGGTCACCGCCGGGGTGCCGATGCGCAGGCCGGAGGTCACAAATGGCGACTGCGGGTCATTCGGCACGGCGTTCTTGTTGACGGTGATGTGGGCGCGACCGAGGGCGGCGTCGGCGTCTTTGCCGGTAAGGCCCTGACGGATCAGGCTGACCAGGAACAGGTGGTTATCGGTGCCGCCGGACACTACATCGTAGCCGCGTTTGATAAACACGCCCGCCATGGCCTGGGCGTTGTCGATCACTTGTTGCTGGTAGACCTTGAAGCCAGGCTCTTGGGCTTCCTTGAAGCACACGGCCTTGCCGGCGATCACGTGCATCAGCGGGCCGCCCTGGGCGCCAGGGAATACGGCGGCGTTGAGTTTCTTCTCGATGGCTTCGTTGGCCTTGGCCAGGATCAAGCCGCCACGTGGACCGCGCAGGGTCTTGTGGGTGGTGGTGGTGACCACGTCGGCGTACGGCAGCGGGTTCGGGTACAGGCCGGCGGCGACCAGGCCGGCGACGTGGGCCATGTCGACGAACAGCAGCGCGCCGACTTTGTCAGCAATGGCACGGAAGCGCGGGAAATCCAGGGTCTTGGAGTAGGCCGAGAAACCGGCGACGATCATTTCGGCTGGCACTCGACAGCCAGGCGCTCGACTTCGTCGTAGTCGATCAGGCCGGTGTCGGTGTTGATGCCGTACTGCACGGCGTTGTACAGCTTGCCCGAGGACGACACTTTGGCGCCGTGGGTCAAGTGACCGCCGTGGGCCAGGCTCATGCCCAGGATGGTGTCGCCGGCATTGATCAGCGCCAGGTACACGGCGCTGTTGGCGGACGAACCGGAGTGTGGCTGCACGTTGGCGTAATCGGCGCCGAACAGCTGCTTGGCGCGTTCGATGGCCAGGGCTTCAACCTTGTCCACGTGCTCGCAGCCGCCGTAGTAGCGCTTGCCCGGATAGCCTTCGGCGTATTTGTTGGTGAGGCCGCTGCCTTGCGCTTCCATCACACGCTTGCTGGTGTAGTTCTCTGACGCGATCAGCTCGATATGATCTTCCTGACGCTGCTCCTCGGCATTCATCGCCGCCAGCAGTGCATCGTCATAACCCTGGATCTGGTCTTTCTTGCTGAACATCGCGTCTCTCCCAGCCTTTCGTATTGTTGAGGCCCGTGCAGGGCCCTTTGATGCGATGGTAGGGCTGGCGCTTGCAGGTCAAATGCCTGCGCACGCCACGCAAAGGTGCGTTTACGACATTGCCGGAACAACACCAAAACAAATGTGGAGCAGGGCTTGTGTGGGAGGGGGTTAGGCGATGATTTGACGAACGAGTAGCAGCAGGAGGAAATGCAGGGGGTAGAGGCTATAAGCCCAGCGGCGCATGGGCGGGGGCGCGGCGTTTTTGGCATGTCGTAATAAGACCAATCCGGCCAATGGCGCGATCAGGCATGCAGCCAATCCCAACAGCGCCACCGGCGTGCCGCTGTTGAGCAGGATTTGCCACTGATTGGCGGCCACGCAGACCAATCCCGGCAACACACTGAAATACCATGGCCGACGAAACACCAGCAGCATCGCCAATGGCAGCAATACACCAAAGAAACCGAACATTAAGTGGGATGAAAACAAAGCCGCTATCGTGACGGCGATCAGCGCCAATCCTCGATCAACCACCGCCTTCTGCTGCCATCCTCGGGCAACCAGCAACCCCAGCGCCAACGTGGGTAGAACGTTCAACGTATCGGCATCCTCGATAAACAACCGATACGGCACTTCGCTGATCACACTGAACAGCAGCAGCCATGCCAGGTAACGCCAATGGCCGGTCACCGGTGCATGCCGGGTGCGATGCAGGTTCGCTGCAATCGCCAGGCAAAACCACGGGAACGCCAGGCGCCCCGGCACGTACAGGCCGTCCAGGCTCAAACCGACATAGCGCAGGTGATCCAGCACCATGCACAACAGCGCCAACCACTTGAGCAAATCCAAGGCGCCATCGCGGACACGTCCGACAGGCATCGTTTCAGTCCCGTGCATAATTCCCCAGTGACTTTGCATTTACAGAGCGTGCGCACCCGCGACAATCTTGGTTACAGTGCGCACCAACATCGACCACAGGAATGGGCCATGACCGACAAGAGCCAACAATTCGCCAGTGACAACTACTCCGGCATCTGCCCGGAGGCCTGGGCCGCCATGGAACAAGCCAACCAGGGCCATCAACGCGCCTATGGCGATGATGAATGGACCCACCGCGCCGCCGACGGTTTCCGCAATCTGTTTGAAACCGACTGCGAAGTGTTCTTCGCCTTCAACGGCACTGCCGCCAACTCACTGGCGCTGTCGTCCTTGTGCCAGAGCTACCATAGCGTGATTTGCTCGGAAACCGCCCACGTCGAAACCGACGAATGCGGCGCGCCGGAGTTTTTCTCCAACGGCTCCAAGCTGCTCGTCGCCCGCACTGAAAACGGCAAACTGACCCCGGAGTCGATCCGCGAAATCGCCCTCAAGCGTCAGGACATCCACTACCCCAAACCCCGCGTCGTCACCCTGACCCAGGCCACCGAAGTCGGCAGCGTGTACACCCCGGAAGAAATCCGCGCCATCAGCGCCACCTGCAAAGAGCTGGGCCTTAACCTGCACATGGACGGCGCACGCTTCTCCAACGCCTGTGCATTCCTTGGCTGCTCGCCGGCCGACCTGACCTGGAAAGCCGGCGTCGACGTGCTGTGCTTTGGTGGTACCAAGAACGGCATGGCCGTGGGTGAGGCGATCCTGTTCTTCAACCACAAGCTGGCCGAAGACTTCGACTACCGCTGCAAACAGGCTGGCCAACTCGCGTCGAAGATGCGCTTTTTGTCGGCCCCGTGGGTAGGCCTGCTGGAGAACGACGCCTGGCTCAAACACGCACGTCACGCCAACCATTGCGCACAATTGCTGAGCAGCCTGGTAGCGGATATTCCGGGGGTGGAATTGATGTTCCCGGTGCAGGCCAATGGCGTGTTCCTGCAACTGTCGGAACCGGCGATTGCGGCGTTGACCGCCAAGGGCTGGCGCTTCTACACCTTTATCGGCAAAGGTGGCGCGCGTTTCATGTGTGCGTGGGATACCGAGGAAGAGCGCGTAAGAGAATTAGCCGCGGATATTCGGAAAGTGATGGAGGCCTGAAACCACGGGGCTTTCAGCAGCGTTTCAGAGTCTATTTGTACGTATTTCTGACAGTATCTATCTACCCCCTTCCTTGAGTAGGATCTTGTCACCTCGAACAGACGGACGCGTTTTTCGGGGCTGACTGCCTGCCGAGCACTCGGCTGGAAATGGAAATCCTATAGAGGGCAACATCATGGAAATTCAATGCTACACCACTGATTCTCAACTGCGTGCCGACGTCGACGCCACATTCGTCAGCCTGGACGACCTCAGGAAGCTGGCCAACGTCGGCGACACCATCATCGAGCCGTCCAGAACCTTTACCGTGACTGGAAAAGAGTTCGAAATGACAGCATCCGGCGGATACATCATCAACCTTTTCGTACGCTAACCACTAAGGCCCGCGCCGCAGACTCATGACCTGCGACGCGGGACTGATGTGATTTCGCTCACAACGCCTTCGGCTGAAGCGCTTGCCAATCATCAATGGGGCCGCGGTTTGTGAGAAAGGTCCCACCGTTGAATTTCAACGCCAGCTTATTGACGGCATTCAAGGCCGTCGTCACCGCTCCTTCTGCCCAGCCTCCCGTGAACGAAACGTCGTCACCCGCCAGAATGAACCCATCGGGTTTCGGACCCTGCACACCGTTCATGAACTGAGAAAACAGCAAGCGCTGGTACTCGTACTGGCCCGGCAGATTCATTTTGAACGCGCACAGGAAAAACGGCTGCTCCTCCCAGTTGATTTCGACAAAGGGGTTAGTCATGCCGAACTCAGCCGCTAGGTTCAACTGATGAGGGGCATACACGCTGTCCAGCAAGCTTGTGCACACCTGCACGTGGGACGGCTGCGGCGCACTGCGATCACCCAGGAATTTGAGGCTGTCGTCATTCCAGGTATAAGACAAAAACATACCGCTCCCCCTGTAAGGTCCGAGGCCTTGACTGTAGTCCAGCAGGTAGGTGCCACGGGTGATGCGATCCGAAAGGGTCACGCTCATCTTGTGTTGAAAATCTGCTTCCACATCGTTCCAGAAAGGCCGCTGGGTTTGCGCGAAGATTTTGGCGGATTGCATGTAGTGCGTGTACATCACCGCTTCCCATTCCTTTGGGGATAACAGGTCATTCATTTGGTTGAAGCGGGCGGCACCATCCATGTAGCGGAATTTGTCGAGGATCCGCTTGTGGGGGGTGTAGACCACGGCAGGAAAAGTGTATTGACGATCGTATCCCAGATTATGGTCATACACCCATACGTCGAACTCGCCATCCGGGCGACGTATAATCTGCCGCACCTCCTGCTTTAAAGGCTGGGCAATGACTTGGGTCGTCAGGCCTTGGACAGTGGTGCCCGCAGGCCAATGCGTCATGGTGTCACCAAAGGTATCCGGGGCGCGGCTCCATAACCGTGTTGGCAGCTCGCTGGAACCGTCGAACATCAACTTATGGTTGGTATCCAGCCCGGTATACAGCACCCGCAGCACCTCCAGGAAACAATTGGGATAGTCGGTGTTCCAACCGCCGGTGCCGAAGCCGATCTGGCCGAACAGATCAATGTCTTCGCGACTCCATCCCGCCTGCTCGACCATCGCGGCAAAAAAACTGAGGTTGTTCCAACCCGCATCCAGGATTGCGTTCCACAAGGTCTTGATCTTGGCCTGATCAATGCTGCCCTCGGACATTGCCGCTTCCATATCGGTGAACTTGATCGGGTCCTGCTCAAGGAACACCTCAAACAACAACCGCTCAATCTCGGCGTATTCCGGCGGCAGGTTATTGCCTTCGTAATAGGTCTGTTTTTGCTGGTAATCGACTACCGTACTAGAGGTTGCCGCCGAGCCAGGGTTGGGAAAATCCGTCGAGTTGGCCGTCATGCCGACCTTCTCGAAATAGTGCATCAACGTCTTGCCTGACACAGGAAAACGCATCGCCCCCATTTCACAGATCACACTGTTAGCGGGATCTTGCGGATCACCCGCCACGTAGGAATACAGCCGCCCACCAATACGATCACTGGCCTCTACCACCACAGGGTGTAAACCCATGCGCATGGCTTCATAGGCCGTCACCATTCCCGCAACGCCTGCGCCGACGATCAACACCTTGCTGCCATACGCCCGGCTGGAAACCTGCGCCAACGGAGTGCCGTTACTCACGGCGGTATCAAGGAACCGGCGGTAATGAAAAGGAAAGTCAGGAACCAGTGCAGTGACGTCGTTGGCAAGCAAGCGCGCAGCGCCTTTACTTCGGGAGGGAATAGCAGACATGGCAATCATCCTTGGTATGCAAACAGGACGCCCACCTACTGCTTCACTGCGAAAGGTGACTACGACGAATGTGTTCTTCAGCGTAGTGACTCGTAGGAAATGTCTCTATATCCGCTGGAAATAAAAAAGTGAATCAGTAAGGCAAACCTTATTCAAGAGGGTTTTGCGCACTCAGTTCAGAGATTCATAAAGTGATTATTTGAAAATGCCGATTCAATTGTATTTTGGCTTACAAGACTCTGCGCAACTCACTCAATAAAAAACAGACCGTGACACCTATGAACATGCCCTCCGACCGATCGGCTGCGCCCCCCTCCAGAACGCTGAAAATCGAAACCCGCTCCATCGACTACGTGCCGCGCAATGAACGCCACGGCAAGGTGTGGCATCAGGCGCCATTCTGGTTCACCGGCAACTTCGTGCTCACCACCATGGTCACCGGGTTTACCGGTG
>NZ_JADDUM010000241.1 GCF_015163715.1 Pseudomonas cyclaminis
TGTGGGAGGGGGCTTGCCCCCGATTGGCTCGACTGCCAGTCACTGCATCTGTTGACTGATACACCGCTATCGGGGCGGTGTGACGACTCGGCAAGCCCCTCCCACATTTTGTATTACACCAGGCTTTAGACCGGTGCAGGCGCCCGGCGCTTGTCCGGCTGTTTCCAGCCATCTGCAGCCGCTTCTTCGATGGCTTGCTGAATGGCTTTCTTGCGGTGTTCTTCGGCGCGACGGCTGAAGAACCACACCAGGAAGGTCACCAGCGACACCGCCAACAGAATCAGGCTGGCCACGGCGTTGATCTCGGGTTTGACCCCAAGGCGCACGGCCGAGAACACTTCCATCGGCAAGGTCGTCGAGCCAGGGCCCGAGACGAAGCTGGCGAGTACCAGGTCATCCAGCGACAGCGCAAACGACATCATGCCGCCCGCCGCCAACGACGGCGCGATCATCGGGATGGTGATCAGGAAGAACACCTTCCACGGCCGCGCGCCGAGGTCCATGGCGGCTTCTTCGATCGACAGGTCCAACTCACGCAAGCGCGCCGACACCACCACCGCCACATACGCCGCACAGAACGTGGTGTGGGCGATCCAGATGGTGACGATGCCACGCTCCTGGGGCCAACCGATCATCTGCGCCATGGCCACGAACAGCAGCAGCAGCGACAGACCCGTGATCACTTCCGGCATCACCAGCGGCGCCGTCACCAGGCCGCCGAACAGCGTGCGGCCCTTGAACTGGCTGATGCGCGTCAGCACAAACGCCGCCAACGTACCCAATGCCACCGCGGCAACCGCGGTGTAGCAGGCGATTTCCAGGGAGCGGGCCACCGAACCCATCAGTTGGGTGTTGTCGAGCAGGCCCACGTACCACTTGATCGACCAACCGCCCCACACCGTCACCAGCTTGGATTCGTTGAACGAGTAGATCACCAGGATCAGCATCGGCAGGTAGATGAACAGCAACCCCGCCACCAGCATGAAGCTTGAGAAACTGACGCGCTTCATATCTTGCCCTCCAATTCTTTGGCTTGGCTGCGGTTAAACAGAATGATCGGCACGATCAGGATCGCCAGCATCACTACCGCCAGGGCAGACGCCACCGGCCAGTCACGGTTGTTGAAGAATTCTTGCCACAACACTTTACCGATCATCAGGGTTTCCGGGCCGCCCAGCAGTTCCGGGATCACGAACTCGCCCACCACCGGGATAAACACCAGCATGCAACCGGCGATGATGCCGTTCTTGGACAGCGGCACGGTGATTTTCCAGAAGCTGTTGAAGGTGCTCGAACCCAGGTCCGACGCGGCTTCCAGCAGGCTCTGATCATGCTTCACCAGGTTGGCGTACAGCGGCAGGATCATGAACGGCAGGTACGAATAGACCACGCCGATATACACCGCGATGTTGGTGTTGAGGATCTGCAGCGGTTCGTTGATCAGCCCCATGGACATCAGGAAGCCATTGAGCAACCCGTTGTTGCTGAGGATGCCCATCCACGCATACACGCGGATCAGGATCGCAGTCCAGGTCGGCATCATGATCAGCAGCACCAGCACGGTCTGCATCTCTTTGCGTGCGGTGGCAATGGCGTAGGCCATCGGGTAGCCGATCAGCAGGCACAGCAGCGTGCTGAAAAACGCCATCTTCAGCGAGCCCAGGTACGCGGCGATGTACAACTCGTCGCCCGCCAGCAAGCTGTAGTTGGCCAGGTTCAGCACCACTTGCAGCTTCTGCTCAACGTAGGTGTAGATCTCGGTGTACGGCGGGATCGCTACGTCGGCTTCGGCAAAGCTGATTTTCAGGACGATGAAGAACGGCAGGGCGAAAAACAGGAACAGCCACAGGAACGGAATCCCGATGACCACCTGCTTGCCACTGGGGACGAGGCGGTTCAAGCGCCGCTTGAGCTTTTTTGTGTTCATGAGCGAAGTACCACGCCGCTGTCGTCTTCCCACCACACGTACACCTGATCACCCCAGGTCGGCCGCTGGCCACGGCGTTCGGCGTTGGCCACGAAAGACTGCACCAGCTTGCCGCTCGGCAGTTCCACGTAGAACACCGAGTGGCCGCCCAGGTAGGCGATGTCGTGCACCTTGCCGCTGGACCAGTTGTGCTCGCAGGTCGGCATTTCGGTGGTCACCAGCAGTTTTTCCGGGCGAATCGCGTAGGTCACCGACTTGTCTTCCACCGAGGTGGCGATGCCGTAGCCCACGTAGATGTCGCGGTCCAGGTCCGGGCACTTGAGCACCGCGTGGCCTTCGGCGTCGTCCACCACTTGGGTGTCGAAAATGTTGACGTTGCCGATGAACTCGCACACCAGGCGGCTGGTAGGCGTTTCGTAGATGTCGATCGGGCTGCCGATCTGCGCGATCCAGCCCAAGTGCATGATCGCGATGCGTTCGGCCATGGTCATGGCCTCTTCCTGGTCGTGAGTCACCATCACGCAGGTCACGCCGACGCGCTCGATGATTTCGACCAGCTCAAGCTGCATCTGCGAACGCAATTTCTTGTCGAGGGCGCCCATCGGCTCATCGAGCAGCAGCAGTTTCGGGCGCTTGGCCAGGGAACGGGCCAGGGCCACACGCTGACGCTGGCCACCGGACAACTGGTGCGGCTTGCGCTTGGCGTACTGGCTCATCTGCACCAGCTTGAGCATCTCGGCCACGCGGGCGTCGACTTCGGCCTTGGGGATCTTGTCCTGTTGCAGGCCGAAGGCGATGTTCTGCGCCACCGTCATGTGTGGGAACAAGGCGTAGGACTGGAACATCATGTTGATCGGCCGCTCGTAGGGCGGCATGTCGGTGATGTCCACACCGTCGAGGTAGATGCGCCCCTCGGTCGGGCGCTCGAAACCTGCGAGCATGCGCAGCAAAGTGGACTTGCCCGAACCCGAACCGCCGAGCAGGGCGAAGATCTCGCCTTTCTTGATTTCCAGGGACACATCGTCCACGGCAATCGTCTCGTCGAACTTCTTCGTGACCCGGTCGATTTTGACCAGCACCTTCTTCGGTGTCTGGTCCCCTTCGAGGGCTTTCTTATAGGCGCCGGAGGCAACTGCCATTTACGAAACTCCCAGAAAAAAAGAGTGCAGAACGTCCAATACGGACGAACCTTGGATAGGTTGAGCCTTACTTGCCCGTCTTGACCTTGGTCCAGCTACGGGTCATTAAACGTTGCACTTTCGGGGGTAGCTCGAAGTTGACGAATGTCCGATCGAGAACCGCCTGCGGTGGGTAAACCGCTTCGTCCGTGCGTATCGATTGCTCCATCAGTGTGTCCGCCCCTGGGTTAGGGTTGGCGTAACCGACGTAATCACTGACCTGGGCGATGACCTCAGGTTGCAGCAAATAGTTGATGTAGGCGTGGGCCTCTTTAATGTTGGTGGCGTCCTTGGGGATCGCCAGCACGTCAAACCACAGGTTGCCGCCTTCTTTCGGAATCGCGTAGGCGATGTTCACGCCTTTGCCAGCCTCAGCCGCACGGGCCTTGGCCTGGAACACATCACCGGAGAAACCGGCCGCCACGCAGATGTTGCCGTTGGCCAGGTCGGAGATGTATTTGGAGGAATGGAAGTAGGTCACGTAGGGCCGCACTTTGAGCAGCTTTTCTTCGGCCTTTTTGTAGTCGTCCGGGTTGGTGCTGTTGGGGTCCAGGCCCATGTAGTTGAGCACCGCCGGCAGCATTTCATCTGCCGAGTCCATAAAAGACACGCCGCAAGTGGCCAGCTTCTTCATGTTTTCCGGTTCGAACAGCACGGCCCAGGAGTCGATCTTGTCGACGCCCAGCACTTCCTTCACTTTGTCGACGTTGTAACCGATGCCGTTGGTGCCCCATAGGTACGGCACGGCGTACTGGTTGCCTGGGTCGTTCTTTTCCAGGCGCTTGAGCAGCGCCGGATCAAGATTTGCGTAATTCGTCAGCAACGACTTGTCGAGTTTCTGGAACGCCCCGGCCTTGATCTGCTTGCCGAGGAAGTGGTTGGACGGCACGACCACGTCGTAGCCAGTACGCCCGGCCAGCAACTTGCCTTCCAGGGTTTCGTTGGAATCAAACACGTCGTACACGGGCTTGATGCCGGTGGCCTTTTCGAAGTTGGCCAGGGTGTCGGTACCGATGTAGTCCGACCAGTTATAAATATGCACCGTCGATGCGGCCTGCACGCTGACAGCCAGCGTGATACCTGCACCCACCAGCATGGCTTTGCGAAATAAAGAAATTGGCAAGTGGAGGTCCTCTTAAATAGTTGGGCCTGAAGTTGTTGCCCGGCAACAAAACCGGCGCGCAACTTACCCTCGATAAACCGATCCGGCAAAACTTTTTGTCATTTAATGTGTGGGAGAGAGGCAAGCCCTCTCCCACCGGTGTTGAGGCTTACTTGCCGGACTTGATCTTGGTCCAGCTGCGCGTCATTTCACGCTGGGTTGCGGCTGGCAAGTCAGCAATGGCGTAGAGCTTGGCTTGCACATCGGCTGGCGGGTAGATGCCCGGGTCGCTGGTGATGTCCTTGTCGACCAGTGCAGTCGCCTTCTCGTTACCGTTCGGGAAACGCACGCTGTTGGTGATCGACGCCATGACTTCCGGCTTGAGCAGGTAGTTCATGAATTTGTAAGCGGCCTCGACGTTTTCGGCATCTTTAGGGATGGCGACCATGTCGAAGAAGCTGCCAGCGCCTTCTTTCGGAATGTCGTAGGCCACCTTGACCTTGCCACCGGCTTCAGCCGCGCGGGATTTGGCCTGCTGGATGTCACCCGAGTAACCCACGGCTACGCAGATGTTGCCGTTGGCGAGGTCCGAGATGTACTTGGAGGAGTGGAAGTAGCCGATCGATGGGCGGATCTTGAGGAACAACGCTTCGGCTTGCTTGAGGTCGTCTTTCTTCTGGCTGTCGGTCGGCAGGCCCAGGTAATGCAGCGCAATCGGCAGCATTTCGGTTGGCGAGTCGAGGAAGCTCACGCCGCAGCTTTTCAGCTTGGCGATGTTTTCCGGCTTCATCAGGACATCCCACGAATCAATCTTGTCCACGCCCAGCGCAGCCTTGACCTTCTCCGGGTTGTAGCCGATGCCGATCGAACCCCACATGTACGGGAAGGCGTGCTTGTTGTCCGGGTCGCTGACCGACACGGCTTTGAGCAGGGACTTGTTCAGGTTGCTGTAGTTGGACAGCTTGGACGTGTCCAGCTCTTGGTAGACACCGGCCTTGATCTGCTTGGCGAGGAAGTTGTTCGACGGCACGACGATGTCATAACCGGACTTGCCTGCCAGCAACTTGGCTTCCAGGGTCTCGTTGCTGTCAAAAACGTCGTACACCACTTTGATGCCCGACTCTTTTTCGAAGTTGGCGATGGTGTCCGGTGCAATGTAGTCGGACCAGTTGTAGACGTGCAGCACTTTATCGTCTGCCTGGGCCGCGCCCGCCATTGCGCCCATCAGGGACAAGGCGAGGAGGGTCTTGCCAGCGTTCTTCAAACCTAATGCCTTCATTTGGTGATGCTCCAATTTTTCTTTTTTGGGCCACGTTCTTTATATGTTCAGCGGCCCTTCCAGAGGGCAACAAAACAGGGCGACAGTCTGGCAAGTTCAGGGGCCGGCTTTCAACCAAAGCCCCTACATTTATCACTGCCCGGTGCTCTGCGCACTGAGCCTAGCACTTAGCCCTGCAATGCCGCCAAAGTCAGGTCCAGGCACGTGCGTGCCTTGGTCACCAACTCGTCGATCTCGGCCTTGCTGATCACCAGCGGCGGCGAAATGATCATGGTGTCGCCCACGGCGCGCATGATCAGGCCGTTGTTGAAGCAGAAGTTGCGGCAAATCATGCCGACGCCTTTGCCTTCATAACGCTTGCGAGTGGCCTTGTCCTGCACCAGTTCAATAGCGCCCAACAGACCCACACCGCGCACTTCGCCCACCAACGGGTGATCATTGAGCTCGCGCAGACGACGCTGCAAATAGGGTGCCGTTTCGCTGTTGACCTGCTCGATGATTTTTTCATCACGCAGGATGCGGATGTTTTCCAAGGCCACTGCGGCGGCCACCGGATGACCGGAGTAGGTGAAACCGTGGTTGAAATCGCCGCCTTCGTTCAGCACCTCGACCACTTCGTCACGCACGATCAGGCCGCCCATGGGGATATAGCCCGAGGTCAGCCCCTTGGCGATGGTCATCATGTCTGGCTTGAGGTCGTAGAAGTCGCTACCGAACCACTCACCGGTACGGCCAAACCCGCAGATCACTTCGTCGGCCACAAACAGAATGTCGTACTTGGCGAGAATTTCCTTGATGCGCGGCCAGTAGGTGGCGGGCGGGACGATCACGCCACCGGCACCCTGGATCGGCTCGGCAATAAAGGCACCGACGGTGTCCACGCCCAGTTCGAGGATCTTCTCTTCCAACTGGTTGGCGGCCCAGATCCCGAACTCTTCGGGGCTCATGTCGCCGCCCTCACCAAACCAGTACGGCTGGGCGATGTGGGTAATGCCGGGGATCGGCAAGTCGCCCTGCTCGTGCATATACGTCATGCCGCCAAGGCTGGCGCCAGCCACGGTTGAGCCGTGGTAGCCATTCTTGCGGCTGATGATGGTTTTCTTGTTCGGCTGGCCCTTGATCGCCCAGTAGTGGCGGACCATGCGCAACATGGTGTCGTTGCCTTCGGAGCCGGACCCGGTGAAGAACACGTGGTTCATGCCGGCCGGTGCGATGTCGGAAATGGCCTTGGCCAACTCCAGCACCGGAGGGTGAGCGGTCTGGAAGAACAGGTTGTAGTACGGCAGTTCTTTCATTTGTTTGGCGGCGGCGTCGGCCAGTTCATCGCGACCGTAACCGATCGCCACGCACCACAGGCCGGCCATGCCGTCGAGGATCTTGTTGCCTTCGCTGTCCCACAAATACACGCCGTGGGCTTTGGTGATGATCCGTGGGCCTTTCTCTTTCAATTGCTTGAAGTCGCTGAACGGTGCCAGGTGGTGATCGTTGCTCAAGGCTTGCCATTCACGGGTTTGCGGGTTGTTGCTGGACATACCAATCTCCTAGACTTTTCAGTGAGGGGCGCGCTGCTTTCCCAGCGCGCCCGGCGCATCAGACGGCGAAGAGCAGGAATTCCCGCTCCCACGAACTGATCACGCGCTTGAAGTTTTCATGCTCGGCCCGCTTGACCGCGACGTAGCCTGTGATGAATTTCTGACCCAGGTATTTCTCGATGGTCTTGCTGTTTTCCATGCGTTCCAGGGCGTCTTCAATGGTCAACGGCAGACGCAGGTTGCGCCGCTCGTAACCACGACCCACCACCGGCGCGCTCGGGTTATGGCCTTCAACCATGCCGATGTAGCCGCACAGCAGACTGGCGGCAATCGCCAGGTACGGGTTGGCGTCGGCGCCCGGCAGGCGGTTTTCCACACGACGGTTCTGCGGGCCGGCATCCGGTACGCGCAGGCCGACGGTGCGGTTTTCTTCGCCCCATTCCACGTTGACCGGCGCCGAGGTGTCGGGCAGGAAGCGGCGGAACGAGTTCACGTTAGGGGCAAACAGTGGCAGCAATTCGGGGATGAATTTCTGCAGGCCGCCAATGTGGTTGAGGAACAGCTGGCTCATGGTCCCGTCTTCATTGGAGAAGACGTTCTTGCCGGTGGCGATGTCGATGATGCTCTGGTGCAGGTGCATCGCGCTGCCGGGCTCGCCGGTCATCGGCTTGGCCATGAAGGTGGCCGCCACGTTGTGCTTGAGCGCCGCTTCGCGCATGGTGCGCTTGAACACCAGGATCTGGTCGGCCAGGGACAGCGCGTCGCCGTGACGGAAGTTGATTTCCATCTGCGCGGTGCCGTCTTCGTGGATCAGGGTGTCGAGGTCCAGCTCCTGCAGTTCGCACCAGTCGTAGACGTCTTCGAACAGTGGATCGAATTCGTTGGCCGCTTCTATAGAGAAGGATTGGCGACCGGTCTCCGGGCGCCCGGAACGACCGATCGGCGGTTGCAACGGGAAGTCCGGGTCTTCGCAGCGTTTGGTCAGGTAGAACTCCATCTCCGGCGCCACGATGGGCTGCCAGCCTTTGTCGGCGTAGAGCTGGAGGACTTTCTTGAGCACGTTGCGCGGCGACAGCTCGATCGGGTTGCCTTGCTTGTCGTAGGTGTCGTGGATCACCTGGGCGGTCGGCTCGATGGCCCACGGCACCAGGAACACCGCGTTCTGGTCGGGGCGGCAGATCATGTCGATGTCGGCCGGGTCGAGCAATTCGTAATAGATGTCGTCTTCGACATAGTCGCCGGTCACGGTCTGCAACAGAACGCTCTCGGGCAGGCGCATGCCTTTTTCGGCGATGAACTTGTTGGTCGGCGAGATCTTGCCCCGGGTGATGCCGGTGAGGTCGCCAATCATGCATTCGACTTCTGTGATCTTGTGGTCTTTCAACCAATCGGTGAGCTGGTCGAGGTTGTTACTCATAAATGCCTCTGGGCTGGGTTTCCTGGCATCCATTAAAGGCCAGGCGTTGGTTGACGCAGCATCCGCGTCGTTTGTTCATTCAGGGTAGGAGCTTACCTGCCATTTGCTGCAGCGTTGCATTCCTCACGCCAAAGTCGTGCACAATCTTGATCGGTTCCTTGGAAAGGAGCCGGTCAGGGGCAGTTGAGGGGGCAAAGAAAAGGTCGGACGGGCCGTCAAGAATATTGGCCGGTGCCGGTGCATCCACGCGGGGCGAACGGACTGCGGACAACGCCTGGCAGAAGCAGGCAGAGACGCCGAGTGGCGGCAGGTGAAACATGAAGCACCCCGGTATTATTGCTGTTATGGGTTTGAATCGAGCTTAGCCTTGTTCATTTTTTTACACAACACCCCCGTAAAAAATACAACACGGCCCGCTCAAGCCTGCGAGTCCCAAGCCGGTCAAATGCAAAAAACCGCCCCAAAAAGCCCCAAAAAAGCCTTCGCGGCGCTTTTTTAGGGCAAAAAAGGCCTCGCTTGACTTCGGCATGCCGTTCGGGTTGACTGAAACCAGAAAAGATCAATGATTGATATTTTTAACAACAAAGGTGTTGCATCATGTCGGTACCCCCGCGTGCCGTTCAGCTTAACGAAGCGAACGCGTTCCTTAAGGATCATCCTGAGGTTCTGTACGTAGACCTTCTAATTGCGGATATGAATGGTGTGGTGCGCGGCAAGCGCATCGAACGCACCAGCCTCCACAAGGTTTACGAGAAGGGCATTAACCTGCCTGCCTCTTTATTTGCCCTGGATATCAATGGCTCGACGGTGGAAAGCACCGGCCTGGGCCTGGACATCGGTGATGCTGACCGAATCTGTTATCCAATCCCCGACACCCTGTGCAATGAGCCTTGGCAAAAGCGCCCTACCGCGCAACTGCTGATGACCATGCACGAACTTGAAGGTGAACCTTTCTTCGCCGATCCCCGCGAAGTGCTCCGCCAAGTTGTAAGCAAATTCGACGACCTCGGTCTGACCATCTGCGCTGCCTTCGAGCTTGAGTTCTACCTGATCGACCAGGAGAACGTGAACGGCCGCCCACAACCGCCCCGCTCGCCGATCTCCGGCAAACGCCCGCACTCGACACAGGTCTACCTGATCGACGACCTCGACGAATACGTCGACTGCCTCCAGGACATTCTGGAAGGCGCCAAAGAGCAAGGCATCCCGGCCGACGCCATCGTCAAGGAAAGTGCCCCGGCGCAGTTCGAAGTGAACCTGCACCATGTCGCCGACCCGATCAAAGCGTGCGATTACGCGGTACTGCTCAAGCGCCTGATCAAGAACATCGCCTACGACCATGAGATGGACACCACCTTCATGGCCAAGCCTTACCCAGGCCAGGCAGGCAACGGGCTGCACGTACACATTTCGATCCTGGACAAAGACGGCAAGAACATCTTTGCCAGCGAGGATCCCGAGCAGAACGCCGCATTGCGTCACGCGATCGGCGGTGTGCTGGAGACCCTGCCCGCCCAAATGGCGTTCCTGTGCCCCAACGTCAACTCCTACCGTCGTTTCGGCGCACAGTTCTACGTGCCGAACTCGCCGTGCTGGGGCCTGGACAACCGCACCGTGGCGATTCGCGTACCGACCGGCTCGTCCGACGCCGTACGTATCGAACACCGTGTGGCCGGCGCCGACGCCAACCCTTACCTGCTGATGGCTTCGGTCCTGGCAGGCGTGCACCACGGCCTGACCAACAAGATCGAGCCTGGCGCACCCGTGGAAGGCAACAGCTACGAGCAGAACGAGCAGAGCCTGCCGAACAACCTGCGCGATGCCCTGCGCGAGTTGGACGACAGCGAGGTGATGGCCAAGTACATCGATCCTAAATACATCGATATCTTCGTCGCCTGTAAGGAAAGTGAGCTGGAAGAGTTTGAACACTCCATCTCCGACCTTGAGTACAACTGGTACCTGCATACCGTCTAAACGGCGGCTGCATTGACTGTGGTGAGCGGGCTTGCCCCGCGCTGGGCTGCGTAGCAGCCCCAAACACAGACGCCGAGTTCTTTCTGAAGGAACTCGGCGTTTTTTATTGGGGCCGCTTCGCAGCCAGCGCGGG
>NZ_JADDUM010000242.1 GCF_015163715.1 Pseudomonas cyclaminis
AATCGCTGCTCGTTCATGCGGGGCAGGGTTCAAATGTGGGAGGGGGGCGTGCCCCCGATAGCGGTGGTCAGCTGATTAAAACTTGGCTAGAAACACTCTCATCGGGGAAGCCCCCTCTCACATGTGATCTTCATGAGCCCGGATAGTGGCTCAAGGCTAGCATTTCCCGGCCTCTGCAAATCATTCCTTTGGCTGATTTGGCTGAAACATAAGCGCTCTACAGTGCAGATCGTTCAGCCAAGACCGTGCAGTCATAAAAGGGATTCGTATGTTGCAGACCCGTGTTATTCCCCCCGCCGAAGGTGCGTACCAATACCCCCTGTTGATCAAGCGCCTGCTGATGTCCGGCGCTCGCTATGAAAAGACCCGGGAAATCGTCTACCGCGACAAGTTGCGCTACACCTACCCGACCCTGATCGAGCGGGTCGCACGTCTGGCTAACGTGCTTACCGAGGCCGGAGTCAAGGCCGGTGACACCGTGGCAGTGATGGACTGGGACAGCCATCGCTACCTGGAATGCATGTTCGCCATCCCGATGATCGGCGCGGTGATCCACACCATCAACGTGCGCCTGTCTCCGGAACAGATTCTCTACACCATGAACCACGCCGAGGACCGCTTTGTGCTGGTCAACAGTGAGTTCGTGGGCCTGTACCAGGCCATCGCCGGGCAGCTCACCACCGTCGACAAGACCCTGCTGCTCACTGATGGCGAATCAAAGACCGCCGAATTGCCGAACCTAGTGGGCGAGTACGAAACCCTGCTCGCCGCCGCCAGCCCCAAGTATGACTTCGAGGATTTCGACGAGCATTCCGTCGCGACCACCTTCTACACCACCGGCACCACCGGCAACCCCAAAGGCGTGTACTTCACCCATCGCCAGCTGGTACTGCACACCATCGGCGTGGCGACCATCATGGGCAGCATCGACAGCGTGCGCCTGCTGGGCACCAACGACGTGTACATGCCGATCACGCCGATGTTTCACGTGCACGCCTGGGGCCTGCCGTATGTGGCGACCATGCTTGGCCTGAAGCAGGTCTACCCTGGCCGCTACGACCCGGAATACCTGGTGGAGCTGTGGCGCAAGGAGAAGGTCACGTTCTCCCACTGTGTGCCGACCATCCTGCAAATGGTGCTCAACGCCAAGGCTGCCCAAGGCGTGGATTTTGGCGGTTGGAAAATCGTCATCGGCGGCAGCGCGCTCAATCGCACGCTGTATGAGGCGGCGAAGGCGCGTGGGATTCAACTGACCGCCGCGTACGGCATGTCCGAGACTGGCCCGTTGGTGTCCTGCGCTCACCTCAACGAAGAGCTGTTGGCCGGTAGCGAAGACGAGCGCATCACCTACCGCATCAAAGCCGGCGTGCCCGGACCGTTGGTGGAAGCGGCGATCATGGACACTGAGGGTAACTTCCTGCCTGCCGACGGCGAGTCCCAGGGTGAGCTGGTGCTGCGTGCGCCGTGGCTCAGCGAAGGTTATTTCAACGAGCCGCAGAAGGGCGCCGAGTTGTGGGCGGGCGGCTGGATGCACACCGGCGACGTGGCCACCCTCGACGCGTTTGGCGTGATTGATATCCGCGACCGCATCAAGGACGTGATCAAGACCGGCGGCGAGTGGATCTCCTCCCTGGCCCTGGAAGACCTGGTCAGTCGTCACCCCGCGGTACGCGAAGTAGCGGTGGTGGGCATCGCCGATCCGCAGTGGGGCGAGCGTCCGTTTGCGCTGCTGGTGGTGCATGATGGCCATGTGATAGGGGCCCGTGAACTCAAAGAGCACCTCAAGCCTTTTGTCGAATTGGGCCATTTGAGCAAGTGGGCGATTCCGAGCCAGATTGCCGTTGTTACTGAAATTCCCAAGACCAGCGTCGGCAAACTCGACAAAAAACGTATCCGTATCGACATCATCGAATGGCAGGCCAACAACAGTACCTTCCTGTCCACCCTCTGATGCCCCTCGCCGTGCCCGTTCGGGCACGGCAATGCTCTATCTTGCGCCTCTACTTGTGATTTGCCGATTTTCAGCCATCCTCTCCGCGTCGGTCTTCGCCGACATGGCGAAAGGGCTGTGGCAGACGGGTCGGTGATGCGAATCACACTTTAGAGGGATCAAGCGGTACCCCCTGCTGGCTATAGTCCTACTCAGAGTTTTTCAAGGATGCGTCGCTTCGGGCCATGGAGGTTCAGTTGCCAGGGCGGCATTGGAATCGTTGTATTCCGGCCGTTACAAGCATCACAAAAGAACTCACTGCCATAACAATAATGCACATGGAGTAGCGTCGATGATCTCAGTAAACCAGTTCTGGCGCCGGGCAAGATTGCCGTTGGCCGTCAGCCTCGCCTCTACGCTCGCCGGGCCCGCATTCGGCGTCAGTTTCAATATCGGTGAAATCGAAGGGAGTTTTGACTCGTCGCTTTCTGTGGGGGCGAGTTGGTCGACAGCCAAGCCTGACCGAGACCTTATCGGCGTCAACAACGGCGGAGCGGGCTTGTCCCAGACGTCCGACGATGGTCACCTGAATTTCAAGCGTGGTGAGACCTTCTCAAAGATCTTCAAGGGTATTCACGACCTGGAACTGAAATACGGCGATACCGGTGTGTTTGTGCGTGGTAAATACTGGTACGACTTCGAACTCAAGGATGAAAGCCGTGAGTTCAAGGACATCAGCGATAACAATCGCAAAGAGGGCGCCAAGTCTTCGGGTGGGCAGATTCTTGATGCATTCATCTATCACAATTATTCCATTGCCGATCAGCCCGGCAACGTGCGGTTCGGTAAGCAAGTCGTTAGCTGGGGTGAAAGCACCTTCATTGGCGGCGGCATCAACTCCGTTAACCCAATCGATGTGTCAGCATTCCGTCGTCCGGGTGCCGAAATCAAGGAAGGCTTGATTCCGGTCAACATGTTCTACGTGTCGCAAACCCTGACTGATAACTTGTCGGCAGAAGCGTTTTATCAGTTGGAATGGGACCAGACTGTTACAGATAACTGCGGAACATTCTTCTCTCAGCCTGATGTTATTTCCGATGGCTGTACCGATAACCTCCGACTGCTCAGCAAGCGTTCGTTCCTGGCGACTCAGCCCGGCGCCTTGCCGCTGCTGAATAACTTTGGGGTCAACGTCAACGAAGAAGGCGTGCTGGTCAAGCGTGGACCGGATCGCGATGCCCGCGACAGCGGTCAATTCGGCGTGGCGTTTCACTATAACTACGAGCCGTTGGACACCGAGTTCGGCGCCTACTTCATGAATTATCACAGCCGGGCTCCGATTTTCAGTGCTCGGGGGGCGTCGGCTGCGACTTATGCAGCGGCCAACTCTCTGACACCTACGCCAGCGGCGGGCCTTCGTCCGCTTATTGTCGCGGGTAACTCCAGCTACTTCGTCGAGTACCCCGAGGATATCCGCCTTTATGGTTTGAGCTTCTCCACAACGTTACCTACCGGCACAGCCTGGAGCGGAGAACTCAGCTACCGGCCAAATGCTCCGGTGCAGCTCAACACAACCGACATTCTCTATGCGGGCGTCACGCCGTTGATCGGCCTGGGTGCAGCTTCTCCGCTTAAAGGGGCCGCCGACACGGATCTGAATGGCTACCGTCGTAAGGAAATCACTCAGTCCAGACGACCTTTACGCACTTTTTCGATCAGGTCATGGGGGCAAGCCGCCTGACGTTGGTAGGCGAAGTGGGTGTGACTCACGTAGGCGGCCTGGAAAGCCGTGACAAAGCACGTTACGGGCGTGACCCCGTTTATGGTCCTGGACAAGGTGCCCTGTGTGCAGCGCTTAACACCGGCACGATCACTGGGGCTGGTGCTGGCGCCGACGGCAGTAACCGTACTGCAAATTGCAATAACGACGGTTTCACCACGTCCACTTCCTGGGGCTACCGTGGCCGCGCAATCTGGGAGTACCCGGATGTCTTCGCAGGGGTGAACCTCAAGCCTAACGTGGCGTGGTCCCATGACGTGAGTGGTTACTCGCCAGGTCCTGGCGGCAACTTTGAAGAGGGTCGTAAGGCGGTGAGCCTGGGGTTGGACGCTGAATACCAGAACACCTACACGGCGAGTCTTGCCTACACCAACTTCTTTGGTGGCGACTTCAACACGTCGAATGACCGCGACTTCGTCGCCCTGAGCTTCGGCGCGAACTTCTAAGCACACTGTATTTTCAGGAAGAACCAGAACATGAAAATAACCAAAAGTCTGTTGCACGTAGGTGTGCTTGGGCTGTCGATCCTGGCGAGCAACGTCATGGCGGCAGTGTCGGCGGATGAAGCCGCCAAGCTGGGCACCAGCCTGACCCCGATGGGCGCGGAAATGGCCGGTAACGCGGCCGGCACCATCCCGAAATGGTCGCCGCTGCCGACCAATGCGGGGGCTGTGGATTCTAAAGGTTTCCTGGCCAACCCTTACGCCAGTGAACAACCGCAATTCACCATCACCGCGCAAAACGTCGAGCAGTACAAAGACAAGCTGGCGCCGGGGCAGTACGCGATGTTCAAGCGTTACCCGGAAACCTTCAAGATGCCGGTCTACCCGACCCATCGTGGCGCCACCGTGCCGGCGGAGGTGTTCGCCTCCATCAAGAAGAACGCCACCACCACCAACCTGGTGTCCGGCGGCAACGGCCTTGAGAATTTCGAAACGGCCGTACCGTTCCCGATTCCGAAAACGGGCGTCGAGGTTATCTGGAACCACATCACCCGTTATCGCGGTGGCAGCGTGACCCGCCTGGTGACCCAGGCCACGCCGCAAACCAACGGTTCCTACAGCCTGGTGTACTTCCGCGATCAGTTCGTGTTCCGCGACAAGATGAAGGACTTCGATCCGAAGAACCCAGGCAACGTGCTGTTCTACTTCAAGCAGCAAGTGACCGCGCGGCACGCCTGGCCGGTGGTGTGCTGCTGGTGCACGAAACCCTGGACCAGGTGAAGGAGCCGCGTTCGGCGTGGGTCTACAACGCCGGCCAGCGCCGTGTGCGCCGGGCGCCGCAAGTGTCCTATGACGGGCCGGGTACTGCCGCCGATGGCCTGCGGACTTCCGACAACCTCGACATGTACAACGGTGCGCCGGATCGCTACGACTGGAAACTGGAAGGCAAGAAGGAAATCTACATCGCCTCCAACAGCTACAAGATCGACGATCCGAAGCTCAAGTACGCCGACATCATCAAGGCCGGCCACATCAACCAGGACCTGACACGCTACGAGCTGCGCCGCGTGTGGCACGTGGTCGCCACCTTGAAGGAAGGCCAGCGTCATATCTATGCCAAGCGTGACTTCTTCATCGACGAAGACACCTGGCAAGCCGCGGTGATCGATCACTACGACGGTCGTGGCCAGCTGTGGCGCGTCGCCGAAGCCCATGCCGAGAACTACTACGACAAACAAGTGCCGTGGTACGCCCTGGAAACCCTCTACGACCTGCAATCCGGCCGTTACCTGGCGCTCGGCATGAAGAACGAAGAGAAGCAGGCCTATGACTTCGGCTTCACCGCCACCACCAGCGACTTCACCCCAGCGGCCCTGCGCCAGGACGGTGTTCGCTAACTTGTACTAATGCCCCAATGTGGGAGGGGGCTTGCCCCCGATAGCGGTGTGACAGTCAGCCATGGATTGACTGATCCGCCTCTATCGGGGGCAAGCCCCCTCCCACTTTTCGTTTGTGGCGATATTTTTTGTCGCAGTTCTTTTTCAGGCAAATGTTGCAAAGATCTACAAACCTGCTGCTTTTACCGCTAGTCTGCGGACATCTGCAATGCCGACAACAGCCTTCTACAAGAGCCCGGCGATGACTGATCTGTCCCGAATCCATGGGCCTGCCAGTGTGGTAATCCCGACCCTGGAAGGTCGCTTCTACAGGCCTCCGCTGCCTGACGGCTACGTGCTGCGCCCCCGCCTGTGTGAACGGTTGAGCGCCGGCCTTGACGGGCGGTTGCTCCTGGTCAGCGCCCCGGCGGGGTTCGGCAAGAGTTCGTTGGCGGTGGAGTTCTGCCAGAGCCTGCCATCCCACTGGCAAAGCCTGTGGCTGGGCCTGAACCCTCGGGACAACGACCCAGGACGCTTCCTTGAGCGTCTGCTCGAAGGGTTGCAGCACTACTTTCCTGCACTCGGCGCCCAATCCCTGGGCCTGCTGAAAATGCGCCAGCGTCACCAACCTTTTGCCTTTGAAGAATGGCTCGATGGCTTGCTTGATGAGCTGGCGGTCAATCTGTCCACGCGTGCGCCGTTGCTGCTGGTGCTGGACGACTATCACCTGGCCCAGGGCCCGGTGCTGGACCGCTGCCTGCAATTTTTCCTCAATCATCTGCCTGACGGCCTGGTGGTACTGGTTACCAGTCGCCAGCGCCCGGACTGGCATCTGGCACGCTTGCGCCTGTCGCGGCACCTGTTGGAGTTGCACGAGCAAGACCTGCGCCTGACCCATGCCGAATCCCAGGCGCTATTGGATCGCCACAGCAGTTCCCTGAGCGGTGAGGCCCTCGACAACCTGATCCGCCGCAGCGAAGGCTGGGTGGCGGGGCTGCGCTTCTGGCTGCTGGCGGCTTCCGAAGCGGGCAACGAAGGCGCCTTGCCGCAAAACCTGCACGGTGGGGAAGGGCTGATCCGCGACTATTTGCTGGAAGAGGTGATCGACTGCCTGCCGCACGAAGTGCAGGCGTTCCTGTTCGACACGGCCCCCCAGGATCGTTTCTGCAGCGAATTGTGCGACGCCGTGCGAGAGGCCCATGACAGCGCCGAGATCCTGCGTTACCTGCAAGCCCACCAGGTTTTCCTGGTGCCCTTGGACGAGCAGGGCCACTGGTACCGCTATCATCATTTATTCTCCGACCTGCTGCGCACCCGCCGTGCGAGCAGCAATGTATTGCCGGCCGCCAGCCTGCATCTGCGCGCTTGCCGCTGGTTCAACGGCCAAGGCTTGATCGACGAGGCGGTAGAGCAGGCCTTACGCGCCGGGCATCTGGACGTTGCGGCCAGCCTGGTGCAGAACCTGTCCGAAGAACAGCTGCTGGCCGAGCAGAACGTCGGTATGTTGCTGCGCTGGAAAATGGACTTGCCCGACAGTCTGTTGATCAGCACACCGCGTTTGATCGTGCTGTACAGCTGGGCATTGGGATTGGCCTGTCAGCTGGATGCGGCGGAAGAACTGTCCGGCTACCTCAGCCGCTTCCTGCCCGCCCCTTCGGCCACGGCGCAAAAGTCGATGCTGGCCCAGTGGCTGGCGCTGAGCGGGATTATCGCCCGTGGCCGGGGTGACCGTGAGTTGACTGAGCGTTATTGCAGCGAGGCCTTGGAAAGTCTGCCGCAACGGCGTTACGGGCAACGTCTGGTGTGCCTGTCGACACTGTCCAACCTGGCGATTGCCGATGGTGACTTGTGGCGTGCCCGTGGGCTGAACCGCGAATCACTGGAGTTGGCGCAGCGCGTCGGCAACCCGTTGTTTGAAGCCTTGGCCCATTACGACCGTGCGCGGGTATTGCAAGCACGCGGCGAAATCCTGCGGGCTCTTGATGAAGTACGCCAGGGCCTGCAACGTTTGCACGGCCTGGCGCCGCAGCGGCTCTATGCGGTGCGTGCGCGTTTGTCGTTGTACGAAGGTTATCTGCTGTTGGTGCGCAATCAGCCAGAAGCCGGTATCGCCCATCTGCGCGCAGGCCTGGCGGAGGCGCGCGCCTGTCGCGACATCAGTGTCCTGATCGGCCATTGCGTGATCGCCAGCTTCGAAGGGCGGCGCAACGACTTCTCCAAAGCCTTCGCCGAACTCGCCGAGGCCGAACGCTTGATGCATATCTGGGACGTGCCGCCCATCTACTACCTGGCCATGATCACCCTGATCAAATGCGAACTGTGGCTGGCCCAGGGCCGGACCGACCTGGCTGACGCCTGGTTGACCCGTCTCGGGCAGACCTACAACGGCGAGCAGGCTGCCGCTGCGCCGGAATTCCATCCGCATTTGCCGCAACATATCGGGCTGCAACAAGCCGCCCTCGATGCCATTCGTCATCAGCCGGAGGAGGCATTGCAGCGGCTCGACGATCTGGCGCAACAGGCCCATGGCAGTGGGCGCCAGATGATTGCTCTGATGGCGCTTACCCAGCAGGCGCAGTTGCTGTTGGAAGGCGGTCAGGACACAAAGGCGCGGCCGGTATTGGCTCGAGCGCTTGAGGCCGGTGCCGGAGGGGCGTTGCAACCTTTCCAGAGGCTGCTGGAAAATCACCCGGACTGGATGCGCGAGCAACTTGGCAAGGATCCCCACGCATTGCTGAATCAGAGCCTCCTGATGCTGCTGCCCGTCGTTGTGGCGGCTGACGTGTCACCTAACCATGAGGCCCTGAGCGTCCGGGAACTGGCCGTGCTGCAACTCATTGCCCAAGGCTGCTCCAACCAGGAAATCAGCAACCGGCTGTTTATCTCCCTGCACACGGTCAAGACCCACGCCAGCCATATCAACAGCAAGCTCGGCGTGGAGCGACGCACCCAGGCGGTGGCGCGGGCGCAGGAGCTGAGGTTGATTGGCTAGCGCTTGACGATGTGAGGTCGGCGAGCTTGTTGTGGCGAGCGTGTTTACTCGCACTGGAGCGGCAAGCACTCCCCCTTCTGTTTTAATGGTGCATTTACTTCAGCGCTATTTGATTTGCACCCGAGGACTGCCCATGGAACCCACAACGCCCGCGCTCATCCGCGAAACCTTCCCCGTCGGCCCCCTGCAATGCAACTGCACCATCATCGGCGATCCCATCACCAAAAAAGCCATCGTGGTCGACCCCGGCGGCAACCATGAGCTGATCCTCGCGCGCCTCGACGCGCTGGGCCTGAAGGTCGTGAGCATCATCCACACCCACGCTCATCTCGATCACTTCCTGGCATCCGGCCAGTTGAAAGAGAAAACCGGCGCCACGTTGCACCTGCACAAGGAAGATCAGTTCCTGTGGGACAACCTGGAAATGCAGTGCCAGATGTTTCGCGTGCCTTATACCCCGGTGCCGTCGCCGGACCGGTGGCTGGAAGATAACGAAGAATTGGCCTGCGGCTGCGGCGTAGCCTTGCATACGCCGGGACACACGCCGGGTTCGATGAGTTTCTGGTTTGCCGATGCCAAGCTGCTGATCGCCGGCGACACGCTTTTCCGGCGTGGCGTGGGGCGCACGGATTTGTGGGGTGGGGACCAGGCCACTATCGTGCGCTCGATCAAACAGCGGCTTTACACGCTGGACGAGGGCGCCACGGTGGTCACCGGTCACGGGCCGGATACGCGCTTGGGTGAGGAGATGCGCGAGAATCCATTTGTGCGGGCTTGAGGGGCAATCTGTTGTAGCAAAAACGCAGGTCGCGTTCAGCTGAGGTCTGCTACGTTTTCTATAGCGGTAATGTGGCTAACCTTTTGTTACAGCTGCGCGAGTGGTCACGGAATTTTTGCCATTTGTCGTGTTCAAACCTCGGCACAGGTCCATTGCCAATGTCCTCTGCACCACAGAATGCATAAGTAGGAGCTCCCTTCATGTTCACTCCGCGTCGTCTGCTTGTTGTCGCCACCGCCGTAGCCCTGTTATCCGGCTGCGCTTCACCTAATCCTTATGACGGCAGCAGCCAGGGACAGGCGAATAATGAATCCAGCGGTATGAGCAAAACCGCCAAGTACGGCGGTCTCGGTGCTCTGGCCGGTGCATTGGCCGGTGCTGCCATCGACCACAACAACCGGGGCAAAGGCGCGCTGATCGGTGCAGTGGTTGCAGGTGCTGGCGCTGCGGGTTACGGCTACTACGCCGACCAGCAGGAAAAGAAACTGCGCGAGAGCATGGCCAACACCGGGGTTGAAGTGCAGCGCCAAGGCGATCAGATCAAGCTGATCATGCCGGGCAACATCACCTTTGCCACCAACTCGGACGCGATCTCCAGCAGCTTCTACCAGCCGCTGAACAACCTGGCCAACTCCCTCAAGCAGTTCAACCAGAACACCATCCAGATCGTGGGCTACACCGACAGCACCGGTAGCCGCCAACTGAACATGGATCTGTCCCAGCGTCGTGCGCAGAGCGTGGCCAACTACCTGACCTCCCAAGGCGTCAACGGTGCAAACCTGAGCGCACGCGGTGCCGGCCCGGATAACCCGATTGCCAGCAACGCCGACGTCAACGGTCGTGCCCAGAACCGTCGTGTGGAAGTTAACCTCGGCCCGATCCCTGGCCAGCAGTACGGCCAGCCAGCCGCCCAGCAACAGGCGCCACAACAGAACAACCAGTTCCAGGGCAACCCCTACTCGCAGTACCAGTAAACAGCAGCAAATAGAAAGGGCGCCGTGCAATCAATGCACGGCGCCCTTTTTTTGTGGCTGTCGGTTACATCAGTCGATGTATTCGAACACCTTCACGATTTTCTGCACACCGGATACACCCTGTACCAGGTTGGAGGCTCGGGTGGCTTCTGCCTGGGTCAGCAAGCCCATCAGGTACACGATACCGTTGTCTGTCACGACCTTGATCCGCGAGCCGGGGATCGCGTTGTCGGTCAGCATCTGCGCCTTGATCTTGGTGGTCAGCAGCGCATCGTTGCTGATGGCCAGCAGGGTGATCGGGTCCATGACCTGCAATTCGTTGTGGACCTTCTTGACGCGCTGAACCGAAGCGGCTGCTTGCTCTGCTTGAGCCTTGAGATCGGCCCGCGGGGTTTGACCAGCGAGCAGTACGACACCGTTGAAGCTGGTGACGACGATGCGTGACGCACCGTTGCCCAGATCCGTGGCGGCTTTGGCGACGTTGACTTCGACCTTGGTTTCGATCAACGAGTCGTCGATCTTGCTGCCGAAGGTGCGGGTACCCTTGTCATCCTGAATAGGGGTGTCACGTGTTGCAGTGATCGCCGTGCTGCAGCCGCTGATGCCGAGGCACAGCGTAATGGCCAAGAGGCCGAGGCGGTTAACGGTCATTCTTCACTCCCAAACAGTTGGCTGTCGATCAGATCGCACAGGCAGTGGATCGCCAGCAGGTGGACTTCCTGAATACGTGCGGTGACATTGGCCGGGACGCGAATTTCAACATCTTCGGGCAGCAGCAGCGAGGCCATGCCGCCGCCATCGCGTCCGGTCAATGCTACGACAATCATTTCGCGATCATGTGCGGCCTGGATCGCTTGAATAATATTCGCCGAGTTGCCGCTGGTGGAAATCGCCAGCAGGACATCGCCCGGTTGGCCCAGGGCGCGGATCTGCTTGGAGAAGATTTCGTTGTAGCTGTAGTCGTTGGCAATCGAGGTGATTGTCGACGAATCGGTCGTCAAGGCGATAGCCGGCAGGCTCGGACGCTCACGCTCGAAGCGATTGAGCAGCTCGGACGAGAAATGCTGGGCATCGCCAGCCGAACCACCGTTGCCGCACGAAAGCATTTTGCCCTCGTTGAGCAAGGCATTGACCATGACCTGACTGGCTTGCTCGATGTGCGGTGCAAGTACGTCCATCGCCTGTTGCTTGGTGTCGATGCTGGCCTGGAAAAGCTGGCGAATTCGGGATTGCATGTCCATCTGTGTGACCTTAAGTAGCGCGGCTGTTTGGCACAGGAATGTGCAGCCCGCAAAGCAAAGAGCAAAAGTGTGTGGTGAAGATGTCCGGTGAGTCAGCTGTCGAAGGCATCTTTGAGCCAGTTCAGATCAGCCTTGCCAGACGGTGTGCTTTCCATGGCAACCACGTCGAAACGGCAGGGGGCGTCGGCCCAGCGATGCTCTTTTTGCAGGAAAAACTGCGCGGCGAGTATCAGCTTCTGACGCTTGCGCCCGTCGATACTGGCGAGCGCGCCACCCCATTGTGCGTGTTTTCTGTAGCGGACTTCGACGAATACTACTGTATCGCCGTCAAGCATGACCAGATCAAGCTCGCCGCGTTTACACAACCAGTTCTGCGCCAGCAGGCGCAGACCCTGTTGCTGCAAGTGTTGCAGAGCTTGAAGTTCGGCATCCTTGCCGCATTGCGCGCTGGACCGCTCGGGCATCAGCGTGGGGTGTCCGGCAGGCGTTGGACCTCGCCACCGACGAACTTGGCCCAGGGCATCTGGCGATCAACGCGCTGGTTGCCACTGATACCCAGGTTGCCCGAAAGGCCATCGACCCGTGTATCCGGCAGCGCCTTGAGCTGGCCCAGGCGTGGCGCGAGGCGGTAGGCGTCGACGCCCATTGCATATAGGCGACCAAGGCTGCCATTGGCTTGCGGCCATTGTGCAGCAACCTGGTTACGCAGCGGATCGGTGGTGTTGAGCAGCCAAGGCGTTTCGCAGAACATCACGTTGGTCATGTCCAGGTACTGGTTGCGGTCACCGCTGGCGCTGAACACGTGGGACGTTGCGTAGACCGGCACGTCACCGGCGTACTGGAAGTTCAGGGTCGGCTTGATCTGCTGGGCCAGCTGCGGGGTGACGGCGAGGAAGATGAACTCGATGTCCTGGCGACGCGACGGTTGTGCCGCGACGTCGGTGCCCACGGTGCTTTGCAGGCTTTTGGCACGGCCTTCGCTTTTACGCAGTTGGAACAGGTCGGCAATCTGCTGGGCCAGGGCGACCGGCTGGTCGACATACTCGACACCCATGACGGTGCCGCCATTGGCTTCCCAGTCCTGGCGGAACGCCTTGTAGACGCGCTCACCCCATTCGCCACGGGGCACCATCGCGGCTGCGCGATGCAGGCCGTCGGCACGGGCACGGCGCGACACTTCGCGGGCTTCGTCTTCAGCCGCCAGGCCGAACTGGAACAATTGCGCGGGGCCTTGATCGGTCTCGCTGTAGTTCAGCGCCAGGGTGGTGATCGGCAGTTGCGGGCGCGCACTGAGCTGTTTGACCAGCGGCTTCTCCAGTGGGCCGACGACCAATTGCACGCCGGCGGCCTGGGCCTTGGCGTAGAAGTCGTCGATGGAGGTCAGCCGCGAGCTGTCATAGAACTCGATCACCGGTGGCTTCTGCCCGGCTTGTTCAGCCTGGTAGTGCGCCGCCATGAAGCCTTCGCGCAACGCCTTGCCGACGGAGGCCAGCGGGCCTTCCTGTGGCAGCAGCAGGGCGATCTTGTTCAGCGGTTGGCTGGCCAGTTCCTTGAGCTTGGTCAGCGGCGTAGGCAGCTGCACGGCGGCCGGGTGGCCCGGGTTCTGAGCGCGCCAGGTGTCGATAGCCGCCTGTTGTTGCTCCAGCGTACCGGCGCCCTTGACCGCCTGGGCCAGGGTGATCCAGCCGTCCAGGGTCGGGTTGCCGCTGGCTTGCAGCTGTTCGGCCGGCAGTGCGGCAATCAGGGTCCAGATGGCTTCGTGATTACTGTTGGCGGCCTCGCCAGTCAGCAGTGGCGCCATCGCGACCCTCTCGCGGGCCGCGGCGAGGGTCTGGCCATCGGCTTCGTAAGCGCGGGCATGCACGGTCCCGGTGCGGATCTGCTGTTCGGTCGGCAGGTCCTTCAGGCTTTGCAGGCTTGGATGGTTCAAGGCCGTCAGCGCGGCTTTGGGCTGATTGCGCGCCATGGCCAGTTCGGCGGCCAGTGTGCTGGCAAATACTTGTGCGGCTGGCTTGAGGACATCCAGGGACACTTGGGCAAGAATCTGCGACGAGCGGCCCGGGTTGTTCTGTTTGTAGGCCATGTCTGCCGCACTCAGGCGCAGCAATGCGGCCTTTTCTGGCGTCTTGGCGGTGGTGGCCTGTTCGAGCAGTTGCTCGATACTGGCATCCGGGGTCCGTGGAAGTTCGCCAAGGCTGGACGAGGGCGAGCTGGCGCAAGCCGCCAGTAGGGCAGCGAGGCAGAGGGCGGAGAGCAGCCGCAGGCAAGCGATCATGTAAGTGTTCCTGATACCGATCAAATTAGCGTGGAATTGTACCCAAGCACTGGCCCAGGCGCGATGTTACTGGCGTGAAACCGTCGATTTAGGTCGTGCAAATGTTGCTGTCGGTAAGCAAAGGCTGAAAAGGCATCGGCCGTGATGGCATATTTTCAAGGCGTCTACGCGCTACAATATGGCTTTTGCCAACCATCGAGGTGTGCGTTTTGACTGCTCCAGGTCCTTTGAATTCCACTGCAGGCTCGCTTTTTGTCGTGGCGACGCCCATTGGCAACCTGGACGACATCAGTGCCCGGGCGCTGAAAGTGTTGCGCGAGGTTAAATTGATCGCGGCGGAAGACACGCGGCACTCCCAACGGTTGATGCAGCATTTTGGTATCAGCACGCCATTAGCCGCCTGCCACGAGCACAACGAGCGCGAAGAAGGCAGCCGCTTTATCGTACGCCTGCTGGCCGGTGACGATGTGGCGCTGATCTCCGACGCGGGCACGCCGCTGATTTCCGATCCGGGTTACCACCTGGTTCGCCAGGCGCGGGCCGCTGGTATCAATGTAGTGCCTGTTCCGGGGGCGTGCGCGCTGATTGCTGCGTTGTCGGCGGCAGGCCTGCCTTCGGACCGCTTCATCTTCGAGGGTTTCCTGCCGGCCAAGGCGGTGGGGCGGCGTGCGCGTCTTGAGGCGGTAAAGGAAGAGCCGCGGACCCTGATCTTCTACGAAGCGCCGCACCGCATCCTTGAATGTCTGCAGGATATGGAATTGGTGTTCGGCGGCGAGCGCCTGGCATTGCTGGCCCGTGAACTGACCAAAACCTTCGAAACCCTCAAGGGGCTGCCCCTGGAGGAGTTGCGTGCGTTTGTCGAAGGTGACAGCAATCAGCAGCGTGGCGAGTGTGTGGTCCTGGTGGCGGGCTGGACGGCGCCGGAGGCCGAAGATGCGGTCGGCAGCGAGGCCATGCGTATCCTGGACCTGCTGCTCAAGGAAATGCCCCTCAAGCGCGCCGCAGCCCTGGCGGCGGAAATCACCGGCTTGCGCAAGAACGTGTTGTATCAAGTCGCGCTGGATAAACAAAAAGCTGAATAGTTCCGGGCTTATAGCTGTATCTCGTCTGAACGTGATGGCGATGCTGCACTTTTAGTACTTGTCCTGAGGCCGCCGTGCCGTTAACCTGCGCGGCGGAGAGTCGATTGGACAGTCGCTGCCCTCTATGAAAATTAGGGGGGGGAGGAAAGTCCGGGCTCCATAGGGCGAAGTGCCAGGTAATGCCTGGGAGGCGTGAGCCTACGGAAAGTGCCACAGAAAATAACCGCCTAAGCACTTCGGTGCCGGTAAGGGTGAAAAGGTGCGGTAAGAGCGCACCGCACGACTGGCAACAGTTCGTGGCTAGGTAAACCCCACTTGGAGCAAGACCAAATAGGGTCCCAAGGCGTGGCCCGCGCTGGGACCGGGTAGGTTGCTAAAGGTGTCCAGTGATGGCCATCGTAGACGAATGACTGTTCAAGACAGAACCCGGCTTACAGATCGACTCTCCACCTTTTTTCCTCTGCCTGAATCTCAGGCAGAAACTCGGTAGTAACGCAAGAATCCCTCCCTGCCAAATCATTGGCAGATGCATCTTCGTAATACCAAAAAAATCTTACTCTTAATAAATTACTTTAACTCTAAGTCGTAGCTCTTTGAGCTATTTGACCTTGCTGGGTCAAAAACACCGTCGAACTCTGGTTTCTCCTGCTTTTACGCTCCTAAATCTCCGTTCTGTAAGGCTTTTCCTTGAATCCGCGCCTTGACGGTGTGGTGGGCGCATTCCTATAGTGTGCGCAAGTGGCGGAAAGTGGCACAAAGTGGGTTTTTTGAACGTAAAACGCTAAAATTTGGAGAAACGCATCTGTGTTTCGCGGAGCTAACGCTATCAGTCTCGATGCAAAAGGCCGTCTCGCTATGCCGAGCCGGTATCGTGACGAGCTGATTTCGCGAAGTTCCGGGCAGTTGATCATCACTATCGATGCCGTTGACCCTTGTTTATGTGTTTACCCCCTCGATGAGTGGGAGTTGATCGAAACCAAATTGCGCGCCCTGCCTTCATTGCGTGAAGAAAACCGCCGTCTGCAGCGTTTGTTGATCGGTAATGCCGTCGACCTTGAACTCGATGGCAGTGGTCGTTTCCTGGTGCCCCCGCGTCTGCGCGAGTACGCCAAGCTGGATAAGCGCGCAATGCTGGTCGGCCAACTGAACAAGTTCCAATTGTGGGACGAAGATGCCTGGGATGCTGTTTCTGCAGCTGACCTGGCTGCTATTCAACAACCGGGCGCTATGCCTGATGAACTGCGTGATTTGATCCTGTGACTATTGATAGCGGCTTTAACCACATCACCGTACTGCTTGACGAAGCCGTTGAGGCTCTCGCCGTACGCGCGGATGGCTGCTATTTGGATGGCACCTTCGGCAGGGGCGGGCACAGCCGGTTGATACTCAGCCAGCTCGGGTCCGACGGTAAGCTCCTCGGGTTCGACAAAGACCCCCAAGCGATTGCCACCGGGCAAGCGCTAGCGGCCGAAGACGGCCGCTTTGTCGTTGTGCAGCGCAGCTTTGCCGAGCTGGGTGCCGAAGTGGCCGAGCGCGGCATGGCGGGCAAGGTGGCCGGGGTTTTGCTCGACCTGGGCGTGTCTTCGCCTCAGCTCGATGATCCGGAGCGCGGCTTCAGTTTCATGAACGACGGCCCCCTCGACATGCGCATGGACCCTACCCGTGGCATCAGCGCGGCACAGTTCATCGCCACCGCTCCCCATGAAGAAATCGCCCGCGTGTTCAAGGAATACGGTGAAGAGCGCTTCGCCGGTCGCATGGCCCGTGCCGTGGTCGAACGCCGCGAAATCCAGCCGTTCGAGCGCACCGCCGACCTGGCCGAAGTGTTGAAAGTCGCCAACCCTGCCTGGGAAAAGGGCAAGAACCCGGCGACCCGTGCGTTCCAGGGCCTGCGTATTCACGTCAACAACGAATTGGGCGATCTGGAAGCAGGCCTCGAAGCCGCTCTGGACGCGTTGGAGGTCGGCGGTCGCCTGGTGGTGATCAGCTTCCACTCCCTGGAAGACCGCATCGTCAAATTGTTCATGCGTCGCCTGGTCAAGGGTGAGTCCGACAACCTGCCGCGCAACCTGCCGGTGCGTTTCGAGGCCTTTGTGCCGAAAATCAAAATCCATGGCAAAGCGCAGTTCGCTTCCGAAGCGGAACTCAAGGCCAACCCACGTTCCCGTAGCGCCGTCATGCGCGTCGCGGAGAAGCTGCGGTGAGCAAGTTGTTCGCCAAGCCCCTGCCGGGCGGCAGCTTCTTTATGATGCTGCTGTACGTTGGCGTGCTGGTGTCCGCGATTGCGGTGTCCTACAGCGCTCACTACAACCGTCAATTGCTCAATACCCTCTATGGGGAATTGAGCGTGCGCGACAAAGCGCAGGCGGAGTGGGGCCGGTTGATCCTGGAGCAAAGCACCTGGACGGCCCATAGCCGTATCGAAGTGCTGGCGACCGAACAACTGAAAATGCACATCCCGGGCGCGGCCGAAGTCCGCATGGTGGCGCCATGATGAAACTCGAAGGCGCACTCTACCCGTGGCGCTTCCGCCTGATGCTCGGCTTGCTGGCATTGATGGTGGGTGCGATTGCCTGGCGGATCATTGACCTGCAGGTGGTCGACCGCGACTTCCTGATCGGCCAGGGCGACGCCCGTAGCCTGCGTCATATCCCGATTCCTGCGCACCGCGGCCTGATCACCGACCGTAACGGCGAGCCTCTGGCCGTCAGTACGCCGGTGACCACTCTGTGGGCCAACGCCAAGGAATTGCAGGTGGCCAAGGACAAGTGGCCGCAACTGGCTGCTGCCTTGGGCCAGGACCCAAAAGCCTTGGCTGAGCGCCTTGAAGCCCAGGCCAACAAAGAATTCATCTACCTCGTTCGCGGTCTCACCCCCGAACAAGGCCAGCAAGTGCTCGACCTTAAAGTCCCCGGTGTCTACGGCATCGAGGAGTTCCGTCGTTTCTACCCGGCCGGTGAAACCACCGCCCATATGGTCGGCTTTACCGACATCGATGACCACGGTCGCGAAGGCGTGGAGTTGGCCTACGATGAATGGCTGGCCGGGGTTCCCGGCAAACGACAAGTCATCAAGGATCGGCGCGGCAGACTGATCAAGGATGTCCAAGTCACCAAAAACGCCAAGGCCGGTAAGCCCTTGGCGTTGTCGATTGACCTGCGCCTGCAATACCTGGCCAACCGCGAGCTGCGTAACGCGATCATCGAGAACGGCGCCAAGGCCGGCAGCCTGGTGATCATGGACGTGAAGACCGGCGAGATCCTGGCCATGGTCAACCAGCCGACCTACAACCCGAACAACCGTCGCAACCTGCAACCGGCGATGATGCGCAACCGCGCCATGATCGACGTGTTCGAGCCGGGTTCGACCATGAAAGCCATCTCCATGAGTGCCGCCCTGGAAACCGGACGCTGGAAGCCCAGCGACAAGGTCGAGGTCTATCCGGGCACCTTGCAGTTGGGCAAATACACCATTCGTGACGTATCGCGCACCGAGGGTCCGGTGCTGGATTTGACAGGTATCCTGATCAACTCCAGTAACGTGGGCATGAGTAAGGTCGCGTTTGATATCGGCGGCGAAACCATCTACCACCTGGCGCAAAAAATCGGCCTGGGCCAACCCACCGGCCTGGATTTCCCCGGTGAGCGCGTCGGCAACCTGCCGAACTACCGCGACTGGAAAAAAGCCGAGACCGCCACGCTTTCCTATGGTTACGGCCTGTCCGTGACCGCGATCCAACTGGCCCATGCCTTCTCCGTGCTGGCCAACAATGGCCGCATGGTGCCATTGAGCCTGATCCACGTTGACGAAGCGCCAAAAGCCACCCAGGTCATCCCGGAAAACGTCGCCAAGACCATGCAGGGCATGCTGCAACAAGTGATCGAAGCGCCGCGTGGTGTGTTCCGTGCCCAGGTGCCGGCGTATCACGTGGCAGGCAAGTCCGGTACCGCACGTAAGACCTCGGTGGGGACCAAGGGCTACGCCGAAAACTCCTACCGTTCGCTGTTCGCCGGCTTCGGCCCGATGAGCGACCCACGCTACGCCATTGTTGTGGTGATCGACGAGCCGAGCAAAGCCGGTTACTTCGGTGGCCTGGTTTCGGCGCCTGTGTTCAGCAAAGTGATGTCCGGCACCCTGCGCCTGATGAACATCACGCCGGACAACCTGCCGCCGACCCAACAAGCGAACGCCGGACCACCGGCCGCTGTAGTCAAAGCCAATGGAGGGCGCGGCTGATGTCCCTTAGCCTGAACAAGATTTTTGCCCACGCCGGCCGCGATCTGCTGATTCGCGAGTTGACTCTGGACAGTCGTAATGTGCGTGCCGGTGACCTGTTCCTGGCGGTGCCGGGTGGCAAGCTCGATGGTCGTGCGCACATCGCCGACGCCTTGCAGCGTGGCGCAGCAGCCGTGGCTTATGAAGTGGAAGGCGCCACCGTGCTGCCGATCACCGACGTGCCGCTGATCCCGGTCAAAGGTTTGGCCAAGCAATTGTCGGACATCGCCGGGCGCTTCTATGGCGACCCGAGTCGTCACCTCAATCTGGTGGGCGTGACGGGCACCAACGGCAAGACCAGCGTGACCCAACTGGTCGCCCAGGCGCTTGACCTGCTGGGTCAGCACTGCGGGATCGTGGGTACCTTGGGCACCGGTTTTTATGGCGCGCTGCAAAGCGGCCTGCACACCACGCCGAATCCTATTGCCGTGCAAGCGACCCTGGCCGACCTGAAAAAGGCCGGTGCCAAGGCGGTTGCCATGGAAGTCTCGTCCCACGGCCTGGATCAGGGCCGCGTGACCGCCCTGGCGTTTGACGTGGCGGTGATGACCAACCTGTCCCGTGACCACCTGGACTATCACGGCACCATGGAGGCGTACGCCGCCGCCAAGGCCAAGTTGTTCGCCTGGAGTGACTTGAAGTGCCGGGTTGTGAACCTGGACGATGAATTCGGTCGCCAACTGGCTGCCCAGGACAGCGAATCGCGATTGATCAGCTACAGCCTGCTGGACGCCAGCGCGTACCTGTATTGCCGCGAAGCCCAATTCAATGACGAAGGCGTGCGCGCCACGCTGGTAACGCCTCAGGGCGAACACCACCTGCGCAGCACGTTGCTTGGGCGTTTCAACCTGAGCAACGTCCTCGCCGCCATCGGCGCGTTGCTTGGCCTGGACTACGCCTTGGACGAGATCCTCAAGGTGCTGCCGAAGCTGGAAGGTCCGGCCGGTCGCATGCAACGCCTGGGTGGCGGCACGCAGCCGCTGGTGGTGGTTGATTACGCCCATACCCCGGATGCCCTGGAAAAAGTCCTCGAAGCCCTGCGCCCTCACGCCAAAGGCAAGTTGCTGTGCCTGTTCGGTTGCGGCGGTGATCGTGATCGCGGCAAGCGCCCGCTGATGGCCGAGATTGTCGAGCGCCTGGCCGACGGCGTGCTGGTCACTGATGACAACCCGCGCAGCGAAAGCCCTAGCCAGATTTTCGACGATATCCGCGCAGGCTTCAAAGACGCCTCCAAGGCGACGTTCGTTGCCGGTCGCGGTGCGGCCATCGCCCAATTGATCGCCGGCGCCAGCGCTGACGACGTGGTCGTACTGGCCGGTAAAGGCCACGAGGACTACCAGGAAATCAATGGCGAGCGGCATGCCTTCTCTGATCTGGTCGAGGCCGATCATGCCTTGACCGCTTGGGAGGTTGCCCATGCTTAAGGCGATGACATTCGGTGAACTGACCCAGGCCCTGTCGGCCCGCATGCTGTCGAGCGATTGCCGCTTCGATGGCGTGAGCATCGATAGCCGCGCCATCAAGCCAGGGCAACTGTTTGTCGCCTTGGCCGGCCCACGCTTTGACGGTCACGATTACCTGAACGACGTTGCCGCCAAAGGTGCCGTGGGTGCCCTGGTGCAGCGCGAAGTCGCCGATTCGGGCTTGCCGCAACTGCTGGTCGCCGATACCCGCCTGGCCCTCGGCCAATTGGGTGCGCTCAACCGTGCGGCGTTCGATAAGCCTGTCGCAGCCGTCACTGGCTCCAGCGGCAAGACCACGGTCAAGGAACTGCTCGCCGGTGTACTGCGCACACGTGGCCCGGTGCTTGCGACCCGTGGCAACCTGAACAATGATTTCGGCGCTCCGCTGACCCTGCTCGAACTGGCCCCGGAACACACGGCGGCAGTGATCGAATTGGGGGCTTCGCGGGTCGGTGAAATCGCCTACACCGTGGCGCTGACCAAACCCCAAGTGGCCATTATCAATAACGCCGGGACCGCCCATGTAGGCGAGTTCGGCGGCCCGGAAAAAATCGTCGAAGCCAAGGGCGAAATCCTTGAAGGTCTCGACGCTTCGGGCACCGCCGTATTGAACCTCGACGACAAGGCTTTCGAGACCTGGCGTGTACGCGCCGCCGGTCGCAAGGTGCTGACGTTTGCCGTATTGAATGCCGCTGCAGATTTCCACGCGTCCAACATCACCGTGGATGCCCGTGGCTGCCCATCCTTCACCTTGCACACCCCGCAAGGTGACGAACATGTGCAGTTGAATCTGCTGGGCAACCATAACGTCGCCAATTCCCTGGCCGCCGCCGCTGCCGCCCATGCGCTGGGCGTGTCGCTGTTCGGCATCGCCACGGGCCTGGGCGCGGTGCAGCCGGTGAAAGGTCGCACCGTGGCGCAGTTGGCCACCAACGGCATGCGCGTGATCGATGACACCTACAACGCCAACCAGTCCTCGGTTTGCGCCGCCATTGACCTGCTCAAAGGCTTCGACGGTCGCAAGGTCCTGGTGCTGGGCGATATCGCAGAATTGGGCGATTGGGCCGAACAGTCCCATCGCGACGTCGGTGCTTATGCCTGTGGCAACGTCGATGCCCTTTACGCGGTCGGCCCGAACATGGCTCACGCCGTTGATGCCTTTGGGCCCGGTGCGCGGCATTTCGCGACCCAGGCCGAGCTGATCCAGGCTTTGGGCGCAGCAGAACAAGACAAACACACAACCATTTTGATCAAGGGATCGCGCAGCGCGGTGATGGAAAACGTCGTCGTGGCCTTGTGCGGTTCAAGTACGGAGAAACATTAATGCTGCTGCTGCTGGCTGAGTATCTGCAACAGTTCCACAAAGGCTTCGCGGTCTTTCAGTACCTGACCCTGCGCGGGATCCTGGGTGTGCTGACCGCGCTGTCTCTGTCGCTGTTTCTGGGGCCGTGGATGATCCGCACCCTGCAGAACCTGCAAATTGGTCAATCGGTTCGTAATGACGGCCCGCAGTCGCACCTGTCCAAGTCCGGCACTCCGACCATGGGCGGCGCGCTGATCCTGTCGTCGATCGGCATCAGCACTCTGCTCTGGGCTGATCTGCACAACCGCTACGTCTGGACGGTGCTGCTGGTGACGTTGCTGTTCGGCGCCATCGGCTGGGTCGACGACTACCGCAAAGTGATCGAGAAAAACTCCAAGGGGCTGCCGAGCCGCTGGAAGTATTTCTGGCAGTCGGTATTCGGCCTGGGCGCGGCGATCTTCCTGTACACCACGGCGCCAAGCGCAGTGGAAACCACCCTGATCATTCCGATGCTCAAGGACGCCAGCATTCCACTGGGCATCGGCTTCGTGGTGCTGACCTACTTTGTGATCGTCGGCTCCAGCAACGCGGTGAACCTGACCGACGGCCTCGACGGCCTGGCGATCATGCCGACGGTGATGGTGGGCGGCGCGCTTGGCATCTTCTGCTACCTGTCGGGTAACGTGAAATTCGCCGAATACCTGCTGATCCCTTATGTACCGGGCGCGGGTGAATTGATTGTGTTCTGCGGCGCCTTGATCGGTGCCGGCCTGGGTTTCCTGTGGTTCAACACCTACCCGGCACAAGTCTTCATGGGCGACGTCGGCGCCCTCGCGCTGGGCGCAGCCTTGGGCACCATTGCGGTGATCGTCCGCCAGGAAATCGTGTTGTTCATCATGGGCGGCGTGTTCGTGATGGAAACCCTGTCGGTGGTCATCCAGGTGGCGTCCTTCAAGTTGACCGGGCGTCGCGTGTTCCGCATGGCGCCGATTCACCACCACTTTGAACTCAAGGGCTGGCCGGAGCCACGCGTGATTGTCCGTTTCTGGATCATCACCGTGATTCTGGTACTGGTCGGCCTTGCCACCCTGAAACTGAGGTAGAAACGAGTGTCCCTGATCGCTTCAGACCACTTCCGCATCGTTGTCGGTCTCGGCAAGAGCGGCATGTCCCTGGTTCGCTTCCTGGCGAACGGGGCACGTCGTTTGCCGTGGCCGATACGCGGGAAAATCCACCGGAGCTGGTCACGCTGCGCCGTGACTACCCGCACGTGGAAGTGCGTTGTGGCGAGCTGGATGTCGAGTTTCTGTGCCGCGCCGATGAGCTCTACGTGAGCCCCGGCCTGGCCCTGGCGACCCCGGCCCTGCAAGCGGCTGCCGCCCGCGGCGTGAAGCTGTCCGGCGATATCGACCTGTTCGCACGTAACGCGAAGGCGCCGATCGTGGCTATCAGCGGTTCCAACGCGAAGAGCACCGTGACCACCCTGGTCGGCGAGATGGCCATTGCGGCCGGCAAGCGCGTGGCCGTGGGCGGCAACCTCGGCACGCCAGCCCTGGATTTGCTCAGCGACGACGTCGAGCTGTACGTGATGGAACTGTCGAGCTTCCAACTGGAAACCACCCACGACCTCGGCGCCGAAGTCGCCACCGTGCTCAACGTCAGCGAAGACCACATGGACCGCTACAGTGGCCTGCCGGCGTACCACTTGGCCAAGCACCGGATCTTCCGCGGCGCCAAGCAGTTTGTGGTCAACCGCCAGGATGCCCTGAGCCGCCCGCTGATGGGCGAGGGCATGCCGTGCTGGACCTTCGGCCTGGGCAAACCCGACTTCAAGGCCTTTGGTATTCGCGAAGAGAATGGCGAGAAATACCTGGCCTTCGAATTCCAGAACCTGATGCCGGTGCGCGAACTGAAAATCCGTGGCGCCCATAACCAATCCAATGCCCTGGCGGCATTGGCGCTCGGCCACGCCGTTGGCCTGCCATTTGACGCGATGCTCGCCAGCCTGAGCGCCTTCGCCGGTCTTGAGCACCGGTGCCAGTGGGTGCGTGACCTTGATGGCGTCAGCTATTACAACGACTCCAAAGCCACCAACGTCGGCGCTGCACTGGCTGCCATCGAAGGGCTTGGCGCCGATATTGACGGCAAGCTGGTGCTGATCGCCGGTGGCGACGGCAAGGGTGCCGATTTCAAAGACCTCAAGGCTCCCGTGGCCGCGCATTGCCGCGCTGTGGTGCTGATGGGCCGCGATGCCGATGTGATCGCCGCCGCCCTCGGCGACACCGTCCCGCAAGTGCGCGCCACTTCCCTGGACGACGCCATTGCCCAGTGCAAAGCCCTCGCCCAGGCAGGCGATGCCGTGCTGTTGTCGCCGGCGTGCGCCAGTTTCGACATGTTCAAGAACTACGAAGAGCGCGGCCAGTTGTTCGCCCGCGCCGTGGAGGGCTTGGCATGAGCATTGATTTCAGGAACATCATCAAGCCGTACCCGTCGCCGATTATCACCGGGCGCGGTATCGACCTCGATTTCCCAATGCTCGCCGGTTGCCTCGCGCTGCTGGGCCTGGGCCTGGTGATGATCACCTCGGCGTCGTCCGAAGTGGCTGCCGTGCAGTCGGGCAACACCCTGTACATGATGATCCGTCACCTTGTGTACCTGATCATCGGTCTGGGTGCGTGCATCGTGACCATGATGATCCCCATCGCCACCTGGCAGCGCCTGGGTTGGTTGATGCTGATCGGCGCGTTCGGCTTGCTGATCATGGTGATCCTGCCCGGCATCGGCCGCGAGGTGAACGGCTCGATGCGCTGGATCGGCTTCGGTGCGTTCAACGTGCAACCGTCGGAAATCGCCAAGGTGTTCGTAGTGATCTACCTCGCCGGCTACCTGGTGCGTCGTCAGAAGGAAGTGCGCGAAAGCTGGATGGGCTTCTTCAAGCCATTCATCGTGCTGCTGCCCATGGCCGGCCTGTTGCTGATGGAGCCCGACTTCGGCGCCACCGTCGTAATGATGGGCGCCGCAGCGGCGATGCTGTTCCTCGGGGGCGTGGGCCTGTTCCGCTTCAGTTTGATGGTAGTGCTGGCCGTGGCCGCCGTGACCATCCTGGTGCAGGCGCAACCCTACCGGATGGCGCGTCTGATCACCTTTACCGACCCGTGGTCCGACCAGTTCGGTTCCGGCTATCAGTTGACCCAGGCGTTGATCGCCTTCGGTCGTGGCGAGTGGCTGGGCGTAGGCCTGGGCAACAGCGTGCAGAAGCAGTTCTACCTGCCGGAAGCCCACACCGACTTCGTGTTCTCGGTACTCGCCGAAGAACTGGGCGTGGTCGGCTCGCTGTGCACCGTCGCGCTGTTCGTGTTCGTGTGTGTACGTGGCATGTACATCGGCTTGTGGGCCGAGAAGGCCAAACAGTATTTCGCCGCTTACGTGGCGTACGGCTTGTCGTTCCTGTGGATCGGCCAGTTCCTGATCAACATCGGTGTGAACGTCGGCCTGCTGCCGACCAAGGGCCTGACCTTGCCGTTTCTCAGTTACGGCGGCAGTTCCCTGGTGATTTGCTGCGCCTGCCTGGGCTTGTTGCTGCGCATCGAGTGGGAGAGTCGAACCCACCTGGGCAGCGAAGAGATGGAGTTCAGCGAAAGCGACTTCGCCGAGGAGCCGACCCATGGGCGCTAATGTGCTGATCATGGCGGGCGGCACCGGGGGCCATGTGTTCCCGGCCCTGGCCTGTGCGCGTGAATTCCAGAGCCGTGGCTACACCGTGCACTGGTTGGGAACGCCCCGTGGCATCGAAAACGAACTGGTACCGGGTGCCGGCTTGCCGTTGCATCTGATCAACGTCACCGGCCTGCGTGGCAAGGGCAAGTTGTCCCTGCTCAAGGCGCCGTTCGTGTTGCTCAAGGCTGTGTGGCAGGCGCGCAAGGTCATTCGTGAATTGCAGCCGGTGTGTGTGCTGGGGTTTGGCGGTTATGTGACTGGCCCTGGCGGCGTCGCGGCCAGGCTTGCCGGCGTGCCGGTGATCGTGCACGAGCAGAACGCCGTCGCCGGTACCGCCAACCGCCTGCTGGTGCCGTTGGCGGCGCGGGTGTGTGAAGCGTTTCCCAACACCTTCAGTGTGTCGGATAAACGCCGTACCACCGGCAACCCGGTGCGCACCGAGCTGTTTATGGATATCGCCCGCGATGCACTGGCAGGGCGCAAGGCGCACCTGCTGATCCTCGGTGGAAGCCTGGGCGCAGAGCCGTTGAACAAATTGCTGCCGGAAGCGGTGGCGCAACTCCCTGTGGAGTTGCGCCCGGAGATCTTCCACCAGGCCGGCAAGAACCACGATGAAATCACCGCCACGCGTTATCGCGAGGCTGGTGTCGAGGCGAACGTACAGCCCTTCATCAAAGACATGGCCCAAGCCTATGGCTGGGCCGACCTGGTGGTCTGCCGCGCTGGTGCGCTGACCGTCAGTGAACTGGCCGCCGCCGGTCTGCCGTCCTTGCTGGTGCCTTTGCCCCACGCCATCGACGATCACCAGACTCGCAACGCCGAATATTTGGCCGGGGAGGGCGCTGCCTTCCTGCTGCCGCAAAGAACGACTGGCGCCGCCGATTTGGCCGCACGCCTGACCGAGGTTTTGATGCAACCGGAACGACTCAACAACATGGCGAGCACCGCAAGCCGCCTGGCCAAACCTGACGCAACCCGCACCGTGGTCGATATCTGCCTGGAGGTGGCCCATGGTTGAGAATCAGAAAGCCATGCCGCAACCCGAGATGCGCCGCATCCGTCGCATTCACTTCGTCGGCATCGGCGGTGTGGGCATGTGCGGCATTGCCGAAGTGCTGCTGAACCTGGGCTACCAGGTGTCCGGCTCGGACTTGAAAGAGTCGCCGGTCACCGAGCGCCTGAAGTCGTTTGGCGCGCAGATCTTTATCGGCCACCGCGCCGAGAACGCCGCCGAGGCTGACGTGCTCGTCGTGTCCAGTGCCGTGAACACCTCCAATCCGGAAGTGGCCACCGCGCTGGAGCGCCGCATTCCGGTGGTGCCACGCGCCGAGATGCTCGCGGAGCTGATGCGCTACCGCCACGGCATCGCCGTCGCCGGTACCCACGGCAAGACCACCACCACCAGCCTGATCGCCTCGGTGTTCGCCGCCGGTGGCCTGGACCCGACGTTCGTCATTGGTGGCCGCCTGAATGCAGCCGGCACCAATGCCCAGCTCGGCACCAGCCGCTACCTGATCGCCGAAGCCGATGAAAGCGATGCGAGCTTCCTGCACCTGCAACCGCTGGTGGCCGTCGTGACCAACATCGACGAAGACCACATGGCAACCTACGACGGTGACTTCAACAAGTTGAAGAAAACCTTCGTCGAGTTCCTGCACAACCTGCCGTTCTACGGGTTGGCCGTGGTGTGCCTGGACGATCCGGTCGTGCGCGAAATCCTGCCGCTGGTCAAGCGTCCGACCGTGACCTACGGCTTCAGCGAAGACGCCGACGTGCGCGCAATCAATGTGCGCCAGGAAGGCATGCAAACCTTCTTCACCGTGCTGCGTCCTGAGCGTGAGCCGCTGGATGTTTCGGTGAACATGCCGGGCAACCACAACGTGCTGAATTCCCTGGCGACCATCTGCATCGCCTCCGATGAAGGTGTCAGCGATGAAGCCATCGTCGAAGGCCTGTCGCGCTTTGCCGGTGTGGGCCGTCGCTTCCAGGTCTACGGCCAGCTGCCGGTAGAAGGCGGCGACGTGATGCTGGTGGACGACTACGGTCACCACCCGACCGAAGTGGCGGCGGTGATCAAGGCCGTGCGCGGTGGTTGGCCGGAGCGCCGCCTGGTGATGGTCTACCAGCCGCACCGCTACAGCCGGACCCGCGACCTGTACGACGACTTCGTCAATGTATTGGCCGATGCCAACGTGCTGCTGCTGATGGAGGTTTACCCGGCCGGTGAAGAGCCGATCCCGGGCGCCGACAGCCGCAAGCTGTGCAACAGCATTCGTCAGCGTGGCCAGTTGGACCCGATCTACATCGAGCGTGGTGTGGACCTGGCACCGATCGTCAAACCGCTGCTGCGTGCCGGTGACATCCTGCTGTGCCAGGGCGCCGGTGATATCGGTGGCCTTGCACCTAAATTGCTCGCCAGCCCTCTGTTTGCTGCCGCACAGGGGAAGTCGAAATGAACACGCACTACGACGCCCTGTTCTCCACCCTCGCGCCTGCCGACTTCGGTCGTGTCGCCGTATTGTTCGGCGGCAAGAGCGCCGAGCGCGAAGTGTCGCTCAAGTCCGGCAATGCCGTGCTCGAAGCCCTGCAAAGCGCCGGTGTGAATGCATTCGGCATCGACGTGGGCGATGACTTCCTCGCCCGTTTGCAGGCCGAGAAGATTGACCGCGCCTTCATCATTCTTCACGGCCGTGGCGGTGAAGACGGCAGCATGCAGGGCCTGCTGGAATGCGCTGGCATTCCTTACACCGGCAGCGGCATCCTCGCGTCGGCATTGGCCATGGACAAGTTGCGCACCAAGCAGGTGTGGCACAGCCTGGGTATTCCAACCCCGCGTCACAGCGTTCTGTGCAGCGAAGACGATTGTATTTCTGCAGCCAAGGAACTGGGCCTGCCTTTGATCGTCAAACCTGCCCATGAAGGCTCCAGTATCGGCATGGCTAAAGTGAACTCGGCCGCCGAATTGATCGACGCATGGAAAGCGGCAAGTACCTACGATTCGCAAGTGTTGGTGGAACAGTGGATCCAGGGTCCCGAGTACACCATCGCCACCCTGCGTGGCCAGGTATTGCCGCCTATCGCATTGGGCACGCCCCACACCTTTTACGACTACGACGCCAAGTACCTGGCATCCGATACCCAGTATCGGGTCCCATGCGGCCTTGACGCAGCCAAGGAACAGGAATTGATGGACCTCACGGCGAAGGCCTGTGAGGCGCTGGGTATCGCCGGTTGGGCGCGGGCAGACGTGATGCAGGATGACCAGGGCAACTTCTGGTTCCTGGAAGTCAACACGGCACCGGGCATGACCGACCACAGCCTTGTCCCTATGGCTGCGCGTGCGGCCGGTCTGGATTTCCAGCAGTTGGTGCTGGCGATTTTGGCAGCAAGCATTGAGGTTCGAGGCTAACCACATGAACGGCGCATCGCTTCGTCATCAGCAACCCCCAGCACCCGGCCGCAAGCCGGTGCCACGGGGTGCCAGCCGAATGGTGGCTAAAGAGCCGATGTCGGCGCGCCTGCCGAAAGCCAACTTTGGTTTCCTCAAGGCGTTGTTCTGGCCGGTGTTGCTGGTGGTGTTGGGCTTCGGCACCTATGAGGGCGCGCAGCGGCTGTTGCCGTATGCCGACCGGCCGATCACCAAGATCAGCGTGCAGGGCGATTTGAGCTACATCAGCCAGCAAGCGGTGCAGCAGCGTATCAGCCCGTACCTGGCCGCGAGCTTCTTCACCATCGACCTGGCCGGTATGCGCGCAGAGCTGGAACAGATGCCGTGGATCGCCCACGCCGAAGTCCGCCGCGTCTGGCCGGACCAGGTGACGATCCGCCTGGAAGAGCAACTGCCCGTGGCCCGTTGGGGTGAAGAGGCGCTGTTGAACAACCAGGGGCAGGCGTTCACCCCGCGTGAGTTGGCCAACTACGAGCACCTGCCGCAGTTGTTCGGACCGCAGCGGGCGCAGCAGCAAGTCATGCAGCAGTACCAGGCCTTGAGCCAGATGCTGCGGCCGATGGGCTTCTCCATTGCACGCCTGGAACTGCGTGAACGGGGTAGCTGGTTTTTGACGACCGGGGCAGGCAGTTCCGGCCCGGGCATCCAGTTGTTGCTGGGACGCGACCGCTTGGTGGAAAAGATGCGCCGCTTCATTGCCATCTACGACAAGACCTTGAAAGAACAGATTACGAACATTGCGAGCGTCGACCTGCGTTACGCCAACGGCCTTGCCGTCGGCTGGCGTGAACCGGCTGCGCCCACGGCAGCGCAACCCGCTGTCGCGAAGAATTAAGAAGAGGCAGGACCCATGGCAAACGTGCAAAGCGGCAAAATGATCGTCGGTCTCGATATCGGCACCTCCAAGGTGGTGGCGCTGGTGGGCGAGGTCGGGGAAGACGGCGTGATCGAGATCGTCGGTATTGGCACGCATCCGTCCCGGGGCCTGAAGAAGGGCGTGGTGGTGAACATCGAGTCCACCGTGCAGTCGATCCAGCGTGCTATCGAAGAAGCGCAGCTGATGGCCGGTTGCCGGATTCACTCGGCGTTCGTTGGCGTGGCGGGCAACCATATCCGCAGCCTGAACTCCCACGGCATCGTGGCGATCCGCGACCGCGAAGTCAGCGCCGCCGACCTTGAGCGCGTCCTCGACGCCGCCCAGGCCGTAGCGATCCCGGCTGACCAGCGCGTGCTGCACACCTTGCCGCAGGATTACGTGATCGATAACCAGGAAGGCGTTCGCGAACCTCTGGGCATGTCGGGCGTGCGTCTGGAAGCCAAGGTCCACGTGGTGACCTGCGCCGTCAACGCTGCACAGAACATTGAGAAATGCGTGCGCCGCTGCGGCCTGGAAATCGACGACATTATTCTGGAGCAGCTTGCTTCCGCGTATTCGGTACTGACCGACGACGAAAAAGAACTGGGCGTGTGCCTGGTGGACATCGGCGGCGGCACCACTGACATCGCGATCTTCACCGAGGGTGCGATCCGTCACACCGCCGTGATTCCGATTGCGGGCGACCAGGTCACCAACGACATCGCCATGGCGTTGCGGACACCGACCCAGTACGCCGAAGAAATCAAGATCCGCTACGCCTGCGCCCTGGCCAAGCTGGCCGGTGCCGGCGAGACCATCAAGGTGCCGAGCGTGGGCGACCGTCCACCACGCGAACTGTCGCGCCAGGCCTTGGCCGAAGTGGTCGAGCCGCGCTACGACGAGCTGTTCACCCTGATCCAGGCTGAACTGCGCCGCAGTGGCTACGAAGATTTGATCCCGGCCGGCATCGTGCTGACCGGTGGCACCTCGAAGATGGAAGGCGCGGTCGAACTGGCCGAGGAAATCTTCCACATGCCGGTTCGCCTGGGCGTGCCCCATGGCGTCAAAGGCCTGGGCGACGTGGTGCGCAACCCGATTTATTCCACCGGTGTGGGCTTGCTGTTGTACGGACTGCAAAAGCAGACCGACGGCATTTCCCTGTCGGGCCCGAGCATCCGTGACAGCTACCGCAGCGACGACGAGGCCAAGGCGCCGTTGTTCGAGCGGTTGCAGGCTTGGGTAAAAGGCAATTTCTAAAGATTTACCGCTACACCGCAACACAGAAAGAAGCAGTAGGCGAAAAAACTAGAGATAACGAAAGGAGAGGGAACATGTTCGAACTCGTAGACAACATCCCCGCCAGTCCGGTCATCAAAGTGATCGGTGTCGGCGGTGGCGGCGGCAACGCTGTCAACCATATGGTCAAGAGCAACATTGAAGGCGTTGAATTCATCTGCGCCAACACTGATGCCCAGGCGCTGAAAAGCATCGGCGCACGGACCATCCTGCAATTGGGCACAGCCGTGACCAAAGGCCTCGGCGCTGGCGCCAATCCGGAAGTCGGCCGTCAAGCCGCCCTGGAAGACCGCGAGCGTATTGCCGAAGTGCTGCAAGGCACCAACATGGTGTTCATCACCACCGGCATGGGCGGCGGTACCGGTACCGGTGCAGCCCCGATCATTGCCGAAGTGGCCAAGGAAATGGGCATTCTGACGGTCGCAGTCGTGACCCGTCCGTTCCCGTTCGAAGGTCGCAAGCGTATGCAGATCGCCGACGAAGGCATCCGTCTGCTGTCTGAAAGCGTCGACTCGTTGATCACCATTCCCAACGAGAAGCTGCTGACCATCCTGGGCAAGGACGCAAGTCTGCTGTCCGCGTTCGCCAAGGCTGACGATGTACTGGCCGGTGCCGTTCGCGGTATCTCCGACATCATCAAGCGTCCAGGCATGATCAACGTCGACTTTGCCGACGTACGTACCGTCATGAGCGAAATGGGCATGGCGATGATGGGCACTGGCTGCGCCAGCGGTCCGAACCGTGCGCGTGAAGCCACTGAAGCGGCCATCCGCAACCCGCTGCTGGAAGACGTGAACCTGCAAGGTGCACGCGGCATCCTGGTGAACATCACCGCCGGTCCTGACCTGTCCCTGGGTGAGTACTCCGACGTGGGTAGCATCATCGAAGCCTTCGCTTCCGAGCACGCGATGGTCAAAGTCGGAACCGTTATCGATCCAGACATGCGCGACGAACTGCACGTGACTGTGGTTGCCACCGGCCTGGGCGCGAAGATCGAGAAACCTGTCAAGGTCATCGACAACACCGTTCATACCAGCCACGCCAGCCAGTCGGCTGCAGCTCCAGCGCCTGTGCGCCCGGAAATGCCGTCGGTGAACTACCGTGACCTGGACCGTCCGACCGTGATGCGCAACCAGGCTCAGGCCGGTGCTGCGGCGTCCCGTAGCCCGAATCCGCAAGATGACCTGGACTACCTGGACATCCCGGCATTCCTGCGTCGTCAGGCCGATTGATGGAATGTATCAGGGCTATGAAGGTGATTGGTGTTCAGCAAAGGTCTGGTCTGCTATTATCGCCAGCCTTTGTTGATACCAGTTCGCAATTTGCGCTCAAGCGGTCCAAGCCATGATTAAACAACGCACCCTGAAGAATATTATCCGTGCCACAGGTGTAGGTCTGCACTCCGGGGAGAAGGTATACCTGACCCTCAAACCTGCACCTGTCGACACCGGCATCGTGTTTGTTCGTGCCGACCTGGACCCTGTGGTGCAGATTCCTGCTCGCGCGGAAAACGTTGGCGAAACCACGATGTCGACCACACTGGTCAACGGTGACGTCAAAGTGGACACGGTGGAGCACTTGCTCTCGGCCATGGCTGGCCTGGGCATCGATAACGCCTACGTCGAGCTCTCCGCGTCCGAAGTCCCTATCATGGATGGCAGCGCTGGACCCTTCGTATTCCTGATTCAATCTGCCGGCCTGGAAGAACAGGACGCAGCCAAGAAGTTCATACGCATTCTGCGGGAAGTGACAGTAGAAGACGGCGACAAGCGCGCCACCTTCGTCCCGTTCGAAGGCTTTAAAGTGAGCTTTGAGATCGATTTCGATCACCCGGTATTCCGTGACCGCACCCAAAGTGCAAGCGTGGATTTTTCCAGCACTTCGTTCGTAAAAGAAGTCAGCCGCGCCCGTACCTTTGGTTTCATGAGTGACATCGAGTACCTGCGCAAGCACAACCTCGCACTCGGCGGCAGCGTTGAAAACGCCATTGTGGTCGACGCGGATGGTGTACTGAACGAAGACGGCCTTCGCTACGAAGACGAATTCGTGAAGCACAAGATCCTCGATGCAATCGGTGACCTCTACCTGCTGGGCAATAGCCTGATAGGCGAGTTCAAAGGCTTCAAGTCGGGCCACGCCCTTAACAACCAGCTGCTGCGCAAGTTGATTGAGCAGACAGACGCTTGGGAAGTCGTGACCTTCGAAGATGCCAGCACCGCACCGATCTCTTACATGCGTCCCGTTGCGGCGGTGTAAGTAACAACTCTCTTTCTTTAGTTTTTAAAGGCTGCCTTCGGGTGGCCTTTTTTTTGCCTGTAACCGTCGCTACGGTGATAGTTGTCTTGGTGTTCTGTGGGTTTTCTGGCGCCGCTGTAAGACCTGATAAGTGTTCCAGTAGGCGGTTGAGGTTATAAAGTAGGATGTTGCTTTTGTTTGTCGCGGTCGGGTTTTATCCTTTTGGGGGGTACGAATCTTTGTAGTAGCTTTTTCTCCGAGGTATGGCAGGGACGCTCTGATAAGGTTATCCATGACTTTCGGAGTATAAAGCATGAAAAGTGGCGATTATATATTGCGCGCGTTTGGGTTGAAGCTGGGTTTGCCCGATTTGGAGTTTGATGGTTTTCGGATGTGCCAGTTGAAGGTCGAAGGTCTCAGATTGGCGATATACGATAATCGAGTTAAATCCTGCATTACATTGTTCTGCGAAATGACCTCCCCGGCAATGAATGACCAGGAACTGGTTGCTTGGCACAAGTTGCTGTTTGGGGCTCAATTCGACTTTGTTCACGAAGAAACTGTCGTGATTGGACTTAATCCGACATCAGATGCAATGGTCGCCATGAGTCATATTGCGGATGAACACGTTTCGCTATCGTTGCTGAGTGAAAAAATGAACGCGCTTGTTGACTGGGTACTGAATTGCTCATGCCAGTTTGCCGCACAATCGATGTCGGTTCCCACCACGTTAAAACCCTCCTCCTATCAAACTGACGTTCGTTTCAGTGGAGTAAAAGATGCCTAGTATCAGCCCGATCAATACGCCGGATGTTCCTGCTCGTTACTCTGAATCCCGGAGTGCAGGCGTGTTAGACAATAACGGTGTTGCGCGGCAAGTCACACTGGGTGATTCCAACCATCATTTTGGTATTTCACGGTCTGGTTCCTTCGCCAGGGGGCCTGGATTGGATAAAGATGTAGCCGCTCGCCAAATGGTTAAGGCGCTACGTGGTTTTATCAGTGGAAAGTCGCATGAAAAGATGATGCAGAATGGATCCATTTGGAAAGCTGCTCCAAACGGGGCAGAAATAAATCATATTGACGATCTATCAAAAAGTAATCTTTCGAATTTACGCAAGGAATTGGGCGCGTTATCGGCAGAGGAAAAGGAGTTTTTAACCGAGTTTTTTGAAACGCCTCTGTATGCAACTCATAGCACTGCTGCGCCGGTGAAACGAGACGACGACAGTGTTGCCTTGTTTTCGCGTAAAAAATTGATTGATCGCAATATTATTTTCAATACGGAAAACTCACCACAGGAAGATATCAAGTTATTGGGCAATGATGACTTCGTGTTTTTTGCGCTGGAGGCGGGCGTCGTACCCAAAAAACCGAGTAGCCGTTTTGGCGGGAGTACCTTTCGCTTCGAATTCGACGCGCCCGCATTCAGGGACTCCGCTTGGCTAAGTTTGGTAGAAATGCGTTTTGCAAGAACGCCTCACTTGAGCAGGCATCTCGAAGGACTCAGTAGCAAAGAATACGAAGATCTCTCAACGCGTAGGCTCCAGCCTTTTGAAACGGTTTTTTCCGGGGGCGATATGAAAGCGGGTATCGGGCTGTCTATTGTGCGTGATTTACGTAATCTTTCGCCTGCGTCAAATAAACGTATGCTTACCAATGTAGATGAGGAAAAAGTTAATAAGCTTGTGAACGGCCTTTATCGACCGGAAATAAAAGTCGCACGGCACTTTTTCTCAAATAGCTATAGGGAGGTTGCCGTCAAGAAAGATGAGAAATCATAGGGTTGAGCGTCACGGACCCTGGACAATACGGTGTTGAAATACGAACGGCTTCGACGCGTTCGAAGTGGCGAATACATCATTCGCCACTTATTCGATAAAGATCGCTGATTCCCTTATCAAAGATCGCTGAAATCTATTATCCGATTACGCCCCGCATGCTTGGCCTCATACAACGCCTGGTCCGCGCTCAACAGCAACGCCTCCAGCGACAGGCGGTTACGTTTGTCCCAAGTGCTCAAGCCAATGCTCACGGTGATCGGCTGTTCATCCCCGGCGACCCGTGGCAGGCGCTCGACGCTGCTGCGGATGTGCTCGGCGATGACCAGGGCGCCCTTGGTATCGGTATGTGGCAGCACCACCGCAAACTCTTCCCCGCCGTACCGTGCCGCCAGGTCTGCGGGACGGCGGATGTTGTCGCCGATCACCTGGGCGACGGTGCGCAATGCCTCGTCACCGCCTTGATGCCCATGGCGATCGTTGAACGCCTTGAAGTGGTCCACGTCGATCATCAGCAACGTCAGTTGCTCTGTTGAACGCTGTGCGCGGTCCCACTCCAGGCGCAGGCGCTCATCGAGGATGCGGCGGTTGGCAGCCCGGTGAGGGCGTCAGTGGCTGCCAGTTCTGACAGCACCCGTTCTGCGCGGTAGCGGCGCCGCAGTTCACGACGCAGCATCCAGGCCAGCCACAACAGGCCGATACACAGGATGCCGGTGGCGCCGCTGGTCAGTAGCGCAGCGCGTTTCCAAGGGGCAAACACGTCTTCGCTGGACAGGGCCACGACCACGATCAATGGCAGCTCTCCGACGTTGGTAAAGGTATACAGGCGCTCCTTGCCGCTTATGGCGGAGATGGCCTGGAAGCTGCCGTTGTCTTCGAGCAGCATGCGTTTGAAATTCGGCCGCTCGCTCAGGTCCTTATCAATCATGTCGCGTTCGAGCAGCGGCTGCTGGGCCAGCAGAATGCCTTTTTTATTGATCAGATTGACGCTGCTGCTGTTGCCGATGGTCAGGGTGCTGAACAACTGGTCGAAATACGCCAGGCGCATGGTTGCCACCGCGACGCCGGCGAACTCACCGTTGGGCCCTGACACGCGCCGACTGAATGCCATGCGCCAGACCTGGTCGCAATCGCAATGGATCTTGAACGGTCGACTGATGAACAAGCCGGCCTGGGCATCCTCTGCATGCACCTGGAAATAGTCGCGGTTGGCAAAATTACGCGGGCTGGGGTGCAAGGTCGAGGAGTCTGCGATGACTGCGCCATCCGCGTCCAACAACAGGACTTCGCCCTTGAAAGGCGCCGCCGTGGCCAGGTCAAACTGCACCAGGTGCTGGATATTCACATCCACCTGCGACAGGTCTTCGCGTTGCCTGGCTGCGATCAAGCCTTTGAGCGCCAGGTCGTACAACTCGACGTTGCGCAGCACATCGGCATTGATCAGTTGGGCAATGTTGGTGGTCGAGCGCTTGGCCGCCTGCAGGGTGCTGGCGTGTTCACGGATCAGCAACGCCGCGACGATAATCACAATCAGGGCGACGGTGAGGCCGCTGCCCAGAATCAAAAACAACTCCGGATGTGCAGGCGAGGTACGAGCAGGACGTTGACTCATCGGGCAGACTTCAGCGGTGTGAATGCTGGCAGTTTAGTTCTACCCGATGAAAATTAAATACTGAGTTGTAAAGAAAGATCAGCAGGTCAGAAGACGTTGATGGGGTAGTCGACGATCACCCGGTACTCATCCACATCCCGGTCCACCGCCGAGTAGCCGTGGCTGCCGCGGTTGGTCGCCCATTGCAGGCGCATTGCCAGGTCCTTGGCCTTGCCGCCCTGCACCACGTATTTCACGTCGATGTCCCGTTCCCAGTGCTTGGCGTCTTTGCCATCGGCGCTGTACCAGGCGCTGTAGCCACGGCTTTGCGGGTCGACCTGGGTCAGGTCGGTCTTGCCGCTGATGTAGGACACGGCCGAGGTCAGGCCGGGCAGGCCGAGGCCGGCGAAGTCATAGGCGTACTTAAGCTTCCACGAGCGCTCGTTGGGGCCGTTGAAGTCCGAGTATTGCTGGGAGTTGTCCAGGTACACGCTGTCGCCCTGGGCGATGTAGTCGAATGGCGTGTTGCCGTTTACCCGCTGGTAGGCGGCGGTGACGCTGTGGTGACCCACGCCCACGGTGAAATGCAGGCTGTAGGTGTTGTTGTCGATATCCCCCAGCAACGACTGGCCGGTGTCCTGGGTGTGGTAGTAGTGCAGGCCCGGATTGAGACTGACCAGGTCATTGAGCGCGTAGGTGTAGTCCAGGTCGTAGTAGTACTGGTGCCACACGTCCTTGAGTTCGGAGGCGTACAGGTTGCTGGTCAGGCCGGGAATACCGCTGAACGACACACCAGCCCAGTTCATGTGCTGGCTGTCGGCGTTGGTCGGCAAGGCGCCGTAGCTGGTTCCGATGCGCCGGTGGCCGCTCTGGTTGTAGAGCTTGGTGAAGCTGGCTTGGCCACCCTCGAACATCCAGCCGTCGAAGCTGTGGTTGTTCAGGCTTACGCCACGGAAGGTCTGTGGCAGCATCCGGGTCTGCCCCCCGGCGATGACCGGGTTGTTGAGGAACAGGTCACCGGCTTTCAACTCGGTATCAAAGGCGCGCATCTTCAAGGTGCCACCGGCCGTGGAGAACGATCCGGGCGCTTTGCCGCTGCCGTCAGTGCTGCCGTAGGGAAGAATGCTGGAGCCGTCAGTGCCGCCACCGCCGTCGAGCTTGAGGCCGAGCATGGCATGGGCGTCCAGGCCGAAGCCGACCGTGCCTTGGGTGAAGCCGGATTCGAACGTACCGAGGAACCCCTGGCCCCACTCCTTGCTGTCATCGGTGTGAATATCGCGACGGTCGCGGTTCATGTAGTAGTTGCGTGTGTTGATATTGAGGTGCGAGCCCTCGATGAAACCTTCAATGGGGGGAGTGTCTGCCGCGTGGGCAAGGGGGACGATCATTGCTGCAATCGCGAGGAATAACGGGGTCAGCGTCAGCGAGTTCTTCACCGGTAAAGCTCCTTTGGTCAATCGAAAACGGCCAATGTCGTGGGGGTGTGCCTGGCCTTTTTTACGGCAAAAAAAAGCCGCTGATATCAGCGGCTTTAAGACAGATTCCCAGTGTAGAGCCCTGGAAATAAGTCGAGGGAAATTCGGGTAAGCGGCTAGGTGTCTTTGCCGTCGCGCTCGTCGGTGCGTCAAATTAACGCAGGCGGGCGGTGCGATATAGAGTGTAACAAGAGAATGACTGTTGCCCAAATCGCAACAGTTTGGTGGTGGTGATGGTGGTGTACATATCCGTTGCTGCGGTAACGGCGGCTTAGGGTTCCGCTCTTACAGCGGGTCACTTTTGGAAGGACCGGAATGCCGGCCCAGCCAAAAGTAACCAAAAGGTCCTCGCCCCACCACTCGGTGCCTCGCCTAGGCTCGGCATGCCCGCAATCCGACAGTGATGTGGGGCGCGCCACGCGCCATCCATGGCGCAGGGCGGCTAAACCGGCATCCCTGCCGGTTTACCCCCC
>NZ_JADDUM010000243.1 GCF_015163715.1 Pseudomonas cyclaminis
TTGTCTGGAAAAACGGGGGCGGCTTGATGGGGCTCTGGCGCCAGCCCAGCGCGGGGCAAGCCCGCTCACCACAAAAGCCTGCTCACCATAAAGGAACCCGCTCACCAGAGGGGAGTCCGTGGAGCCGGGAAATTGCGCTTTCCGCAGGTGGTTCTGCACCCAGTCGAGAAAAAATACACCCGCGGGTGAATTTTTTCGTGTCCGCTTGTATCTGAACTGACAGAGCGGTGCTATCGCGGTGATAGCACCACCCCTGTTCAGTTTTAGAGTGGTTCGCATGAAATTACGTAAAAAAAGCGTCAAGCCCATCGGTTTGAAGGACATCACCATCGTTGACGATGCCAAGGTGCGCAAGGCGATTACCGCTGCCGCGCTGGGCAATGCGATGGAATGGTTCGACTTCGGCGTCTACGGGTTCGTCGCCTATGTGCTCGGTAAAGTGTTCTTTCCGGACGCCTCCCCCAGCGTACAAATGATCGCCGCACTGGGTACGTTCTCCGTGCCTTTCCTGATCCGTCCGCTGGGTGGCCTGTTCTTCGGCGCGCTGGGGGATAAATACGGGCGACAGAAAGTCCTCGCCGCCACTATCGTGATCATGTCCCTGAGCACCTTCGCCATCGGCCTGATTCCCGGCTACGCCTCCATCGGCATCTGGGCGCCGATCCTGTTGCTGCTGTGCAAAATGGCCCAGGGCTTTTCGGTGGGGGGTGAATACACCGGCGCGTCGATTTTCGTCGCCGAATACGCCCCGGACCGCAAGCGCGGTTTCCTCGGCAGTTGGCTGGACTTCGGCTCGATTGCCGGTTTTGTGCTCGGTGCCGGCGTGGTGGTGCTGATCTCCAGCGTACTCGGCGAAGCCGAATTTGAAGCGTGGGGCTGGCGCCTGCCGTTCTTCCTCGCCCTGCCCCTGGGCATCATCGGCCTGTACTTGCGCCATGCGCTGGAAGAAACCCCAGCGTTCCAGCAGCACATGGACAAGCTCGAACAAGGCGACCGCGAAGGCCTGACCCACGGTCCCAAGGTGTCGTTCAAGGAAGTCGCCACCAAGCATTGGCGCAGCCTGTTGACCTGCATCGGCATCGTTGCGGCGACCAATGTGACGTACTACATGCTGCTCACCTATATGCCGAGCTACCTGTCCCACAACCTGCATTACAAAGAAAACAGCGGCGTGCTGATCATCATCGCGATCATGGTCGGCATGTTGTTCGTGCAACCGTTCATTGGTTTTGTCAGCGACAAGATCGGCCGCAAGCCTTTCATCATCGCCGGTAGCGTTGGCTTGCTGTTTCTGTCGATCCCGGCATTCATGCTGATCACCAGCGGCAAGATCGGCCTGATCTTCGCCGGCCTGCTGATCCTGGCGGTGATCCTGAACTTCTTTATCGGTGTGATGGCCTCGACGTTGCCGGCGATGTTCCCCACCCACTTGCGCTACAGCGCGCTGGCCAGTGCGTTCAACGTCTCGGTGCTGATCGCCGGTGTGACCCCCACCGCCGTGGCCTGGCTGGTGGAAAGCACCAATGACCTGTTCATGCCCGCCTATTACCTGATGGTGTTTGCGGTGGTCGGCCTGATCACCGGACTGACCATGAAGGAAACCGCCAACAAGCCCCTGCGTGGCGCGGCACCGGCGGCCTCGGACATGGAAGAAGCCAAGGAGTTGCTGCAGGAACACCACGACAATATCGAGCAGAAGATCGAAGACATCGACGCCGAAATTGCTGCATTGGAAGCCAAACGCCAGAATCTGGTACAACAGCATCCGCGAATCAATTAAGACCTGACCGTGCGTGGTGGCCCAGGCCACCACGCCTTTGGAGTGTTCAGCATGCTTCCCAGCGTCACCTCAGCACAATCGTTACTCAGCGCAGACGAACGCGCCGCCATCGCCGAAATAGAAGCCACCACCAGCATTTTGCAATTGGTCACCCGCCTGACTGGCATGCGCTTTGCGGGCATCGCCAAATTCACCGATCTGGAATGGGTGGTCTGCTCGGTCCACGACCCCATGGCAATGGGGATCCATGTGGACGACGTGCTCGACCTCGAAACCACCCTGTGCAGCGAGTTCTGCATCAACCCCCAGACCTTGTTCATCCCGCAAGTCAGTGCAAACGGCCGCTTCGCCGCCCGCCCGGTGGTCAAGCAGTTCGCCATCGAAAGCTACGCCGGTGCTCCGATCTTCCTGCCCGACGGCCGCCTGTTCGGCGCGCTGTGTGCCTTGGATTCACGGGCGATGCTGTTTGACGACCCTAACCTGCCAGAAACCCTGAGCCTGTTTGCGCGGCTGATCGGCTGCATTTTTTTCGCTAACCTGACGCAGAATGATCGCTGAATCCAGGCTTGCCGCGTAACCCGGCGATATCGCGCTTGGGCGGCA
>NZ_JADDUM010000244.1 GCF_015163715.1 Pseudomonas cyclaminis
CGCGGCGCCGGCACTTTGCGCCAGGCGTCGAATGCATGCTCGGCGCGACTGACCTGTTGCTCCACCTCGGCGGCACCTTCCCAGTGCACACTGCCGATACGGCTGCCATCAATCGGCGAATGCACGGGCTGTTTACCCGACTGGTACAGCGCCGGGTTTACCCCGAGACGATCAAGCAATGCGGCAACCATGGGTCACTCCTTCAATCTGCAGACAAAAAATCGCACCGCGCCACGCACGGCGATCAAGACCTTATTTGTAGCTGGCCCAAGACTTGCCAACAAACGACGATTAGGCGAGATATCATTCCGTTTATTCATGCAAAGCATAAAAAGAGGCACGCCGTGCTGAACAAAAGACATTTGCCCTCGATCACCGCCCTGCAGTGTTTCGAAGCCGCCACCCGCCACCTGAGCTTCACCCGCGCCGCCGAGGAGCTGAACCTCACGCAGAGCGCGGTCAGCAAGCAAGTGGCGCAGTTGGAAGAACTGCTGCAACACCTGCTGTTTCGCCGCGTGCGTCGCCGCCTGCAGATGACCCCGGCAGGCGACCTGTACCTGGTGGAAGTGCGCAAGATCCTCACGCAGGTGGAGATGTCCACCCATTACCTGCGCTCCTACGGCGGCGAGACCGAAGTGTTGCGCGTGTCCACGCCCTACACCTTCGGCGCGCGCTGGCTGGTGCCGCGCCTAAAGGGCTGGCGGTTGCGTCACCCGCAAATCCATCTGGACCTGTGCAATGAGCAGGAGCCGGACGAACTGCTGCAAGGCAAGGCCGACATGGCCTTCTACTTCGGCCAGGGCGCACGCCCTGGCACCGAGAGCCTGAAGCTGTTCAGCGAAGAACTGGTGCCGGTCTGCGCACCCGAGAGCCTGCCCGCCAAGCCCTTCACCGACCCCACGCAACTGAGCGAACTGGTGCTGTTGCAAAACGCCTCACGCCCCCAGGGCTGGCATGACTGGTTCGCCAGCCAGGGTTACCAAACCGAGCACAGCTACCACGGGCCGCGTTTTGACACCTTTTACATGTGCATTCGTGCGGCGCAGGTGGGTTGTGGCGTGGCGTTGTTACCGAGGTTCCTGGTGGAAGAGGAATTGGCCGACGGCAAGCTGGTCATTCCCTGGCAGCATGCGATGCCGAGCCAGGACGCCTACTACCTCGCGTATCCGGAGCATTCGGCGGAGGTGCCCAAGGTGCGGGACTTTGTGAAATGGATGATGGAGCAGGTTATTTAGCGCCTGAAATACCGCTATCGGGGGCAAGCCCCCTCCCACATTTGATATGCATTCCAAGTGTGGGAGGGGGCTTGCCCCCGATGAGGCCAGTGGCCCCACTGAAAAAATCACTGGCAAAACCCCACAGGTCTATGCGCCACTAGCCCCCTTCCTTAATTGTGCGTAAAGGCCGGCGCCCAACGCCGACCCGTCTGGAGATTCCCGTTATGAGCGAGAGTGTGTTTGCCGATCGCATCGTGCAGAACCTGCTCGACACCGACTTCTACAAGCTGACCATGATGCAGGCGGTGCTGCACAACTACCCGAACGTGGAAGTTGAATGGGAGTTTCGTTGCCGTAACAGTGAAGACCTGCGCCCCTACCTGGCGGAGATCCGCTACCAGATCGAGCGCCTCGCCGAGCTGAGCCTGAGCCCGGACCAATTGGGCTTCCTGGAACGCATCAGCTTTATGAAGCCGGATTTCCTGCGTTTCCTCGGCCTGTTCCGCTTCAACCTGCGTTATGTGCAGACCGGCATCGAGAACGGCGAGTTGTTTATCCGCCTGCGCGGGCCGTGGCTGCATGTGATCCTGTTTGAAGTGCCGATGCTGGCCATCGTCAGCGAAGTGCGTAACCGCTACCGCTACCAGACCGTGATCCTCGAACAGGCCCGCGAGCAGCTGTACCGCAAGTTCGACTGGCTGACGGCGAATGCCAGCAGCGAGGAACTGTCGGAGCTGCAAGTGGCCGACTTCGGTACACGCCGGCGCTTCTCGTACCGGGTGCAGGAAGAAGTGGTCACTGTGCTCAAGCATGACTTCCCAGGGCGCTTCGTCGGTACCAGCAACGTGCACCTGGCCCGCGAACTGGACATGAAGCCCCTGGGCACCATGGCCCACGAGTGGATCATGGCCCACCAGCAACTGGGTCCGCGCCTGATCGACAGCCAGATCGCCGCCCTCGATTGCTGGGTCCGCGAATACCGTGGCCTTTTGGGCATCGCCCTGACCGACTGCATCACTACCGACGCGTTCCTCGGCGACTTCGACTTGTACTTCGCCAAGCTGTTCGACGGCCTGCGCCACGACTCCGGTGACCCGGTGCAATGGGCCGAGAAAGCCATCGCCCACTACCACAAGCTGGGTATCGAGCCGATGAGCAAGACCCTGGTGTTCTCCGACAGCCTGTCGCTGCCCAAGGCCCTCGAGATTTTCCGGGCGCTGCGCGGTCGCATTAATGTGAGCTTCGGTATCGGCACCAACCTGACCTGCGATATTCCGGGGGTGGAACCGATGAGCATCGTGCTTAAAATGACCGCGTGCAATGGCCAGCCCGTCGCCAAGATCTCCGATGAAGCGGGCAAGACCCACTGCACCGACCCGAATTTTGTCGCCTATTTGCGTCATGTTTTCAAAGTACCTGCCATTTCCAGCAAGGAGTGAATCATGCAAGCCGTACAGCGTGAGATTGCGCAGCAACTCAAGGTGCAAGCGCCGTTCAACGACCAGGCCGACCTTGAGGCCGAAGTGGCCCGCCGCGTGGCTTTTATCCAGGATTGCCTGCGCAACTCCGGGCTCAAGGCATTGGTACTGGGCATCAGCGGCGGCGTCGACTCCCTGACCGCCGGCCTGTTGGCCCAACGTGCGATGCAGGAACTGCGCGCCAGCACCGGTGATGAGGCTTACCGTTTTATCGCGGTGCGCCTGCCCTACGACACCCAGTTCGACGAAATCGACGCCCAGGCCTCGGTGGACTTTATCGAGCCGGACGAGCGCCATACCGTGAACATCGGCCCGGCGGTGAAAGCCCTGGCCAGTGAAGTGGCGGCGTTCGAAGGCAAGGCGGCGGTTTCCCGCGATTTCGTGCTGGGCAACACCAAGGCGCGCATGCGCATGGTGGCGCAATACACCATCGCCGGCGCGGCCGGTGGCCTGGTGATCGGTACCGACCATGCGGCGGAAGCGGTGATGGGCTTTTTCACCAAGTTCGGTGACGGTGCGTGCGACCTCGCGCCGTTGAGCGGGCTGGTGAAGAACCAGGTGCGTGCGATTGCACGGCACTTTGGCGCGCCGGAATCGTTGGTGGAGAAGATCCCGACGGCCGACCTCGAAGACCTGTCGCCAGGCAAGCCGGATGAAGCGTCACATGGCGTGACCTATGCGGAGATTGACGCGTTCCTGCACGGTGAAGCAGTGCGTGAGGAAGCGTTCAGGATTATCTGCGAGACGTATCGCAAGACTGAGCACAAGCGGGTGATGCCGTTTGCGCCGTGAGGTGAGCCAGATAGTTTTGTGTTGATTGCAAGACAGCCATCGGGGGCAAGCCCCCTCCCACCTTTTGAAATGCGGTCGAATGTGGGAGGGGG
>NZ_JADDUM010000245.1 GCF_015163715.1 Pseudomonas cyclaminis
GGAGGGGGCTTGCCCCGATAGCGGTGGATCAGTCAGCTTATTCAGTGACTGACACTCTGCAATCGGCAGCCTCCACATTTAGTCCTGTGTATGGCTTAGCGTTCGCATGCGTTGTAGGACCGCATTCAAGCCATTGCTGCGCGATGGCGACAGTTGGCGGGAAAGCCCGAGTTGATTGAACCAGTCAGGCAAATCCACCGCCCGCAACTGCGCCGCCGACAACCCATTGACCCGTGCCAGCAGCAACGCCACCAGCCCGCGAATCATCCGCGCATCGCTGCTCGCGGCAAATTGCCAATGACCCTGCTCCAGGCGCGCCACCAACCACACCAGGCTTTCGCAGCCCTGGACCAGGTTGGCGTCGACTTTCTCATCATCCGCTAAACCCGGCAGCCGCTCGCCCCACTGCATCAGCATCCGCGCGCGTTGTTCCCAACTTCCTACGGCCTGGAAGGCTTCCAAGGCGGCAATCGCATCCACGGGCAAACTCATCGCAACATATCCAGCGCCTGGTCCAACGCTTCAAAAAAGCGCTCCAGATCGTCGGAATCGTTGTACAGCGCCAGGGAAACGCGGATCGCTCCTGACAGTTGCATCGCCTTGAGCAGCGGCATCGCGCAATGATGGCCGGCGCGTACGGCAATGCCTTGCTCGGTCAGCAGGTGCGCAAGGTCGGCGTTATGCACGCCCTCGACCACAAAGCTGACCAGCGCCACCTGCGGCGAGCCCAGCACCCGCACGCCGTTGCGCGCTTTCAGGCCGCGCAACAGGTAGTCATGCAGGGCCGCTTCATGGGCGATGACCGCTTGCGGGTCCAGGGAACCCAGGTAATCCAGGCTGGCGCCCAGGCCGATCACGCCGGCAATCGGCGGAGTGCCCGCCTCGAAGCCCAGCGGCGCGTGGCGAAAGCTCGCGCTGTGGTAGTCCGCCTGCTGCACCATCTCGCCGCCGAACTGCCAGTGGCGCAGGTGATGCAGGGCTTCGTTGCGGCCATAGAGCACGCCGACACCGTCCGGGCCGTAGAGCTTGTGGCTGGAGAAAACATAAAAGTCGCATCCCAGCGCTTGCACGTCGTGGCGACCGTGGACGATGCCTTGGGCGCCGTCGACCACGGTCAGGGCGCCGTGGGGCTGTGCTAAAGCCAGCAAGGCTTCCAGCGGTTGCCAGGCGCCAAGCACGTTGGACAACTGGCTCACTGCCAGCAGGCGCGTGCGTGGGCCGATCAACTCGGCGGCGGCGTGCAGGTCGATCACGCCGTCATCACCGAGTGGCAATACCACCAGGGTGAGCGCACGACGCTTGGCCAGTTGCTGCCAGGGCAGCAGATTGGCGTGGTGTTCCAGGGCGCTGATGACAATCTCATCGCCCGCATTGAATAAGTGCTCAAGGCCGTAGGCCAGGAGGTTCAGCGCAGAGGTCGCGCCGTGGGTAAACACGATTTGCCCGGTGTCACCTGCATTCAGCCACTGTGCAACCTTGCTGCGACTGTCCTCGAAGGCCTGGGTCGCGTGGGCGCCCGGTAAATGCTGGGCACGGTGCACATTGGCTGCGCCGTTGGCGTAGTAATGGCTGATGGCATCCAACAAGGCTTGGGGTTTTTGCGTCGTAGCGGCGTTGTCCAGATAGGTCTGGTCTTGCCGTTGCAGGGTGGCGATGGCCGGAAAATCGGCGCGCCAGGGGGAGGGCACAAGCATGGTGGTCAAGACTCGTATAAGCGAGCCCCAGGATCGGGACCCGCTAGTGGCATCGAGTGGCTGCTTAGTTGTGAGCGTGCAGCGCTTCGTTCAGTTCGATGGCCGATTTGTGGGTTTTGCACTCCACGGCACCGGTCTCGGAATTGCGGCGGAACAGCAGGTCCGGTTGGCCGGCCAATTCACGTGCCTTGACCACTTTGACCAGTTGGTTCTGCTCATCCAGCAGCGCAACCTTGGTCCCGGCAGTGACATACAAGCCCGATTCCACGGTGTTGCGGTCGCCCAATGGGATACCGATACCGGCGTTGGCGCCGATCAGGCAGCCTTCGCCAACCTTGATCACGATGTTGCCGCCGCCCGACAGGGTGCCCATGGTGGAGCAGCCGCCGCCCAGGTCCGAGCCCTTGCCGACGAACACGCCTGCCGACACGCGGCCTTCGATCATGCCCGGGCCTTCGGTGCCGGCGTTGAAGTTGACGAAACCTTCGTGCATCACCGTGGTGCCTTCGCCCACGTAGGCGCCCAGGCGGATACGCGCGGCGTCAGCGATACGCACGCCGGCCGGAACCACGTAGTCGGTCATTTTCGGGAACTTGTCCACCGAGAACACTTCCAGCAGCTCGCCACGCAGGCGGGCTTCCAGTTGGCGTTCGGCCAGTTCGCTGATGTCGATCGCGCCCTGGCTGGTCCAGGCCACGTTCGGCAGCTGCGGGAACACGCCAGCCAGGCTCAGCCCGTGGGGCTTGACCAGGCGGTGGGACAGCAGGTGCAGCTTGAGGTAGGCCTCAGGCGTGGAGGTCAGTGCGGCGTCTTCGGCCAGCAGGGTGGCGACCAGCGGCGTGTGGCTTTCTGCCAGGCGGCTCAGCAGGGCGGCTTGGGTGGCGTCGACGCCCTTGAGCGCGTCGGCCAGTTGCAGGGCCTGAGTCACGGTGAAGGTGATCGCCTGGTTGCCTTCGGTGTAACCGAGGATCGGCGCAATGGCCGCGACGATTTCAGCCGACGGATTAAGCAGCGGTTGTGCGTAAAACACTTCCAGCCAAGCACCTTGGCGGTTCTGAGTGCCAACGCCGAAGCCCAGGCTGAACAGGGAATGGGACATGCTGTTACCTCTACAAAAATGGAAGGGCTGGCCTACTTGAGGGCCGCCGAATAACTATCTGGCTTGAAGCCAATCAGGGTTCTGTCACCGAGATCAAGCACCGGGCGCTTGATCATCGAAGGTTGCGCGAGCATCAATTCAATGGCTTTCGACTGATCGAGATCGGCTTTGCGTTCGTCTTCGAGTTTGCGAAAGGTGGTGCCCGCACGGTTCAAAACCACCTGCCAACCGTGCTCGTCGCACCATTGGGTCAAGTGTTCGCGGTCGATACCGGCCGTTTTGTAGTCGTGGAACTCATAGCTCACAGCGTGCTCATCGAGCCAGGTGCGCGCCTTTTTCATGGTGTCGCAGGCTTTGATGCCGAAAAGGTGCAACGTTTTGCTTGAAGCGGTCAAGGAATTGCCCCCTTTTAGGATGCTCAAAACGAAAGGTCCGGGATTATGCCACGACCAGCGGGTTTGGGTGCCGCTCGTCAGCAGCACACACGGCTTTGTGCGACTTATGTGCAAAAGCCGGGGTGCGGCATAGCCGGGTAACATAGCGGGGGAATGTGGCACTTCAACGCTCAGTTGTTGCCTGATGTGTGTCGTTGCAAGTCGAATGTCCGGGAACCCCGCGTTATGCAAACCGCCTACACCGTTCTTATCCTGCTGATGCTGGTCAGCGTTTCGCGTCTGGTCGGGCGTGTTATTCCTTTGCCATTACCGCTGGTGCAGATTGCCGCCGGTGCGCTCCTGGCCTGGCCCACGCTGGGGCTGCATGTGGCGTTGGACCCGGAGCTGTTCCTGTTTCTGTTTCTGCCGCCGCTGCTGTTTTCCGACGGTTGGCGCATGCCCAAGCGCGAGTTGTGGCGCCTGCGGGGGCCAATCCTGACGCTGGCCGTGGGCCTTGTGCTGTTCACGGTGGTCGGCGCCGGTTACTTCATCCATTGGATATTGCCTACGATCCCGTTACCGGTGGCCTTCGCCTTGGCGGCCGTTTTGTCGCCGACGGATGCCGTGGCAGTGTCGGCCATTTCCCAGAACCGCTTGCCCACGCCGTTGATGCATATGCTTCAGGGCGAAGCCTTGATGAACGATGCATCGGGTTTGGTGACCTTCAAGTTCGCCTTGGCAGCGGCACTGACCGGCGTGTTCTCCCTGGCCGATGCCAGCTTGACCTTTGTATTGGTTGCCGTGGGTGGCCTGGCGGTCGGCGTGGCGCTGAGCTGGCTGGTCGGCCGCCTGCGTGCCTGGATGATTGCGCGGGGCTGGGATGATCCGGCGACGCATGTGGTGTTTATGTTGTTGCTGCCGTTTGCCGCTTATGTACTGGCTGAACGTCTGGGTGCTTCTGGGATTTTGTCGGCAGTGGCGGCGGGCATGATGCAAAGTTGGCTGGATCTGCTGCCCCGCCAGACCAGCACTCGCTTGCTCAATCGCAGCGTCTGGTCGCTGCTGGAGTTTGCCTTCAATGGGCTGATCTTCCTCCTGCTCGGGCTGCAATTGCCCGACATCATCAAGGCGGTGGTGAGTCACGAAACCACCTTGTGGCCGACCCTGTTGTATCGCTGCCTGGAGGTGGTCGCGATCTTTCTGGTGCTGGTGGTGTTGCGCTTTATCTGGGTGCAAAGCATCTGGCGCCTGTCAGGCCTGTTGCGCCGCTTGCGTGGGAAAAGTGAGCTTACCCTGGTGCCTACCGCTCGATCCTGTTGGCTGTTGACCGTCGGTGGGGTGCGCGGGGCAGTGACCCTGGCCGGCGTGATGTCGGTGCCGTTGCTGTTGGCGCCGGGCCAGGATTTTCCCGAGCGCGACCTGCTGATCTTTATTGCTGCCGGCGTGATTCTGCTGTCGTTGATCGCTGCTTGTATTGCCTTGCCATTACTGCTGCGCGGCATTGAAAAGAGCCCGGATGAAAAACGCCACAACGAAGTGCGCGAGGCATGGAGAAAGACCGCTGTGGCAGCGATCCATGCCCTGGAGGCGCAAGAGCCCGCTGAAACCGAGACCGCAGACGCTGCCCAGGCCGCGCTGGCTGCCGAACTCAAGGCGCGGCTGATGTCGGAATATCGCCACCAGTTGGAAGTGTTCAACGATTCGGCTGAAGCCCAGGCCTTGGCGTTGCAGATGGATCAGCTTGAGCGCAAGTTGCGGCTCAAGGCCCTGCGCGCGCAACGCTTGGAGCTATATAGCCTGAGCCGCCATCACCAGATCGGTGATGATGTTCTGCGGGAGGTGTTGGCGGACTTGGACATGAGTGAGGCTAATCTGGGCGCCGTCAAATAAAAATGTTATTGGACGTAACTAAGCGGGCTCATGATTTGATCAGTACTCTGATTAACGTATTAAGGAGCTTTCCATACGGGGAGCTATCTTCTGGATAAAGAGACTTTATAAAGTTTTTATCACCTTCCGACAGTTGCAGGGGCTTGGGGATTTCGTTCGACTCTATCAGGCGTGAAGCGGGAAAGCTGTAGTGCATGATGGAGTGCTCGTCGTAAGGCGAGGTAGTCACGGTGCTGCGGTAGAATTTCTTGAGGATGTCATTGTAAGCCTCAGCTCTTGTTTTACTTCGCGATTCAAACTCTTTGTAAACCCCTTCATCATCAATCTGCAATGTCCGGTCTGGGTGCTGGTGCTCATGCCTTAACCCCAGGGCATGACCAAACTCATGCAGCACTTGAGCTTCAATGCGTTCCGGTGTGTTCTTGAAGCCAATACTCATGGTCGGTTCATAGGGCGGTGCATTTTTTGCGTCCGTCCCAACGCGAGACCAGCCAGAACTGGTGGTGTTGTCTGCGCTGATTCTGATGTCGCCATTCGACGTTTCGACGAACTTCAAATAGAGGTTAGTGTGAGGGATCCATTTTTTTATGTTGGTTTTTACAAGACTTTTTTGTTCTTCGGTCATATTCAATAAAGATATTTTCAGTACTGAATGTTGTGGCCATAGTTTGCTGGTAGAGGCGATGCCGCGTTTATGTCTTGTGGGGGGCGAAGCATCGGCGGCAGGGGGCGAAATTACAGGGGCGGTCAAGTTATGGACAGTCATGAGTGATCCATCAAAAGTAAAAACCGGATAGGCCATTAAAACCATGAATGGCGGGTACTTTTGGTGGGGCAGGGACGCTTGAGTGTTCCCGTTGAAAGGGTTACGTGATCTTTCCCGGTGTTGGCCGCTTACAGCGTAAGCGGCCATTAGAATTAGCGTTGACGCTGGATGAAATCCCGAATCCGCTCGGCAGCTTCCACGCACTCGGCCAGCGGCGCAACCAGCGCCAGGCGCACACGGCCGGCCCCAGGGTTGAAACCATCGACTTCCCGCGACAGGTACGAGCCCGGCACCACGGTCACGTGTTCTTCCACGAACAGGTCGCGGCAGAATGCGGCATCGTCGCCATTCACATTCGGCCACAGGTAGAAACCACCGTCGGGGTGTTGCACATCCAGCACTGGCTTGAGGATCGCCAGCACGGCGTCGAATTTCTCGCGGTACAGGTCGCGGTTGGCCAGTACGTGGGCTTCGTCCTGCCAGGCGGCGATGCTGGCCAGCTGGGTTTGTACCGGCATCGCGCAGCCGTGGTAGGTGCGGTACAGCAGGAAGGCCTTGAGGATCTCGGCGTCGCCGGCCACGAAGCCGGAGCGCAGGCCTGGCAGGTTGGAGCGCTTGGACAGGCTGTGGAACACCACGCAGCGCTTGAAGTCCTGGCGGCCCAGTTCGACACAGGCGCTCAGCAGGCCCGGCGGCGGGGTTTGCTCATCGAAGTACAGCTCGCTGTAGCACTCGTCGGCGGCGATGACGAAGTCGTATTCGTCGGCCAGGGCGATCAGTTTTTTTCAGGGCTCGACCGGGATCAGTGCGCCGGTCGGGTTGCCGGGGGAGCACAGGAACAGGATCTGGCAGCGTTTCCAGATATCCGGCGTCACGGCGTCGAAGTCCGGGTTGAAGCCGTTCTCATCCAGGCATGGCAGGTAATGCGGCTTGGCCCCGGCCAGGAACGCGGCGCCTTCGTAGATTTGGTAGAACGGGTTCGGGCTGACGACCAGCGCATCGTCGCCACGGTTGACCACGGTCTGGGTGAAGGCGAACAGCGCCTCGCGGGTGCCGTTGACCGGCAGGATATTGCGCGCCGGGTCGAGCCAGCCCTTGGGCACGTTGAAGCGACGTTCACACCAGGCGCCGATAGCCTCGCGCAGCGCCGGGATGCCCAGGGTGGTGGGGTACACGGCCATCTGGTCGAGGTTGCTGCTCAGTGCCTCGGCCACGAAGGTCGGGGATTTGTGTTTGGGCTCGCCGATGGACAGCGCAATCGGGCGCTTGTCCGGGTTCGGCGTGACGCTGCCCAGCAGGGCGCGCAGTTTCTCGAACGGGTAGGGCTGCAGCTGGTTCAGGGCGTTGTTCATGGGAATCTCGTGCAAGGCGTTAAAAACTGGAATGAGGTTTAGATCGTCAGGCGCGTCAACTCGACACCGGGTTCCTGGGGCACGCTCAACTGCTGCACGATGGCTTCCTGCAATCGCAGGCACAGCTCAGGATCGGACAGCGGCTGGTTGTCGGCGTCGGTGATGAAGAACACGTCTTCCACCCGCTCGCCGAGGGTCGCAATCTTGGCGTTCTGCAATGACAGGTCGAACTCCAGGAAGATCCCGCCGATCCGTGCCAGCAAGCCTGGGCGGTCCGGCGCGCTGAGTTCCAGCACGGTGACCGGGCGCTGCGCGTCGTTGGAGATGGTCACCTGGGGCGCAAACGCAAAGTGCTTGAGCTGGCGTGGCACCCGGCGCTGGATGATGGTCGGGTAGTCGTCCGGGTTGCGCAGGGCTTCGGTGAGGCCTTCGCGGATCTTTTTCACCCGCGCCGGGTTGTCGCCGATGGACTCGCCTTCGGTGTCGAGCACGATGTAGGTGTCGAGGGTGAACTGGCTGCTGGAAGTGATCACCCGGGCATCGTGGATGTTCAGGTTGAGCTGGTCCATGGCTGCCACGGTCACGGCGAAGAAGTCGTGCTGGTCGGGTGCATAGATGAAGATCTGCGTGCCGCCTTCGAACTCGCGCTGGGTGGTTTCCTTGATCAGTACCAGCGGGCCGCCATCGGCGGGCTGCTGCAGGATCGCGTCAGTGTGCCAGGCTACATCGCCGGCAGTGTGGCGCAGGAAGTAATCGTCACCCAGTTGCGACCACAGTTGCTCGACGTCGTCCGGGTCGTTGCCGCCGCGCACCAGGATATCCAGCGCCGCGCTTTGGGTGCGGCGGATCTGCTCTTCGCGGTCCACCGGGTTTTCCAGGCCACGGCGCAGGGCGCGCTTGGTCTCGGTGTACAGCTGGCGCAACAGGCTGGCGCGCCATGAGTTCCACAGCGTCGGGTTGGTGGCGTTGATGTCGGAGACAGTCAGCACGTACAGGTAGTCGAGGCGGGTTTCATCGCCGACCGCCTGTGCGAAGTCATGGATCACCTGCGGGTCGGACAAGTCCTTGCGCTGGGCCGTGGTCGACATGACCAGATGGTTCTGCACCAACCAGACGATCAGGCGGCTGTCCCATTGCGGCAGTTGGTGGCGCTGGCAGAAGGCCTCGGCGTCGACGGCGCCGACTTCGGAGTGGTCGCCATGCCGGCCCTTGCCGATGTCGTGGTACAGGCCGGCCAGGTAGATCAGCTCCGGCTTGGGCAGCTTGGCCATGAGCTTACTGGCTAGCGGGAATTTCTCCGACACCTGGGTGTACTGCAGCTTACGCAGGTGCTTGATCAGGTTCAGGGTGTGCGCATCCACCGTATAGATGTGGAACAGGTCGTGCTGCATCTGCCCGACGATAAAACCGAACTCCGGCAGATAACGCCCGAGGATGCCGTAGCGGTTCATGCGACGCAGGTTGCGGTGGATACCGATCTTGCACTTGAACAGCTCGATAAACAGGCTGGTGTTGCGGATGTCATTGCGGAAATCATCGTCGATCAGGTGACGGTTTTCCCGCAGCAGGCGGATGGTGTCGGCGCGCACACCTTTGATTTCCGGCTGTTGGGCCATCAACACGAAGATTTCCAGCATGGCGAACGGGGTGCGGCGGAACACGTTGTCGTTGCGTGCCTCGATATAGCCGTCGTGGAGTTGGAAGCGCGCATTGATTGGCTGCGGCGGCGCTTCGTCTTCGGGGGCGAGGATCACTTCTTCGAAGTGCTGGATGATCAGGTCGCTGAGCTGGGCAATGCTCATGACCACCCGGTAGTACTGCTGCATGAAGCTTTCAATGCTGGTCTTGGCGTCTTCGCCTTCAAAACCCAGCAGGGTGGCGATGGAGCGCTGGTGATCGAACAGCAGGCGGTCTTCGGAACGGCCGGCGAGCATGTGCAGGGCGTAGCGTACTTTCCAGATGAATTCCTGGGATGAAGCCAGCAGGGCGTTTTCGCTCTCTACCAGAAAGCCTTCGCCAGCCAGGGCGCGCAGGTTCAGGGTGCCGTACTGGCGACGGGCTACCCACAAAATCGTCTGGATGTCGCGCAGCCCGCCCGGCGAGCCTTTGACGTTGGGTTCCAGGTTGTATTCAGTGTCGTTGTACTTGTGGTGCCGGGTCTTCTGCTCGGCGCGCTTGGCCAGGAAGAACTCCTTGCTCGGCCACATGTGCGCGGTGCTGGTGACTTCCAGCATGCGCTGGCGCAGGCGCTCGGGGCCGGCGATGGTGCGGCTTTCCATCAGGTTGGTGATCACGGTGAGGTCGGCGCGGGCCTCTTCGGCGCATTCGTCCACCGAGCGCACGCTCTGGCCGACTTCAAGGCCGATGTCCCACAGCAGCGTCAGAAAACGCTCGATGGAATCGCGAAAGATCTCATGGTCCGCGCTGTCCAGCAGGATCAGCAGGTCGATGTCGGAGTAGGGGTGCAGTTCGCCACGGCCATAGCCGCCGACGGCCACCAGGGCGATGTCGGCGTCTTCACTCCAGTTGAACTGTTCCCAGGCTTTTTGCAGGATGTTGTCGACGAACCAGGCGCGGTCCTCGATCAGGCGGCGGATGTCCCGGCCGCTGCGAAAGCGCTCATCGAGCACCTCGCGGGCCTGGCGGATCGCCTTCTTGAAAGCGGCGATGGGACTTGCCTTCAGGGCCAGTTCGGCCTGGAACTGGCCGCGGTCGAAGAGTTCGGGATCCACCTGGGGCATCGATCGGCTTTCCTTTCTATCTATAGTCAGTCACAACACGCTGTGGGAAAACCTGGGCAACCTTCAGGCCGAAACGCGTGGGATCGTGTCGTCGGCGCGCAGGGTGAAGATCTCGTAGCCGGTTTCGGTGACCAGCAGGGTGTGTTCCCACTGGGCCGAGAGCTTGCGGTCCTTGGTGATGGCGGTCCAGCCGTCGCCCAGCACCTTGGTGTCGGCCTTGCCCTGGTTGATCATCGGCTCGATGGTGAATGTCATGCCTGCCTTGAGCTCCATGCCGGTGCCGGCGCGGCCGTAGTGCAGGATCTGCGGTTCTTCATGGAATACGGTGCCGATGCCGTGGCCACAGAAGTCACGTACCACCGAGAAACCGTTCTTTTCAGCGTGTTTCTGGATCACTTCACCGATATCGCCCAGGCGGCAGCCGGGCTTGACGATTTCGATGGCCTTGTACATGCATTCCTGGGTGACCTGGGACAGGCGCTCGGCCCAGACCGGCACGTTGCCGACGTGGAACATGCGGCTGGTGTCGCCGAAGTAACGGTCCTTGATCACGGTGACGTCGATGTTCAGGGTGTCGCCGTCTTTCAGGGGTTTGTCGCACGGGATGCCGTGGCAGACCACGTGGTTGATCGAGGTGCAGATCGACTTGGGGAAGCCCTTGTAGTTCAGCGGCGCAGGAATGGCGCCCTGCACATTGACGATATAGTCATGGCAGATCTGGTTCAGGGTGTCGGTGGTGACGCCCGGCTTGACGTGTTCGGCAATCATTTCCAGCACGTCGGCAGCCAGTTTGCCGGCAATGCGCATGCCGGCGATGTCTTCGGCGGTTTTCAAACTAACAGTCATACAGGCTCTCTCTAGCGCGGCGCGCTGAAATCAATACGGTTTACGGGCGCGCGACAAAAGGTTACAGAATTTCGCACAAGCCCCAAAAAACGCGATTCTAACAGACGCGGGCGGCAAATCATGAGCCCCTGACGATCGCTTCTCTCTATAAGGTGGGGCTATATCCGCTCTATTCAAAGGGTTGCGCATAAGTCGCGCACGCCAAATGTGATTGCGGGTTTCGTTTTCGCCCTTCGTGTGGTATAAAATGCGCCGCTTTCCGGGGATGCCCCGAAGAGCTTAAATCCACACACGTGTCGACACGATGACCTGGGTGCCGGAGGCCTTGATGCCGCTGGTTGGTCATTGGGATACGTGGAGGCCAAACCCGACTTATTAAGGAACTATCATGTCCCAAGTCAACATGCGCGATATGCTGAAGGCCGGTGTGCACTTCGGTCACCAGACCCGTTACTGGAACCCGAAAATGGGTAAGTACATTTTCGGCGCGCGTAACAAGATCCACATCATCAACCTTGAAAAAACCCTGCCAATGTTCAACGAAGCTCTGACTTTCGTAGAGCGCCTGGCCCAGGGCAAAAACAAGATTCTGTTCGTCGGTACCAAGCGTTCCGCTGGCAAGATCGTTGCTGAAGAAGCAGCACGTTGCGGTTCGCCGTACGTCGATCACCGCTGGTTGGGCGGCATGCTGACCAACTTCAAAACCATCCGTGCTTCCATCAAGCGTCTGCGTGACCTTGAAGTGCAAGCCGAAGACGGTACTTTCGCCAAGCTGACCAAGAAAGAAGCGCTGATGCGCTCCCGTGACCTGGAAAAGCTCGATCGTTCCCTGGGTGGTATCAAGGACATGGGCGGTCTGCCTGACGCACTGTTCGTTATCGACGTTGATCACGAGCGCATCGCGATCACCGAAGCCAACAAGCTGGGCATCCCTGTTATCGGCGTAGTCGATACCAACAGCAGCCCGGAAGGCGTTGACTACATCATCCCAGGCAACGATGACGCAATCCGCGCTATCCAGCTGTACATGGGTTCGATGGCTGACGCTGTAATCCGTGGTCGTAACCACGTTGCTGGTGGTACCGAGCAGTTCGTTGAAGAAGCTCCGGTAGCCGCAGCTGAGTAATTGACGCCCTGGCGTTGACTCAGTAAGCAAAAAGGGGGCTTGGCCCCCTTTTTGCCACCTCGAAAACCATTTGTGAGCGGCGCAGCTACATCATCTGTAACGTGCAGCGGCCTACAAGGGTGGTTCGGGAAGAATTGATCCCCCGTTCGATCGGGTGGAATGGTTGAAAACCTATCCAAGAGGAATTTGAAAATGGCAGCAATTACTGCAGCGTTGGTTAAAGAACTGCGTGAGCGTACCGGCGAAGGCATGATGGATTGCAAGAAAGCCCTGGAAAAGGCTGACGGCGACATCGAAAAAGCCATTGATGACATGCGTGCTTCCGGCGCCATCAAGGCTGCCAAGAAAGCAGGCAACGTAGCTGCTGAAGGCGCTATCGCTCTGAAAGAAGACGGCAAATCTGCCGTTCTGCTGGAAGTGAACTCGCAGACCGACTTCCTGGCTCTGCAGGACGACTTCAAGGCATTTGTTGCTGCCAGCGTTGAAAAAGCGTTCGCCGACAAACTGACTGACGTCGCTCCGCTGATCGAGGCTCAAGAAGCTGCTCGCCTGGTACTGGTCGGCAAGGTTGGCGAAAACGTCAACATCCGTCGCCTGGTGCGCGTTGAAGGTGATGTTGTTGGTGGTTACCTGCACGGCAACAAGATCGGTGTTGCAGTTGTCCTGAAAGGCGGCAACGTTGAACTGGCCAAAGACATCGCTATGCACGTAGCGGCCAGCAACCCTGAGTTCCTGCTGCCTTCGGAAGTTTCTGCCGAAGCCATCGAGCGCGAAAAAGCTGTGTTCCTGCAGCTGAACGAAGAAAAAATCAAAGGCAAGCCAGAAAACATTGTTGAAAACATGGTCAAAGGCCGTATCAGCAAGTTCCTGGCTGAAGCAAGCCTGGTTGAGCAGGCGTTCGTCAAGAACCCTGAAATCAAGGTTGGCGAACTGGCTAAGAAAGCCGGTGCTGAAATCGTTTCCTTCACCTACTTCAAAGTAGGCGAAGGCATCGAGAAGCCGGTCGACAACTTCGCTGAAGAAGTTGCTGCCCAGCTGGCTGCCGCCAAGCAATAAGACAGTTTTCAACTGTCGCCCGAAAGAGGCTGCCCGCTCACGCGCGCAGCCTCTTTTCAAATGGGAGGCCGAATTTATTTGGCTTACCCTCGGAACTGGCTTACAAAGCCGTGTTCCGATGGCGCTGTGACAGCGTCCAGCTAGAGTGAACGCAAGCCGTAAACGGCTCGCCAAGAATTTTTAAAAATACGCCGCAGGAGAGATTCGCAATGGCTCAGCAGGGCAGTGGTTATCAGGCTCGCTATAAACGCATTCTACTCAAGCTCAGCGGCGAGGCCCTGATGGGCTCGGAAGAGTTCGGGATTGATCCCAAGGTGCTCGACCGCATGGCGCTGGAAGTCGGCCAACTGGTCGGCATCGGCGTACAAGTCGGCCTGGTGATCGGCGGCGGTAACCTGTTCCGTGGCGCGGCACTGAGTGCGGCCGGCATGGATCGGGTCACTGGCGACCACATGGGCATGCTGGCCACTGTGATGAACGCCCTGGCGATGCGTGATGCCCTGGAGCGTGCCAATATCTCGGCAATCGTGATGTCGGCTATTTCCATGGTGGGCGTGACCGATCACTATGATCGCCGCAAAGCCATGCGCCATTTGAACTCAAAAGAAGTGGTGATCTTCGCCGCCGGTACCGGTAACCCGTTCTTTACCACTGATTCCGCGGCGTGCTTGCGTGCCATCGAAATCGATGCTGATGTGGTACTGAAGGCGACCAAGGTGGATGGCGTGTACACCGCAGACCCATTCAAAGACCCGCATGCCGAGAAGTTCGATCATCTGACCTACGATGAAGTGCTGGATCGCAAGCTGGGTGTGATGGATCTGACGGCTATTTGCCTGTGCCGCGACCACAAGATGCCGCTGCGCGTATTTAATATGAACAAGCCCGGCGCCCTGCTGAATATCGTACACGGCGGCGCAGAAGGGACTCTGATCGAGGAAGGCCAACAATGATCAACGAAATCAAGAAAGACGCTCAAGAGCGTATGCACAAATCCCTGGAATCCCTGGCCCATGCATTTGGCCAGATTCGTACCGGCAAGGCGCACCCAAGTATCCTGGGCAGCGTGATGGTCCCGTACTACGGCACCGACACCTCCATCACTCAGGTGGCCAACATCACCGTCAAGGACTCGCGCACCCTGCAAGTCGTGGCCTTCGAGCGCAACATGCTCGGTGCTGTCGACAAGGCAATCCAGAGCGCCGGCCTGAACCTCAACCCGACCAACCTGGGTGAGTTGCTGTTGATCTCCATGCCAGCCCTGACTGAGGAAACCCGCAAGGGCTTCACCAAGCAGGCGCGCAGCGCAGCTGAAGATGCACGTGTTGCTGTGCGTAACATCCGTCGCGATGCCTTGGGTGACCTGAAGAAGTTGGTCAAGGACAAGGAAATCAGCGAAGACGAAGAGCGTCGCGCCGTTGCCGATATCGATAAGCTGACCAAGGACGCCGAGGCCCAGATCACCAAGGCCACCGACGATAAAGAAAAGGACCTGATGGCCGTATAAGGGGTCAGGACGCCTTCATGGAAAAGACCAAGCAGACTGTACCCTCTGTGGTGCCGCGCCATGTCGCGATCATCATGGATGGGAATAATCGCTGGGCGAAGAAACGCTTTATGCCCGGTGTCGCCGGGCATAAAGCGGGTGTCGATGCGGTGCGGGCTGTGATTGAGGTGTGTGCCGAGGCGAAGGTCGAGGTGTTGACCTTGTTCGCCTTTTCCAGTGAAAACTGGCAGCGGCCCGCCGAAGAGGTCAGCGCCTTGATGGATCTGTTCTTCAAGGCGTTGCGTCGTGAGGCCAAGCGCCTTAACGACAACAATATCAGCCTGCGCATCATCGGTGATCGCTCGCGGTTCCACCCGGAACTGCAGGCGGCCATGCGCGAAGCCGAGGCCATCACGGCTGGCGCCAACCGTTTTGTGTTGCAGATCGCAGCCAATTACGGCGGCCAGTGGGATATCGCCCAAGCTGCGCAGCGGCTGGCTCGCGAAGTGCAGGCCGGTCATCTGCGGCCAGACGACATCACGCCTGAGCTGTTGCAAACCTGCCTGGTGACCGGCGACCTGCCGTTGCCAGACTTGTGCATCCGTACCGGCGGCGAGCATCGCATCAGCAACTTCCTCTTGTGGCAGTTGGCCTACACCGAGCTGTACTTCTCCGACCTGTTCTGGCCGGACTTCAAACACGATGCCATGCGCACCGCGCTGGCCGATTTCGCTTCCCGCCAACGTCGCTTCGGTAAAACGAGCGAGCAGGTCGAAGCTGGAGCCCGGGTTTAAATGCTTAAACAACGAATCATCACAGCACTGATCCTGTTGCCGATCGCCTTGTGTGGGTTTTTCCTGCTCGACGGTTCCGGTTTTGCCCTGTTTATTGGCCTGGTTGTAACCCTTGGTGCCTGGGAATGGGCGCGATTGGCAGGGTTCAACGCACAGTTGCCACGCGTGGCGTATGCCGCAGTGGTGGCGGTGCTGCTGTTTCTGATGCATGCCCTGTCGAGCATCATCGTCCCTTGGGTGCTGGGCGCTGCGGTGCTGTGGTGGGCGCTTGCGACCTATCTGGTGCTGACGTTTCCACGCAGCAGTGGGCATTGGTCCAGTGTGGCCAGCAAGTTGGTGATTGGCTTGTTGATTCTGTTGCCTGCCTGGCAAGGGTTGGTGGAGATCAAGAATGCGCCGATGGGTAACTGGCTGATCATGGCGGTGATGGTGCTGGTGTGGGGCGCGGATATCGGCGCCTACTTCTCGGGTCGGGCATTCGGCAAGCGCAAGCTGGCGCCGGCGGTCAGTCCGGGCAAGAGCTGGGAAGGTGTGTACGGCGGTCTGGCATTGACCCTGCTGATCACGTTGGTGGTCGGTGTTGTACGGGATTGGTCGGTCACGGACATCTTCCTCGCCCTGCTGGGCACGGCCATCGTCGTCTTTATTTCGGTTGTGGGCGATCTCACCGAAAGCATGTTCAAGCGCCAGGCCGGGATCAAGGACAGCAGTAACCTGCTGCCGGGTCACGGCGGGGTGCTGGACCGTATCGACAGCCTTACCGCTGCCATCCCGATCTTTGCCGTGCTGTTGTGGATGACTGCTTCGTGAGCCGTCTGCAACAAGTGACCGTGCTCGGTGCAACCGGCTCGGTAGGGTTGAGTACCCTTGATGTGATCGCACGTCACCCTGACCGCTATCAAGTGTTTGCCCTGACCGGGTTCACCCGCCTGAGCGAATTGCTGGCGTTGTGTGTACGCCACGTACCGCGTTTTGCGGTGGTGCCTGAAGCGGCAGCGGCGCGCAGTCTGCAGGATGACTTGCGGGCTGCCGGGCTGGCCACTCAGGTGCTGGTGGGGGAGGAGGGGTTGTGCCAGGTCTCGGCCGATGCGCAAGTCGATACAGTGGTCGCCGCTATCGTCGGTGCCGCGGGCTTGCGCCCAACCTTGGCCGCCGTTGATGCGGGCAAAAAAATCCTGCTGGCCAATAAAGAAGCACTGGTGATGTCCGGTGCACTCTTTATGCAGGCGGTGCGTAAAAGCGGTGCCGTGCTGCTGCCCCTGGACAGCGAGCACAACGCAATCTTCCAGTGCATGCCCGGTGACTATGCCCGTGGCTTGAGCCAGGTTGGCGTGCGTCGGATTCTGCTCACAGCCTCCGGTGGTCCTTTTCGACAAACTCCGCTGGCAGACCTGGAGCAGGTGTCCCCGGATCAGGCGTGCGCCCATCCGAACTGGTCGATGGGGCGCAAGATCTCCGTGGATTCGGCAAGCATGATGAACAAGGGCCTGGAGTTGATCGAGGCCTGCTGGTTGTTCGACGCACGGCCGGACCAGGTTGAGGTGGTCATTCACCCGCAAAGCGTGATTCATTCGCTGGTCGACTACGTGGACGGTTCGGTATTGGCCCAGTTGGGCAATCCCGATATGCGTACGCCGATCGCCAACGCCCTGGCCTGGCCGGAGCGGATTGATTCCGGTGTGGCGCCTTTGGACCTGTTTGCAATCGCTCGCCTGGACTTTGAAGCGCCGGACGAGCAGCGCTTTCCGTGTCTGCGCTTGGCGCGACACGCGGCAGAGGCGGGTAACAGTGCGCCGGCGATGCTCAATGCGGCTAACGAGGTGGCCGTGGCGGCGTTTCTCGAACGGCGCATCCGCTTTCCGCAGATCGCGAGTATTATCGAGGACGTCCTGAGTCTTGAGCCGGTGGTGGCTGTGAATGACCTTGGGGCAGTATTTGAGGCGGACTCCAAGGCACGGACCTTGGCCGAGCAATGGTTGAGCCGCAACACGCGTTAGTCTGTGGGCGCGTTTGAGTCTTCAGGCGCTGGATTGGAATGCGGAGAAATTAGATGAGTGCGCTTTACATGATTGTCGGCACCCTGGTTGCTCTGGGCGTGCTGGTCACCTTCCACGAATTCGGCCACTTCTGGGTGGCGCGTCGTTGCGGCGTCAAGGTACTGCGCTTTTCCGTCGGTTTCGGCATGCCGCTGGTTCGCTGGCATGACCGTCGTGGTACGGAGTTCGTGATTGCGGCCATCCCGTTGGGTGGCTACGTCAAGATGCTCGATGAGCGCGAAGGCGAAGTGCCGGCTGATCAACTGGATCAATCCTTCAATCGCAAGACCGTTCGTCAGCGTATCGCTATCGTTGCCGCTGGCCCGATCGCCAACTTCCTGTTGGCAATGTTCTTCTTCTGGGTCTTGGCCATGCTGGGCAGCCAGCAGGTGCGTCCAGTCATCGGCGCGGTCGAGGCAGACAGCATTGCGGCCAAGGCAGGTCTGGTTGCCGGCCAGGAAATTGTTTCTATAGATGGCGAGCCGACCACCGGATGGGGCGCGGTCAATTTGCAACTGGTGCGCCGCTTGGGTGAAAGCGGCACCGTCAATGTCGTGGTGCGTGAGCAGGATTCCAGCGCTGAAACCCCGCGTTCGTTGGCCTTGGACCATTGGCTCAAGGGCGCTGATGAGCCTGATCCGATCAAATCCCTGGGTATCCGTCCGTGGCGTCCTGCGCTGCCGCCGGTGCTTGCCGAGTTGGATCCGAAGGGTCCGGCCCAGGCCGCAGGCCTGAAAACCGGCGATCGCCTGCTGGCCCTCGATGGCCAGGCGCTGGGTGAATGGCAACAAGTGGTCGATCTGGTGCGTGTACGCCCTGATACCAAAATTGTGCTGAAAGTTGAGCGAGACGGTGCTCAAATCGACGTCCCCGTGACCCTGGCGGTACGTGGTGAAGCCAAGGCGGCCGGGGGTTACCTGGGGGCTGGCGTCAAGAGTCCCGAGTGGCCGCCATCGATGGTGCGTGAGGTCAGTTTCGGGCCGTTGGCGGCAATTGGCGAGGGTGCAAAACGCACCTGGACCATGAGTGTGCTGACCCTCGAATCCCTCAAGAAAATGTTGTTCGGCGAGCTCTCGGTAAAAAACTTGAGTGGACCGATAACCATTGCTAAAGTGGCGGGCGCTTCTGCCCAGTCGGGTGTCGCGGATTTCCTGAATTTCCTGGCTTATCTGAGTATTAGCCTGGGTGTTCTGAATTTGTTGCCCATTCCTGTATTGGATGGGGGGCATCTGTTGTTTTATCTGGTCGAGTGGGTGCGTGGTCGCCCCTTGTCGGATCGGGTGCAGGGTTGGGGGATACAGATCGGTATCAGTTTGGTGGTCGGGGTGATGTTGTTAGCCCTTGTCAACGATCTGGGTCGACTGTAACGCTTCGCTGAATTGCGAATCTGCCGCATTTTGCGGCAGTTTGTTTATTGCCAGTTGGAATAAGAAAGGACTTCATGAAACGTCTGCTGCTAACTGCGGTTCTCACCGTATTGATGATCGCCGAAGTTCACGCCGAGTCCTTCACCATCTCCGATATTCGCGTCAACGGCCTCCAGCGGGTTTCCGCGGGTAGCGTCTTTGGTGCATTACCGTTGAACGTCGGTGAACAGGCTGATGACCGTCGCCTGGTGGAATCCACTCGTGCGCTGTTCAAAACCGGTTTCTTTCAAGACATCCAACTGGGGCGCGAAGGTAACGTCCTGGTCATCACTGTCGTCGAGCGACCTTCCGTCGCCAGTATCGAGATCGAGGGCAACAAGGCGATCTCTACTGAAGACCTCATGAAGGGCCTCAAGCAATCCGGCCTGGCCGAGGGCGAGATCTTCCAGCGTGCCACCCTTGAAGGTGTACGTAACGAACTGCAGCGCCAGTACGTTGCCCAGGGTCGCTACTCCGCGACCGTGGAAACGGAAGTGGTCCCGCAGCCTCGTAACCGTGTCGGCCTGAAGGTCAACATCAACGAAGGCACCGTGGCGGCCATTCAGCACATCAACGTGGTGGGCAACACCAAGTTTGCTGATGACGACCTGATCGACCTGTTCGAGCTCAAGACCACCAACTGGCTGTCGTTCTTCAAGAACGATGACAAGTACGCCCGTGAAAAACTCTCCGGTGACCTGGAGCGTCTGCGTTCGTACTACCTGGACCGTGGCTATATCAACATGGATATCGCTTCGACCCAGGTGTCCATCACCCCGGACAAGAAGCACGTCTATATCACCGTCAACGTCAACGAAGGCGAGAAGTACAAGGTTCGTGACGTCAAGCTGAGCGGCGACTTGAAAGTGCCTGAAGACCAGGTCAAGGCCCTGCTGCTGGTACAGAAAGACCAGGTGTTCTCGCGCAAGCTGATGACCACCACGTCCGAGCTGATCACCCGTCGCCTGGGTAACGAAGGCTATACCTTCGCCAACGTCAACGGCGTACCGACCCCGCACGATGATGACCACACCGTGGACATCACCTTCGTGGTTGACCCAGGCAAGCGTGCCTATGTAAACCGCATCAACTTCCGCGGCAACACCAAGTCTGCGGACGAAGTGCTGCGCCGTGAAATGCGCCAGATGGAAGGTGGCTGGGCGTCGACGTACCTGATCGACCAGTCCAAGACCCGTCTTGAGCGCCTGGGCTTCTTCAAGGAAGTCAACGTCGAAACCCCGGCTGTACCGGGCGTGGATGACCAGGTTGACGTGAATTACGCCGTAGAGGAACAAGCGTCGGGTTCCATCACCGCCAGCGTCGGTTTTGCGCAGAGCGCGGGCCTGATCCTGGGTGGTTCCATCACCCAGAACAACTTCCTCGGTACCGGTAACCGTGTCTCCATCGGCCTGACCCGCAGCGAATACCAGAGCCGCTATAACTTCGGTTATACCGACCCCTACTGGACTGCTGACGGTGTGAGCCTGGGCTACAACGCCTTCTACCGCACCACCGACTACAAAGACCTCGATGTTGACGTTGCAAGCTATGCGATCGACAGCCTCGGCGCGGGTGTCAACGTTGGCTACCCGATCAGCGAAACCTCGCGCCTGACCTTCGGCCTGACCGCGCAGCAGGATGAGATCAAGACCGGTGTCTACACCGTGGACGAAATCTTCGACTTCACCCGCCGTGAAGGTGACAAGTTCCTGAACTTCAAGGCGTCTGCCGGCTGGTCCGAGTCGACCCTGAACAAAGGTGTACTGGCGACCCGTGGTCACTCCCAGAGCCTGACCCTGGAAACCACCACGCCGGGCAGCGACCTGTCGTTCTTCAAGCTCGACTACCGTGGCCAGTTGTTCCAGCCGCTGAGCGATAACTACACCATGCGCCTGCACACTGAGCTGGGTTATGGCGATGGTTATGGTTCGACCAATGGCTTGCCGTTCTATGAGAACTACTATGCCGGTGGTTTCAACTCGGTACGTGGCTTCAAGGACAGTACCCTGGGCCCGCGTGGTACGCCGAGCCGTGGTGTCGGCGTGACCGGTAACACTGGTACCGTCGTTGACTCTGACAACGACCCGCTGCCATTCGGTGGTAACGTGTTGATCCAGGGTGGTGCGGAAATCCTGTTCCCGTTGCCGTTCGTCAAGGATCAGCGATCCCTGCGTACTTCGGTCTTCTGGGACGTGGGTAACGTGTTCGACTCCAAGTGTGAGCAGATCACCAACCCAAGCGGCGTGAAGTCCAAGACTCAATGCAACGACGTGAGCCTCAGCAACCTGGCGAGCTCCGTGGGTGTTGGCGTGACGTGGGTGACTGCGCTTGGCCCGTTGAGCTTTGCTCTGGCCATGCCGATCAAGAAACCGGATAACGCTGAAACCCAGATTTTCCAATTCTCCCTCGGCCAGACGTTCTAAGCGTCTGACCCAAGATAACGACAACGGATTCTGTAGGAGTACATCGTGCGTAAGTTGACTCAATTGGTTCTGCTGGCCACCGTGCTGGTAACCACCCCGGCCTTCGCCGAAATGAAAATCGCCGTCCTGAACTATCAGATGGCTTTGCTGGAATCCGACGCGGCCAAGAAATACGCCGTGGATGCCGAGAAGAAATTCGGTCCGCAACTGACCAAGCTCAAGACTCTGGAAAGCAGCGCCAAGGGCATCCAGGATCGTCTGGTAGCCGGTGGCGACAAAATGCAGCAAGGCGAGCGCGAGCGTCTGGAGCTTGAGTTCAAGCAAAAGGCCCGTGACTACCAGTTCCAATCCAAGGAACTGAACGAAGCCAAGGCTGTTGCCGACCGTGAAATGCTCAAGCAGCTCAAGCCGAAACTCGACAGCGCTGTGGAAGAAGTCATCAAGAAAGGTGCCTTTGACCTGGTGTTCGAGCGTGGCGCAGTGATCGACGTCAAGCCTCAATACGACATCACCCGTCAGGTGATCGAGCGCATGAACCAGCTGAAGTAAGCCATGACCGCGACTATCAAGCTCGGCGAGTTGGCCGAGTTCCTGGGGGCCACCTTGCGTGGCTCCAAGGAGAAGGAAATCACTGGGCTAGCCACCTTGCAGGAGGCTGGCCCAGCTCAGTTGAGCTTCCTCGCAAACCCTCAATACCGTAAATACCTCGTCGACAGCCAAGCCGCAGCCGTATTGCTCAAGGCCGCTGACGCCGAAGGGTTTGCCGGGGATGCGCTGGTGGTAGCTGATCCGTACCTGGCCTATGCGCAGGTGTCGCACCTGTTCGATCCAAAACCCAAGGCAGCCAGCGGTATTCACCCGTCGGCGGTGATCGCCGATGATGCCCAGGTTGATCCTGCGGCAAGCATTGGCGCCTTTGCGGTGATCGAGAGTGGTGCGCGCATTGCGGCCGGTGTGACCGTTGGTGCGCATTGTTTTATTGGTGCGCGCTGTGAAATCGGTGCCGATGGCTGGCTGGCACCCCGCGTGACCCTGTACCACGATGTGCGTATCGGTGAACGTGTGGTCATTCAGTCAGGTGCTGTGATCGGAGGGGAGGGCTTCGGTTTTGCCAACTCCAAAGGTATCTGGAACAAGATTGCCCAGGTCGGCGGCGTTTTGATCGGCGACGACGTGGAAATCGGCGTCAACACGGCTGTCGATCGCGGGGCCTTGGCCGATACCGTGATCGGCAACGGTGTGAAGCTCGACAACCAGATCCAGATTGCCCACAACGTACAGATTGGCGATCACACCGCCATGGCGGCGTGCGTGGGGATTTCCGGCAGCACCAGGATCGGCAAGCATTGCATGCTTGCCGGTGGCGTCGGGCTGGTGGGGCATATCGATATTTGCGACAACGTTTTCATCACCGGCATGACCATGGTGACCCACTCGATTACCGAGCCGGGGGCCTATTCATCCGGTACCGCCATGCAGCCTGCGGCTGAATGGCGCAAGAGTGCAGCACGGTTGAGGCAGCTCGACGACATGGCTCGACGTCTCAAACAGCTGGAAAAGCGTGTTGGGGACGTGACCCCTGGCGGTAATGCTTCATCAGAAGGCTGATACCATTTCCATATCAAGTGTGCACAGCCGCTAGACTTGCCTCCTTGATTTGCTAGCGGGGCGTGCGTTTAGTCGCCCGCCCCCAATCTTTATTACAGGCTTCCCCCCGAAATGATGGACATCAACGAGATTCGCGAATACCTGCCTCACCGTTACCCGTTCCTGCTGGTGGACCGCGTAGTGGACCTCAATGTTGAGGAAAAGCGCATTCGTGCCTACAAGAATGTCAGCATCAACGAACCGTTCTTCAACGGTCACTTTCCCGCGCATCCCATCATGCCGGGCGTGTTGATCATCGAAGCGATGGCCCAGGCTGCCGGTATCCTTGGTTTCAAAATGCTTGACCTCAAGCCTGCCGACGGCACGCTTTACTATTTCGTGGGCTCCGACAAGTTGCGTTTCCGCAACCCGGTCACCCCGGGTGACCAGTTGATCCTGGAAGCCAAGTTCATCAGCTGCAAGCGCCAGATCTGGAAGTTCGAATGCCAGGCCTCGGTGGACGGCAAGCCGGTGTGCTCTGCCGAGATCATCTGTGCGGAACGCAAACTATGAGTTTGATTGACCCTCGCGCAATCATCGATCCGTCGGCCGTTCTGGCCGCCGACGTTGAGGTCGGCCCTTGGTCGATCATCGGCGCAGGTGTGGAAATCGGCGAGGGGACTGTCATCGGGCCGCACGTGATCCTCAAAGGTCCGACCCGCATTGGCAAACACAATCGTATCTACCAGTTTTCCTCGGTAGGCGAAGACACCCCGGACATGAAGTACAAGGGTGAAGAGACACGCTTGGTAATCGGTGATCACAACATCATCCGTGAAGGCGTGACCATTCACCGTGGCACCGTGCAGGATCGTGCCGAGACCACGCTGGGTGATCACAATCTGGTGATGGCTTATGCCCATATCGGCCACGACAGCGTGATCGGCAACCACTGCATTCTGGTCAACAACACGGCGTTGGCTGGCCATGTGCACGTTGACGATTGGGCGATCCTGTCTGGCTTCACTCTGGTGCATCAGTACTGCCATATCGGCGCCCACAGCTTTTCTGGCATGGGCACCGCCATTGGCAAGGATGTCCCTGCGTTCGTCACGGTGTTCGGCAACCCGGCCGAAGCCCGCAGCATGAACTTCGAAGGCATGCGCCGTCGTGGCTTCAGCGAAGAGGCCATCCACGCCCTGCGCCGTGCCTACAAGGTGGTTTACCGCCAGGGGCTGACCGTAGACCAGGCGTTGGCCCAATTGGCTGAACCCGCAGCGTTGTTCCCGGAAGTCGCGGTGTTCCGTGATTCGATCCAGGCATCGACCCGCGGCATCACCCGCTGATCATGGCCAATCTGCGTATTGCGCTGGTGGCCGGAGAAGCTTCCGGCGATATTCTGGGCGCAGGTCTTATGCGGGCCCTCAAGGCCCAGCATCCTGCGGTGGAGTTTATCGGCGTCGGTGGTCCGCTGATGCAGGCTGAAGGCCTTGCGTCCTACTTTCCCATGGAGCGCCTGTCGGTCATGGGGTTGGTGGAAGTGCTGGGCCGCCTGCGTGAGCTGTTGGCGCGCCGCAAGCTGCTGATTCAGACCCTGATCGAAGAAAAGCCTGACGTCTTCATCGGAATCGACGCGCCGGACTTCACCCTTAATATCGAACTCAAGTTGCGCCAGGCAGGGATCAAGACCGTGCATTACGTCAGCCCCTCCGTGTGGGCATGGCGACAGAAGCGTGTGCTGAAGATCCGTGAAGGCTGCGACCTGATGCTGACCTTGCTGCCGTTCGAGGCCAGGTTCTACGAAGAGCAGGGGGTGCCGGTGCGGTTTGTCGGGCATACCCTGGCGGACGACATCCCGTTACAGGCGGACCGTGCAGCGGCCCGTGCGCAGTTGGGCTTGCCCGATGGCCCGCTCGTCGCGTTGATGCCGGGCAGCCGGGGTGGCGAAGTCGGCCGGCTGGCCAGCGTGTTCTTCGATGCCGCCGAACGCCTGCAAGCCTTGAAACCGGGTGTGCGTTTCGTATTGCCCTGTGCCAGCCCGCAGCGCCGTGTACAGATCGAAACGCTGCTGGAAGGTCGCAACCTGCCGTTGACCCTGCTCGATGGCCAATCGCACCTGGCCCTGGCGGCCTGCGATGCGGTCCTGATTGCCTCAGGCACGGCCACGCTGGAAGCCTTGCTCTACAAGCGTCCGATGGTCGTGGCGTATCGCCTGGCGGCGCTGACGTTCTGGATTCTCAAGCGCATGGTCAAAAGTCCCTACATCTCGTTGCCCAACTTGCTGGCCCAGCGCCTGTTGGTGCCGGAGTTGTTGCAGGACGATGCAACACCCGAGGCCTTGGCACAGACACTGCTGCCGTTGATCGATGGCGGCGAAGAACAGACCCGGGGGTTTGATGAGATTCATCGCACCCTGCGCCGTGACGCATCGAACCAGGCGGCGGATGCCGTATTGACCTTGATCGGCCACAAACAGGAAGCTTTATGAGTACGCAAATGGGCCTGGATTTCAGCCTGGTTGCCCTAGCCGACGAACTGGTGGCCGGTGTTGACGAAGTAGGGCGCGGCCCCCTGTGTGGCGCGGTGGTCACGGCAGCGGTGATTCTTGACCCGAACCGTCCGATCCTCGGCCTCAATGATTCGAAGAAGCTCACCGAAGCGCGCCGCGAAAAGCTCTACGACGAGATCTGTGAGAAAGCCCTGAGCTGGCATATTGCCCGGGCCGAAGTCGAAGAAATCGACGAGTTGAACATCCTTCACGCCACCATGCTTGCCATGCAGCGCGCCATTGAAGGCCTGCACATCACGCCCAAGCTGGCGATGATCGACGGCAACCGCTGCCCGAAACTGGCGATGCCGGCCGAGGCGGTGGTCAAGGGTGACAGCAAGGTCCCGGCCATCGCCGCGGCCTCGATCCTGGCCAAGGTCAGCCGTGACCGGGAAATGGCCGCTTTCGAATTGATCTACCCTGGCTACGGCATCGGTGGGCACAAGGGCTATCCGACGCCCGTTCATCTGGAAGCCCTGGCCCGGCTCGGCCCCACGCCGATCCACCGCCGCTCGTTTGCCCCGGTACGCCTGGCTTACGAGGCGCGGGAGAGTCTCAGCGAGGTGTAGTCGCGAGGCTGATGTTTTTGCCAAGGCCCGGTACAATCCGGGCCTTGTTGTTTCCACGTATAAGACAGGATCACTATGCCGGCTTCATTCGTTCACCTGCGCCTGCACACTGAGTACTCCCTGGTCGACGGCCTGGTACGGATCAAACCCCTGGTCAAAACCCTGGTGGGCATGAACATGCCTGCGGTGGCGGTGACCGATCAGAACAACATGTGTTCCCTGGTCAAGTTCTACAAGAACGCCATGGGCGCCGGCATCAAGCCCATCTGCGGCGCCGACCTGTGGTTGTCCAATAAAGATCCGGATAACGCGCTGAGCCGCATCAGCCTGCTGGCGATGAACGGCGTCGGTTATCGCAACCTCACGGAACTGATCTCCCGCGGCTTTATCGATGGACAGCGCAACGGTTCGATCATTATCGAGCGTGAATGGGTCGCCGAGGCCAGCGAAGGCCTGATCATGCTGTCGGCCGCTAAAGAGGGTGAGATTGGCCTTGCGCTGCTGGGCGGCAACCCCCAGGACGCCGAAGTGCTGGCCAAGGAGTGGATGCAGGTCTTCCCCGACCGTTTCTACCTGGAAGTGCAGCGCACCAATCGCCCCAATGATGAAGAGCATCTGCACGCCGCCGTAGCCCTGGCCGATAAGCTGGGCGCGCCGCTGGTCGCTACCAACGATGTGCGCTTTATCAAGAAGGAAGATTTCGAAGCCCACGAAACCCGCGTGTGCATCGGCGAAGGCCGGGCCCTGGATGACCCGCGTCGCTCGAAAAACTACAGCGAAGAGCAATACCTCAAAAGCGCCGACGAGATGGCCGAGCTGTTCAGCGACCTGCCCGAGGCCCTGGAAAACTCCGTCGAGATTGCCAAGCGCTGCAACATTGAAGTGAAGCTGGGCAAGCACTTCCTGCCCAACTTCCCGATTCCCGATGGCATGACCATC
>NZ_JADDUM010000246.1 GCF_015163715.1 Pseudomonas cyclaminis
CCTGGAACTGGGCGGCAACGCGCCCTTTGTGGTGTTCGATGACGCGACCTGGAACAGGCGGTTGCCGGGGTGATGATCAGCAAATTCCGCAACGCCGGGCAAACCTGCGTGTGCGCCAACCGCATCCTGGTGCAGAACGGTATCTACGCGCGTTTCGCCGCACGCCTGGTGGAAGAGGTGGGCAAACTCAAGGTTGGCAATGGCCTGGAAGACGGCGTGACCATCGGCCCGTTGATCAACCCGGCGGCGGTGAGCAAGGTGGCGCGGCATATCGACGATGCCCTGAGCCAGGGCGCGACCTTGCTGTGCGGTGCTATCCCCACGGGCGACAGCCAGTTCGTGCACCCCACGGTACTCGGTAATTGCCACGCCGACATGCTGCTGGCCAATGAAGAAACCTTCGGCCCGGTGGCGCCGCTGATGCGCTTTACCGACGAGGCCGAGGCGCTGGCCCTGGCAAATGCCACGCCCTATGGCCTGGGCGCCTACTATTTCACCCAGGATATGCAGCGTTCGTGGCGTTTCGGGGAGGCCCTGGAGTTCGGCATGGTCGGGCTCAACACCGGGATCATCTCCATGGAAGTCGCGCCGTTCGGCGGCATCAAACAATCGGGCCTGGGGCGCGAGGGCAGCAAATACGGGCTGGATGAGTACCTTGAGGTCAAGGCTTTCCACATTGGCGGGTTGAACTAGCGAGGCAGGATCCATGAGCAAGGCATTCAGAATCGCCGCGATTGCCGGCGATGGCATTGGCAAGGAAGTGTTGCCCGAAGGACTGCGGGTATTGGAACAAGCGGCCAGAATCTGGGACTTGAACCTGAGCATCGACGTGCTCGACTGGGCCCACTGTGATTACTACCTGGAACACGGGCAGATGATGCCCGATGACTGGTTTGAGCAGCTCAAGGGCTTCGACGCGATCTACTTCGGCGCGGTGGGCTGGCCGGACAAGGTCCCGGACCACATCTCGCTGTGGGGTTCGCTGCTCAAGTTTCGCCGTGACTTCGACCAGTACGTGAATATCCGCCCGGTGCGGCTGTTCCCCGGCGTGCCATGCCCACTGGCTGGGCGTGAACCGGGGGACATCGACTTTGTGGTGATCCGTGAGAACACCGAGGGCGAGTATTCGTCGGTGGGCGGCAAGATGTTTGAAGGCACCGACCATGAATTCGTACTGCAGGAGTCGGTGTTCACCCGGCGCGGTGTGGACCGCATCCTCAAGTTCGCCTTCGACCTGGCCCAGACCCGCCCGCGTAAAAAACTCACGGCGGCGACCAAGTCCAATGGGATTTCCATCAGCATGCCGTACTGGGATGAACGCACGGCGTTGATGGCGGCGAACTATCCCGAGGTGAGCTGGGACAAGCAGCACATCGATATTTTGTGCGCGCGATTTGTGCTGCAGCCGGACCGGTTTGATGTGGTGGTGGCGTCGAATCTGTTTGGCGACATCCTGTCCGATTTGGGCCCTGCGTGTGCGGGAACGATCGGGATCGCGCCGTCGGCGAATCTGGATCCGGAGCGACGGTTTCCGTCGTTGTTCGAGCCGGTACATGGATCGGCGCCGGATATTTATGGGCAGGGCATTGCGAATCCGATTGCGATGATCTGGTCGGGGGCGCTGATGTTGGATTTTCTGGGGAATGGAGATACGCGGTATCGGGCTGCGCATGATGGGATCTTGCGGGCGATCGAGGGGGTGATTGCTTCTGGGGTGGTTACACCGGATCTGGGGGGCGTTGGATCCACTCAGGAGGTTGGGGTTGCGATTGCTGGGGGGTTGGTTGAATGAGTACATATCCGTTGTTTGAATAACGGCCAGCCCGGCGTCGTCGGTTAAAATGTGGGAGGGGGCTTGCCCCCGATAGCTGAGTGTCAGTCACTGCATTATTGACTGATCCACCGTTATCGGGGGCAAGCCCGCTC
>NZ_JADDUM010000247.1 GCF_015163715.1 Pseudomonas cyclaminis
GCTAACCAATACTAATTGCCCGTGAGGTTGACCAGATAACACCCAAGCAATTTGCGTCGAAGGCCAGATTGCGGTGTGTGAAGACGCAATGAACCGAAAGTTCGAACGCTCACAAAACACCGAAAGCTGTCACATACCCAATTTCTGAAGCGAGGCATCAGGTCACGACTCAGTACCGAATTTCTTGACGACCATAGAGCATTGGAACCACCTGATCCCATCCCGAACTCAGTAGTGAAACGATGCATCGCCGATGGTAGTGTGGGGTTTCCCCATGTGAGAGTAGGTCATCGTCAAGATTAAATTCCGAAACCCCTGTCTGTTAAACAGACAGGGGTTTTGTCGTTTTAGAGTCGCTGGTCGGTGTGGTCCGCACTAACGGATCAGAACTGATAACTGACGGTCGCGCTCAAGTTACGTTCCTCTCCTAGATAGCAGAAGTTCAGACTGGCACAGGACGCGACATAAGTTTCATTGGTCAAATTGTTGGCATTCAGCCGCACATCCACGCCCTTCAGACCGACCTTACCCAAGTCATATCCTACCGACGCGTCATACAGCGTATAGGAAGGCACCTTCATCGTATTCTCCGCATCTGCCCAGCTATAACCCACATACCGCACGCCACCTCCAAGCCTCAACCCGTCCAGTGCGCCACTATCAAACTTATAGTCAGCCCAGATCGACGCCATATGACGAGGTGCCTGCGTCGGCGAGTTGCCCTTGTTCTCAATCAGATTGTCTGCAGTGCTCAAAGTACTCACCATCGACTTGGAGTATTCGATATCGGTAAAGGTATAGCTGCCCAAGAGCTTGAGGTTATCGGTTAGCTGCATGTGCGCTTCCAATTCCAGTCCCTGTGAGCGCACAGCGCCGACACCACGATAAAAGTTTTCCTGCGGCAGCTTGGTTGCCAGATTTTCCTGATCGATGCGAAACCACGATGCCGTGAACAAGTTTTCGGTGCCAGGTGGTTGATACTTCAACCCCACTTCCCACTGTGTCCCATCGGTAGGTGCCAGGGGAGTGCCTGCACTGTCGGAATAGGAGTTGGGATTGAACGACTCGGAGTAGCTGACATAGGGTGCCAGGCCACTATCAAACAAGTACAACGCACCTGCGCGCCCAGTAAGTTTAGTGCGCTTATCACTGATCTCAGTACCCGCTGGCCGATTCGTCTCTGCAACTCGGTTTTCGTCAGAGGTCTGTACCCAGTCCTGACGCAACCCCAATGAAAACCGCCATTTATCCATTTCGATCAGGTCTTGCAGATAAACCCCGGTCTGCTCCAGCCGACGCAAATAGCTGGTAGGGCTGTAATAGCTGATAGCGGAGTTGCCATAGGTGGGGTTAAACGCATTGATTGGCTCAAGCGACCCACTCGTCCAATCCACCACTGTTTTACGCCGTTGATAGTCCGCACCTAACAGCGTGGTGTGCTTGGTCGCCCCAGTAAAAAATTCAGCCTGCAACATGTTGTCGATAATGAATGCATGCAGCTTCTCATCACCGCCCGAGTAATAGCGATTCAGCTCATTACTGGTCGGAGTGGTCCAGCCATAGGCGTACACCTGATCCAAATGCACCTTGGAATCCAGGTAGCGAAAGTTCTGCCGTGCGGTTAACACATCATTGAAGCGATGCTCGAACTGATAGCCGAACGACTGCTGGTTTCGCTTGTAGCCGTCAACTCCGGGCTCACCTTCAAAGAAGTGGTTGGAGATTCGCTGCCCATTGCGCTGATGCAGTGTGCCATCCGCTGGCATCCCGCTGTGATAGCCGCCATCAGGATCATGCTGAAGATAGGCCTGTAACGTCAGTGAAGTATCGTCGGTAAAGTCGATGCTCAAAGTTGGCGCCAATGCATAGCGCTTCTCCTTGGCATAGTCGAATTGGGTGTCGGATTTATCCGCCAGCCCTGTCAGTCGATAGGCGATGCGCTTGCCTTCATCCACTGGGCCGCTGAAGTCAAATCCCATCCCCCATTGCCCGTTGCTTCCCACTGTCGCTTGAACCTGGTGATAGGGCTCGAACAGCGGCTTCTTGCTGGTCAGTGCCACCAGGCCGCCGGGCGAGCTGCGCCCATACAGTACCGAGGAAGGCCCCTTGAGAACGTCCACGCGCTCCAGGAAGTACGGATCAACTTGCATCGTGCTATAGGTGCCGCTGTCCCCCATGGACTTCAAACCATCAAGGTAAATGTTATCCACGGAGCCATCATTGAAACCGCGCATCGCCACGTAGTCATACCGATGCGTTGCGCCATAGGGGTTGGTCAGCACGCCAGGTGTGTAACGCATGGCTTGGGCAACGGTCTGGGAGCCTTGGTCATCCATTTGCTCACGTGTCACTACCGAAACCGATTGCGAGGTCTCCAGTAGGGCGGTGCTGGTCTTGGTAGCGATCTGGCTGTGAGTCGCGTTGTAGCCTTCCATGCTCCCAAGAGCATTGCCCAAGGCGAAACCCTTGATGTCGGTGGTCGGTAGAGTCAGCGCGTTGCTTTCCGGTAGCACCTGCAAGACAAAGCTGACACCGTCTTCGGATATTGCCTGCAACCCTGTGCCTTCTAGCAAACGACTAAAACCCTGCTCGGCAGAGTAGTCACCCTTTAGCCCCACCGACTGCGGCCCTGAGTTTGTGCTGGTGTGCTGGACAGAGTGACACCTGCCCGTCGAGAGAACTGATTGAGTACCTCGCTCAGTGGTCCTGCAGGTATCTCGTAGTGTTGATTAACCAGTTCTGCGCGGCCTTCTGCGGCCAAGACAGTGATCGGCACCGTACTGATGCCCAGCGCCGTCGACAGTAATGCTGCGCGTATGGCTTGACCCAATAGCGGGTAGGAAGAGTCGCAAGTATTGCGGGGAAAACACACAGGCATGATCAAGATCCGTAGAGGCCGGTAAGGGCAGATTGATTGGCTTACTGACTAAGCCGGACTCTGGGAAAAAAGCCGCCAAAAAAAATAAAAGATCAGACCCTCCGCTCCAGGCTCACCCACCAGCGGGTGCGATAGCGCACGTGTACCGGCAGTGTGCGCGCAAGTATCGCCAGCAACTTATCGGTGTCCTCCAGGCGGAACACACCCGATAGCCGTAAATCTGCAATATCCATCGAGCAGCCCAAATGGCCAGGGCGATAACGCCCGACTTCTGAAAGGAAATCGGCGAGTCGCATATTTCGAGTCACGATCAGTCCATCCGCCCAGGCAGCAACGTCCATATCCGGTGGAGGAACAAGCATGGCTTCGGTCTGACGCAGGAGGTAACTCTCTCCTGCGTGAACGCGGGTCGAAAGTCCATCAGGTCTGTGAGGTGAGTGAATAGCCACATTGCCGCTGACCACATTCAAGCGTGTGCAGTCGTTGTCCTCGCGAACGGTAAAACGCCCTTCGATGCCTTCGAGCAAGCCATGGCGCGTTTGAACCAACAAGGGGGCAGACAAGGCAGCGCCGCAGGTCACCAGGATTTCCCCACGCATCAGTGTGATCAGACGCTGCTGCGCTTTGAAGTCCAGGTCTACCGCACTGTCGGTGTTGAGTTGCAGGCGAGTGCCCTCGGGCAGTTGCATGCTGCGGCGCTCGCCGGTGGCTGTTGCGAAGTCAGAAGTCCAGCGCTGCCAACCGCTCAGATCCCGGCGTACCCATACCGCCGAGCCCACCAGCAGGGCTCCGGACAATAGCTTCAGTGCCTGCCGCCGCCCAAGGCCCTGAGCACTGTTTTCCAGTGCCCTATGCGTCTCGGGGATCGCGGTCAGCTGGCCATTCAGCTCCTGCTGCAGCGCCTGAACCCGTTGCCAAGCCAGTTCGTGATCATGATGAGCTTCGCGCCAGTACTCACATTGCACGAGCAACTGGGTATTGGCGCTGTTGTTACGCAAGCGCAGCATCCAACTGATAGCCTGCTTGACCACCCTGGGATCTGGCCCGCAGCGTGTGGAGTTATCCATGGGTGCCATAACGCAGGACGTAGCAGTGATAAAGCGCCTCGGCGACATAACGCTCAACTGACCTCAGTGAGATACCCATCTGCTGCGCGATCAAGTTGTACGTTAGCCCATCACACTGAGCCATCAGAAATGCCTTACGCACCTTGGGTTTCAAGCCCTCCAAAAGCCGGGCGATGTCCTCCAGCAACTCCAGCACCAACACTCGCGCCTCAGCACTCGGCGCCAACGCTTCGGGCAGATGGGCGATTGATTCGAGATAGGCCCGTTCGATCTCCTCGCGGCGCCAGTGATCAATGACCAAGCCTCGGGCAATCGTACGCAAAAATGCCCGTGGCGCCTTGAGCTCAAACCGCTCGGTTCTCTGCAACAGGCGCACGAAGGTGTCTTGAGCCAGGTCTGCAGCATCGGCTGCATTACCCAGGCGCTGCGCAGCCAAGTGTTCAGCCAGTTGTGGTGGGTGCTGTAAAGCGCCTGCACAACGCTTTCTTCACACGAGATGTACTCAGAGGGCGGCATGTAAACGAGCTCGGCATACGTCACAAATGATAATTAGTCGCATTGTTTGGTAGGCGGAAAAAATTTGCAACTATGGTCCTTGTACGACAACCACTGGTCGGTTTCCCACTCAAAAAGAAGATCTTTCCCACAATCCCCTAAGTTTTGCTTCGACGTGGCCGAAAGCCTGATAAGCCATGCGTGCACCGAAATAGAGCGGCCTGAGAAGCTGCCGACACCATTACATGGAATGCTCCATTCGGCCCGCTCACCCCCCTTTGGCAAAAAGAAGTCGATGAAATGAATCTCAAATTCAGTCATAAAATTTTGTTGGCCGCGTCAGGCGTTGTGGTTCTGGCCTTCGCGTTATTCACCCTTTACAACGACTATCTGCAGCGCAGCACCATCAAGCAGAACCTGGAGTCGTCTATCCAGCAGTCTGGTGAGCTCACCGCCAGCAGTGTGCAGAACTGGCTCAGCGGTCGCATATTGGTGCTCGAAAGCCTGACGCAAAACGTTGCCCACCAAGGCAGTGGGGCTGACCTCCCGGGGTTGGTCGATCAACCAGCGTTCACTTCGAACTTCCAGTTCACCTATGTTGGCCAAACTAACGGGGTGTTCACCCAGCGCCCGGACGCAAAGATGCCTGACGGTTACGACCCTCGTCAGCGTCCTTGGTACAAGCAAGCTGTGGCTGCCGATAAACCTATGCTCACGCCGCCCTATATGGCCGCAGTGGGTGGGCAGATCGTAACGATCGCCATGCCGGTGAAAAAGAATGGCGAGTTGCTCGGCGTGGTCGGCGGAGACCTTAGCCTGCAAACCCTGGTGAAGATCATCAACTCGGTGGATTTCGGCGGTATCGGCCATGCGTTCCTGGTCAGCGGCGACGGCCAAGTGATCGTCAGCCCTGACGAAGACCAAGTGATGAAAAACCTCAAGGACATCTATCCTGGCACCAGCCTGCGCATCGAGAAACTTAACCAGGAGGTCGTCCTCAAAGGCCAGGATCGCATCCTGTCGTTCACGCCTATCAGCGGCTTGCCCGGTGCTGATTGGTATATCGGTCTGTCGATCGATAAAGACAAAGCCTACGCACCGCTGGGTAAATTCCGTACTTCCGCATTGATTGCCATGCTGATCGCCGTCGTCGCGATTGCCGTGCTCTTGAGCCTGCTGATCCAAGTGCTGCTGCGACCCCTGACCACGATGGGTATTGCCATGCAGGACATTGCCCAAGGCGAGGGCGATCTGACCCGCCGCCTGGCAGTCACCAGCAAAGACGAGTTCGGAGAAGTGGGCAGTGCGTTCAACCGGTTCGTGGAGCGTATTCACGCCTCGATTTCCGAAGTGTCCTCAGCCACACGCCAGGTGCATGACTTGTCCCAGCGTGTGATGGCGTCATCCAATGCTTCGATCATCGGCTCTGACGAGCAGAGCGCACGCACCAACAGCGTGGCCGCAGCCATCAACGAGCTGGGCGCCGCTACCCAGGAAATCGCACGTAACGCCGCCGACGCTTCACAGCACGCCAGTGGTGCCAGCGAGCAGGCCGACGATGGGCGCAAAGTGGTTGAGCAAACCATCCTGGCAATGTCGGAGCTGTCGCAAAAGATCAGCCTGTCCTGCACCCAGATCGAAACTCTGAACGCCAGCACTGACAACATCGGCCACATCCTTGATGTGATCAAAGGTATTTCCCAGCAAACCAACCTGCTGGCATTGAACGCGGCCATCGAAGCGGCCCGTGCCGGTGAAGCAGGACGCGGATTTGCCGTGGTCGCTGATGAGGTGCGTAACCTCGCTCACCGTACCCAGGAGTCGGCTGAAGAGATTCATAAAATGATCACTTCGCTGCAAGTGGGTTCGCGTGAGGCGGTGACCACCATGAATGCCAGTCAGACCTCCAGTGAAGAAAGCGTTCAAGTGGCCAACCAGGCGGGTGAGCGCCTGGTCAGCGTTACGCAGCGAATCGTCGAGATCGACGGCATGAACCAGTCCGTCGCTGCGGCCACCGAGGAACAGACTGCCGTGGTGGAAACCCTCAACGTCGACATCAACCAGATCAACCTGCTGAACCAACAGGGTGTGACCAATCTCAACGAAACCCTGAAGGACTGCGATGCGCTGTCGCAACAAGCCAATCGGTTGAAGCAGTTGGTCGATAGCTTCAAAATTTAATCTGCTGAGTGTGTGGTAGGGGCGAGCGATTTCGCTCCTATCGCTTTGCCAGCAAGCGGCGAACATTCTCCAGGGCGCTGTCGACGAACCCCTGCACAAACTGTTCAAATCCCACCTGCCCCTTGTCTTCGGGCTCGGCAATAATGGTCCAGGTTACCCTGGAGCAGTGCTCTCCAAGTGCTTCCACGTTGATTGCGGCCCACAACCTGGCCACGCCCAGGGTGTTGTAGATCGTGGTCCAGGTCATGCGCATCGCATGCTCATCCCGGCTATTGAGCTGTTCCACCACAAGGTTGCCATCGTGGAAAAACTTCGTGCGCAACGAGCCCACACCGACGCCGGTCATTTCGATATGCGTCAGGGCAGGAATGAACGCATCGAAGCCCCCAAACTGACCCACCGCGTTCCAGAGGTGGCTGGCAGGGCAATCGACCACGACGCAGGCGACGATCGGCGCGCCGTTCGGGTTGCGGATTAACGTATCAGGTTGCAGCGGTTTCATGAGGTTGTCCTGAGGCGTTTCAAAGAAAGCCGATGGCCTTGAGGTAGTTACAGCCTTTGCTCAACAGCACCGAATCTTTTTCGGGGTAGGACTCTCCCATCTGCTGAACACCGTGCCGCGCGTTGTCATGGTGAATCGTCGACGTATCGCCGATGTCCTCATCCAGGCGATCGAGGTAGAACCCAAGTACGCCAAACAGTGCGTTGTCCGGCCCCACCGTTCGTAACGCCTGCTGCCATTGCGCAATGCTCACTCGTTGGAAGGGGTGGCCTGCCTGGCTGAATGCATCCAGGTAGTGCTCCCAACTCAATGGCTGTGGGTTATGCAGGTTGAACACGTTTCTGTCGGCCTGAAAGCGACCGCAGTGGAACGCCATGAAGCGCGCCAGAAAATCCACAGGCATCAAATCGAAGTTCAAATCCAAATGCGGCAGCAAGCCCAGTTGCAGAGACCCCTTGAGCATCAACATCAGGCGGTTTTTTTGCGGCTGGCAGACACCGTTGCGGCTGTTGAAACTGATATTCCCGGGACGATAGATATTCACCCAGGCACCTTGGGCGAGTGCACCTCCCAGCTGCCGCTCGGCAACCCACTTGGACAGGTTGTAGCCGTTCTTGATGTACAGCGGCAACGTGGCCGCCGCAGGCGTTTCCAGCACATGCCCCCGTGAGTCGATGCTGCTGGAGGCCGACAGCGTCGAGACAAAATTGAAGACCTTTTTGCTGCGTGTTTCACATAAACGCAGGCATTCGAATATGGGGTCGACGTTGTCCCTCGCCAGTGAGAGGTAGTCCATTACGTGGTTGACCCGTGCCGCGTTGTGCACCAGTACGCCGAAGTCCTCTGCAAGGGCGTCGTACACCTCACGGGTCAAGCCCAATTGCGGCTGGCTGATATCGGCGGCGAAGACGTGCACCCGGGTCAGGTCCAGGTGTTCCAGGCGGTACTCGCGCAACGCTTCGGTAAACCGTGCCATCGCCGTATTCCCCGGCGCCTCGCGTACCAGGCACGCTACCTTGGTTGCACCGCCGGCCAGTAAGGCTTCGACGATATGGCTGCCGACGAAACTGTTGGCCCCCGTCACGATCACTTTGCGGGGATCCCCCGCACGGTCTTGTGTCAGCGTGTTGATCACCCACTCCCGCTGGGCATCGCGAATCGCCTGAGCAAAGGGAGCATCGGGCCGTTCACCGTTCTCCAGCAGCGTTGCGAGGGTACGGATCGTCGGTACTTCCAGGAAGTGACCTAGCGTGAAACCACGGCCGAATTGCTCGCGAACACGCAGCATCAGCGTCGACAGCAACATTGAATGACCGCCTAGATCGAAGAAGCTGTCATCCATGGACAGCCGATTAACGGGCAAGGCCAGCAACTCACCCCACAGGCTGCTTAATCGCGTTTGAAACGGGGTGCATGCAGTGCAAGGGGAAGCCCGCAAAGGGGGCTCAAACGGTAGCGCCAACAGGGCGTTACGGTCGACTTTTCCATTGCAGGTGTGAGGCATAACCGCCAACTCGGCCCAACCACCGGGCTGCATATAATCCGGCAGCCACTGCCGCCCATGTTGCTGCAGGTCCGCCAACGTGGCACCCGGCTCAGGCTGGGCGACAAAACACCGGATTCTGTTTTCACCATCGATAACCACCGCCACCTGGCGATACAAGCGACTGTTGCGCAGGCATTGCTCAATTTCCTGAGGCTCAATCCGAAAGCCACGGATCTTCACCTGATCGTCGCAGCGCCCACCCAGCACAATGCCCTCGGCGGTCCACTTGGCCAGGTCGCCGCTGCGGTAGGCCCGCAGGTTCCGACCACCAGGCACTGTCAGTTCGACGAAAGCGCTGGCCGCTTGTTGCGGTTCGTTCACATATCCCAGGCTTACCCCAGGGCCGCTGATGTACACCTCGCCCATCACGTGTTCATCCACCGGTTGCAGGTCGGCATCGAGGATCAGCACCTGGCTGTTGGCGATGGGCAGGCCAATGCTGCGGTTGCTGTCGCCGACCTGCATTACCCGATGGGTGACCAACACCGTCGCCTCCGTCGGGCCATAGAGGTTGTGAAACTGACATTGCCCCGCCAGTCGTTCGATCACATGAGGCTCGCACGCATCGCCTCCCGTCAGCAGGTGCGTTAGCCCCAACCAAGCGTCGGGCGGCAGGATGTTGAGCAGGGCCGGTGGCAGAAAGGCGTGGGTGACACAGTGTTTGTGGAGCAATTCAAGCAGTTGGTGAGGGTCGCGCCGTTGCTCTTCGCTCGGTACAACCAACTCGGCACCGGCTATCAAGGCAGGGAAAATATCGATCAGCGACGAATCGAAGCTCAAAGGCGAGAACTGCAGGACGCGGCTCTGCGCGTCCAAACCCATGCAGCGCTTGAACCACGCCGTGAAGTGCGCCAGGTTGTATTGGCTGAGCAGCACGCCCTTGGGCTGCCCGGTGGTGCCTGATGTATAAAGCGCCATGCAGGGGGCATCAGGGTGCGGGCGTTGGTGTATCAACGAGCGTGTGATGTCGGCATCGAGGGGGGCGACACTGCGGACATCCACTGACACAAAGCGCCCCCGCAATGGATGCTGGCCGGCGTCCAGCAATACGCGAGCCCCCGCGCTTTCGAGCATGACGTGATGGCGTTGAGCGGGCTGCTCGGTGCCGAGCGGCACGTACACCGCGCCACAGCCCAGCACTGCGAGAATACTGGCGTATAGCTCAATGGATTTTTCCAGGTACACACCAATCACCGGCGGCGCGTCTGCGGTGTCCAGCAAGGGGAGCAATCGTTGCTGGATCGCCAGGGCATGGCGATGCAATTGACGGTAGGTCACCTGGCTGCCGGCGATGTTCAGCGCCGGGCGTTCGGCGAAGGTGTGAAGGCTGGCCTGCAGCTGTTCGATCACCGATACCCGCGCTTCCTGCATCAACGTGAGGTCTGTCGTACGGTTGAATCGATGAAGAAACGCCAGCGCCTCCAGCGCTCGCAAGTCCTGCTCGGGCCACTCATTGGCTACTGCGGTTGCAGAAAAGTACCCTGGGTCGCGGGCGAAGCCACTGACGTGCAGCGCGACCCATTCGACCAGTGCATTCGTCACCTGCTGGCGCAGCCGATGACCGTTTCCACTGGGCTCGTCGGCGATGTGCAGTACGGCAACTGTCCGCCCGTCGTGCGCATAAGCGCGTACCTGCAACTCGGGCAGTCCGCAGTCGGCGACCGGACCAATGCCCACGCGCAGGCGTATCCACGGGGTTTGGTCAGCGTGGATCGGCGGTGGTTGGCTGCCATCCTCAATCAACAGGTCGAGGGCGTCGTCGCTTGAGATATGCCCGTATTGCTCAAGCATTTGCCGGATATCGTTCAAGGCGCTGCTGGCGCCGCTCCAGCCGATGTTCAGGCGCCTCATGTGGGCCTCCCGGACACTGGCAGGTAGTCGTTCAACGCCTGCGCAACACTGGGAGTTTGCAATAAGCCGCTGTGCTGCAGGAAGTTCATGATATTGCCCATCAACGGGTGATGGCGGCTGATGGGGAACGCCAGTGCCATGACCTCATCGCGCAGTGCATTGCGTACCCTGTCATCGATGTCCAGATGATCAACCAAGTGCAGGTCGAAGTTCTTCTGCAGGTCGTTGGTCAGGTAATGCGCCAGGAACGTCGGCAGCACTTGAGCGATGCTGTCGCGGTCATCGGCACTCGCGGCCTGCCAATAAATACGCACCAGCCGCGTCCAGAATTGCGCGTGGCGACCTTCGTCAAACAAGTGGTCTGCCATCAAGCCGCGAACCGACGCTTTGACACTGTTGTCCTTGGAAAACGCTGCTACATCGTGGGTGACGGTGTTTTCGGCGATGGCCACGCCAATCAACTCCACCGCATCGCTCAGGTGAGCGGGTGCCAGGGCTTGTGCCGCCGGCAGCGCCCGGCTCAACTCGATTTGCCCGGGCAGGTCCAGCGGTTGTATGCCCGTCATGGTCACCGTCTGTTGCAGAAAATCCAGTGCAACCAGCGCGTGATAGTCCTCGTCCACCACAACGGTCATCGCGTCAACGCGACAGGCGAGGGGGAAGGGCAGCGAGAAGCGATTCTTGGCTATGCTGCGGGCAGTTTTATCGACGATTTCAGTCTCGAAGATGACCACGTCATTGATGAACTTGTAAAAGCTTTGCACCAGCACGAAGTCGCGCCACTGCGGGCAATGTTGAACAAAGGCCGTGCTGAGGACCAATGGCTGGCGGCACAGGGGGTAGATCAACTTGTCATCGTTTTCCAGCAGACGGCGGGGGCGTGTGCGAACGGTTGCGCGGCGTTCCCAATCTTCGGCAATGGCGGGGTAATTGGCAGTGTTCATGGGCGTACCCCTTGCAACGAAACCCGCAACTCGTCCCAGAAGTCGATGCGACTTTGCATGGCGGCGAGGGCTGTATCCCTGGCCTGTTGGGCATAAGCCGGATCTGCACTGAGCAGACGTTCGAGCAGTTGCTCCGCCGCCGGGCCATGATCCTGTGTGTCCAGTTCGATGTGGCGCTTGAGATAGCCGCACAAGGTAGGCGCTTGATGCAGGATCGACGCATCCGCTTGCAGGATGCGCTCGAACATCGCGGGGATGACACGCTCGCGGCCGTGAAGAAACGCAGCCGCCACACAGTGCGTGGGCGCGTTTACCGCGACGCATAATGTTGCCCTGACAAAACGGGCCACCCCGGCAGGCGGCGCAACGTCGTGCAAGGCCATATCTGCCGTCGCGCCTTGGCGCAGGAGCGCCACGAAACGGTTGATTGTAGAGGTGCTGGCGCCGACCTCGGCCATGGCTTCCAAGTACAGCTCGAAGTGGCTGCAATGGCCTCCCCGGGGATGGGTGTCCGACTCTTCGCTCAGCACTATTTCATTGATCAGGCGCGCAGCTTGCGGGTCGCAGGGTGGCAGCCAGGGCAAGTGAGTGCAGGTCAGGTCCTGTTGCAGGCGTTTGGTGAGTGTCATGAAGTCCCAAACAGCGAAAACATGGCCTTCCATAAAGTGTTGTAACTTGCGAAGTGAAGTTATTTCTGCAAATAACGGATGGCTGTATAACTGCAGTTTTTTTTGTTCCAGTAACGGTTGATGCATGGTTGATGCCTATAAATTATTGCGTCTGCTGTAGAAACAGCGATGGGCTTTTGTGATTGGCAAAAAGATGAGTAGATGTAAACCAGGCGTGGCCAGGAAGGCCGCCCGCCTGCGTGAGGCGCCGAGTGAGTGGCCTGGTTTATTAATAAAAGATAATAGGCGGGTTAAACAATTTGGCGAGCATACAAATATGTTAGAAGTTTTTCTAAATAATATGTGCTGTCAGTTAGTTGCGTTATTAAAGTCGGAAATTTCTTCAGTACGGGCCTCTGTCCGATGGGCAGTGACCCGCAACTCTTGAGGAGCAAGGCGGGAGAGCGAAGTTCTGCTGAGTGACTTACCTGGCGTCGGCGTCCAGACCATTCAGGTAGGTGGTGATCACTTCCATCCCGCGCATCAAGTGATTGCGTAACGTCAGGATGCTTTCAGCGACGTGCTTGTGCGCCACGAGGTTCAGCAGTTCACGGTGGTCTTCCTGGGATGTCTCCCCCAGCCCCATTGCTTCAAGGTTGAAACGCAGGAAGCGCTCTTCCTCATTCAGCCCGTGCTCTACCAATTTGAGTAGTCGCTGGTTGGGCGCCTTGCCGTACAGGGTCATGTGAAACAGGCGATTGAGGCGACCAATCTCGGCGAAGTCTTTTTCCTGTTCCAGGGCACAGATGAATGTGTCTGCCTCGGCGATATCAGCTTCGGTCAGCAAAGGAATCGACAGGCGCAGCGCTTCAGACTCCAGCAACATACGCAGTTCATAGGTCTCAGCTGAATTGTCTTCGATCAGCGGTGCAACCACGGCGCCTTTGTGGGTGACCACATGCAACAGTGACTGCGCCTCCAGCTGGCGCAAGGCTTCACGCACCGGCATGCGGCTGACCCCGAACAGGCTGGCCAGCTCTTGCTGGCGCATGGCGGTGCCGCAGGGCAATCGGCCGTCGAGGATGGCATTGCGCAGGGTTTCTTCAATTACGGAGCGAGCAAGATGGGCGGGAATAGGCCCGCTGATCTTGATGCTGTTCAAAGGGTTCGGCTTCTGCGTCACGGTTACGCTATCCTCCTTATTGGAAAAGTGGTGGCTAATTGGATCCAATGCACACTAGAGGCTGCCCATAGGCTTGTCAAACGGGCACGGTTTCGGCTTGTAAGCGTTTCAACATGCTGCTCAGACGGCCCACGTCGGGGTCTTGCGGGGTCTTACACGGCATTGGCATGCTGCGACATTCCCGCATATGGATATTCTCTAACGGTATTTAAATTGCCGTTCTTATACCTATAAAGTCACTCTCCTGTCTGACCGGGAGTGAACTCATGTCTGCCACCTCTACTGTTCCAACAGCGATCCCTACCGCCCAAACGTTCGAGATTCGCCCACTGCCCGGCAGCGTCGGCGCCGAAGTTATTGGCCTGGACCTGTCCCGGCCAGTCAATGACCAGGATTTCGCCCGCATCCACCGTGCGCATCTGGATCACCATGTGGTGGTCTTTCGCGACCAACGGATCACTCCCGAACAACAGATTGCCTTCAGCCGTCGCTTTGGCGTGCTGCAGATCCACGTGCTTAAACAGTTCCTGCTGCCCAATCACCCGGAAATCCTGATCGTCTCCAACATCATCGAAAACGGCCAATCCATCGGCCTGGGCGACGCGGGAAAATTCTGGCATTCGGACCTGTCCTATAAAGAACTGCCGAGCCTTGGCTCGATGCTGCATGCCCAGGAACTGCCCTCCGAAGGCGGCGACACCTTATTCGCCGATATGCACAAAGCCTGGGATCAACTGCCCGAGCATCTGCGCAAAGCGGTGGCTGGCCGCAGCGCCGCGCATTCCTACACTGCGCGCTACAGCGAGACCAAATTCGAAGGCAACTGGCGCCCCACGCTCACGCCCGAGCAGTTGGCGCAGGTCGCAGAAGTGGTGCACCCGATTGTGCGCACTCACCCGGAAAACGGTCGCAAGGCGCTGTTCGTCAGTGAAGGCTTCACCACCCGCATCGTCGGCCTGCCCGAAGACGAAAGCCGTGACCTGCTCGCCCAGCTCTACGCCCACAGCGTGTTGGCGCAGAACATCTATCGCCACCAATGGCAGCCCCACGACCTGGTGTTCTGGGACAACCGCTCGTTGATCCATCTCGCTGCCGGTTGCCCGAGCTACCTGCGCCGCAAGCTGTTTCGCACCACCATCCAGGGCGACGCGCCTTTCTGATTCGGAGCATGACCATGTCCAGGAACATTCCATTTGCACGATTGGCCGCCACCGTTGGGCTGGGTATCAGCCTGCTGGCCGGCAGTCTGGTAGCCCCGGCGGTTGCCCAGGCCGAAGGCGAGATCCGCATCGCCGAACAATTCGGCATCGTTTACCTGCTGCTCAACGTAGTGCGCGACCAGAATCTCATCGAGAAATACGGCAAGCAGGAAGGTATCGACATCAAGGTCGACTGGACCCAGCTCTCCGGTGGCGCGGCAGTCAACGATGCGCTGCTATCCGGCTCCATCGACATCGCCGGTGCCGGCGTCGGCCCGCTGCTGACCATCTGGGATCGCACCCACGGCAAGCAGAACGTCAAGGCCGTAGCGTCCCTGGGCAACTTCCCGTACTACCTGGTCAGCAACAATCCCAAGGTCAAGACCATTGCCGACTTCACCGACCAGGACCGCATCGCCGTGCCTGCGGTGGGCGTTTCGGTGCAGTCGCGTTTCCTGCAATACGCCGCCGCCAAGCAGTGGGGCGATAAGGAATTCAATCGCCTCGACAAGTACACCGTCGCCGTCCCGCACCCTGACGCCACCGCCGCTTTGATCGCTGGCGGCACCGAGCTGACCGGGCACTTTTCCAACCCGCCGTTCCAGGATCAGGCCCTGGCCAACCCCAATGTGCACGTGGTGTTGAACACCTATGACCTGCTCGGCCCGAACTCACCGACGGTGTTGTTCGCCACCGAAAAATTCCGCAACGACAACCCGAAAACCTACAAGGCGTTCGTCGAGGCATTGACCGAAGCCGCACAATTGGCCCAGAACGACAAAGGCGCCGCCGCCGATACCTACATCCGCGTGACCAAGGCCAAGATCGACCGCGCCGAGCTGCTCAAGATCATCGACAACCCGCAGTTCGAATTCAGCGTCACGCCGAAAAATACCTACCCGCTGGCGGAATTCCTCTACCGCGTCGGCGCCATCAAAAACAAGCCTGAATCGTGGAAGGACTACTTCTTCCAAGACGCCAAGCCCCTGCAAGGAAGCTGAGATGAACGCGCCCTTGCAAGGCCACACGGCCAGCAACCTGCACACCGCCGAGCCGTTGCTGGCGGTGGATAACGTCAGCCTTGAATACCGCACCCCCGAGCGCGTGGTGCGGGCCACGCACCAGGTCAGTTTCGAGATCGACCCGGCGGACCGCTACGTGCTGCTCGGCCCTTCGGGCTGTGGCAAGTCCACCTTGCTCAAGTCCATCGCCGGGTTTATCAAACCTTGCGAGGGCGAGATTCGTCTGCTGGGGCAAAGGGTCGAGCAACCGGGCCCTGACCGCATCGTGGTGTTCCAGGAATTCGACCAACTGCCGCCGTGGAAAACCGTCAAGCAGAACGTAATGTTCCCGCTGCTGGCGTCCAACACCCTCAAGCGCCGCGAAGCTGAAGAACGCGCCCTGCATTATCTCGACAAAGTCGGCCTGAGTGCCTTCGCCGACGCCTACCCCCACACCCTGTCCGGCGGCATGAAAGCCCGCGTGGCCATCGCCCGTGCCCTGGCCATGCAGCCGAAAATCCTGTTGATGGACGAGCCCTTCGCCGCCCTCGATGCCCTCACCCGGCGCAAGATGCAGGAAGAATTGCTGCTGCTCTGGGAAGAGGTGCGCTTTACCCTGTTGTTCGTCACCCACTCCATCGAAGAAGCGCTGGTGGTGGGCAATCGCATCCTGTTGCTGTCCCCCCATCCGGGGCGTGTACGCGCAGAAATCCACAGCCATCAATACGACCTGCACAGCCTGGGCGGTGTGGACTTCCAGGCGTCGGCGCGGCGGATTCATCGCTTGCTGTTTGATGAAACCAGCGTCGCGGAGCCCGAGTTGGGTTTTGCCGACATCCGCATCGCTTACTAAGAGGGCAACCCATGCGCCAGGAATATGAAGTCACCCTCGAACCGCTGCTCAGTGTCCCCGTGGAGCGCGAGTTGCCCCTGCGCCAACGCCTGTGGCAACAAGGCTGGCTGCGCAAAGGCCTGATCCTGATTGTGCTCGCGATCCTGTGGGAAGCCGTGGCGCGCTACCAGAACAACGACCTGCTGCTGCCGAGCTTTCTGCAGACGTCCGCCGCGTTGTATGACGGCCTGCTCAGCGGCGAATTGCTGAGCAAGGTGAGCATCTCGCTGGTGGTGCTGATCAAGGGTTACCTGATCGGCATTGTGCTGGCGTTTGCCCTGACCACCTTGGCCGTGTCGACCCAATTGGGCCGCGACCTGCTGAGCACCCTGACCTCGATGTTCAACCCGCTGCCGGCCATTGCGTTACTGCCGCTGGCGCTGCTGTGGTTCGGCCTGGGCCAGAACAGCCTGATTTTCGTGCTGGTGCATTCGGTGTTGTGGGCGCTGGCGCTCAACACGTATTCAGGGTTCCTCGGCGTGTCCGAAACCCTGCGCATGGCCGGTCGCAACTATGGTCTGAAGGGCATGCGCTTTGTGCTGTTTATCCTGATTCCGGCCGCGCTGCCGTCGATCCTCGCCGGCCTGAAAATCGGCTGGGCGTTTGCCTGGCGCACGCTGATCGCCGCCGAGTTGGTGTTCGGCGCCACCAGCGGCAAGGGCGGGCTGGGTTGGTACATCTTCCAGAACCGCAACGAGCTGTATACCGACAAGGTGTTTGCCGGGTTAGCGGTGGTGATCCTGATCGGCCTGCTGGTGGAGAACCTGGTGTTTGACACCTTCGAGCGGCTCACCGTGAAGCGTTGGGGCATGCAGCGCTGATCCACCTATCCCTGCTACGATTGCGCCCAGTTCACTCCCCTCTGATCACGAGTGCTTGGCATGCAATTACCGGACATGAACCTGCTGGTCGCCCTCGACGCCTTGCTTGACGAGGGCAGTGTGGTCGGCGCCGCACGGCGGATGAACCTCAGCCCGGCGGCCATGAGCCGCACGCTCACGCGTATTCGCGAAGCGGTGGGCGACCCGATCCTGGTGCGTGCCGGTCGCGGCCTGGTGCCAACGCCCAAGGCATTGCAGTTACAGGGGCAGGTGCGCAACGTGGTGGAGCAGGCCGCGCTGCTGTTTCGCTCGGCGGACCAGGTGGACCTGAGCACCCTGCGCCGTCGCTTCAGTGTGCGCGCCAATGACTTTTTCATCGGCGTGTATGGCGGTCGACTGTTCGACACCATGGAGCGCATGGCGCCACTGTGCGAGCTGTGTTTCGTCCCTGAAGGCGACACCGATGATGAAGCGCTGCGCGAAGGACGGTTGGACTTGCGCGTGAGCAACACCATGCCGGTCACCCCGGAAGTGAAGGTGCAGAACCTGTTTTCCACGACCTTCGTCGGCCTTGCGCGGGAGGACCATCCGTTATTTGACGAAGAGATCACCGCCGCGCGTTTCGCCAGCTATTCCCATATCAGCATTTCGAGGCGTGGCATCGCCCGTGGGCCGATTGATACCGCACTGAATGCCCAGGGCCTGGAGCGGCGCGTGGCGATGATTGCGCCGGGTTTTCATGGTGCGATGTTCATGTTGCCTGACTCCGACTTGATTCTGCCGGTGCCCAAGGAAGCGCTCTACAGCGCCAATCGCCTGAAGCTGCCCCTACGCGCCTTCCCGTTACCGATCTCCTTGCCGACCCTGGTCCTGGCCCAATCCTGGCACCCACGCTTCGACAAAGACCCGGCTCATAAGTGGCTGCGCGAAACCCTGCGCGAAAGTTGCCACGCCACCTGGCTGGAAGCCCAACCCACCTAAACATCAAGCGTACACAGGGCAAATGTGGGAGGGGGCTTGCCCCCGATTGCGTTGGATCAGATAGAAAATCTGTGTCTGGCACACAGCAATCGGGGGTAAACCCC
>NZ_JADDUM010000248.1 GCF_015163715.1 Pseudomonas cyclaminis
GTGAGGTGTAGACCTCGGATCGATAGTAGCTCTGGCCTCCATCGTAGTAGGGCACACAAGCAGAAAGGGTGAGACCGAGTAAAGCGCTGAGCAGCAGTCGTCGATACATGGCGGCCTCCTGGACCGCGAAAGAGCACCTCCAGCGACGCGGGAGGGCGGCATTCAGCTTTCACCGAATGACGAAATATCTGACATCAAAAACCGAATCTGGTGCGTTCTGGTAACAGCTTGATACATCTGCACCAGCCGAAACTGCGTTGGCGGCGCAACGCTGCCCATTGGTCGGGGTTTTCAGAAGGGGTGGAACATTTTTGGGTGTATTGAAACTTTAAATAATTGGATAGTGTCACTATGACATCGCACAATAGCAAGGAGGCTCTAGCGCGAGCTTTCCACCCTACAACCTCGGATTTAAGCCATGAAGATTTCAACCAAACTGTTGCTCTCCTTTCTACTGTGCGCAGTCGTCACCCTGGGTGTGGGCTTGCTGGGTATTAAAGGTGTGGTCCGCCTCGCCACCGCACTCGAACTGACGTTTTCCAACAATCTGGTCTCCGTCAGCAACACTGCAGCCACTCTCAACGGCTTGGTTGCCCACAACCGCGGCTTATACCGCTTGCTGGATGCCAGCCAGGGCGACGTGTCCCAGCAAGATCGCGATCGCGTGCGCCAGGACATCGCCAAAGAACTGGCGAACAGCCAGGCTGCCTACAAGATCTATCGCGCCACCCCGCTGGAGGACGACGAGCGGGCCGCAAGCGACAAGCTCGACCAGCTCTTACCCACCTACATCAGCAACTCCGAACGCATTATGTCGCTGCTCGAAAGCAACCAGCTCGAGCAGGCCCGCGCTCAGCTCAACAGCACCAACAATGAGATCTTCCGCCAAGCGCGTGACCTGATCCGCGTGATGATCGAGTCCAACAACCGCCAGATCAAAGAAGGCTCCATCGCCGCTGATGACCTGCGCAACAGCGCACTGACCTGGATGATCGGCGGCATCGTGCTGGCCTTCATCATCGCCATCACCATTGGTGTGTTGATCACCCGCCTGATTACCCGCCCCATTGCCCAGGCCGTGGAGAGCGCACAACGCATTGCCAGAGGTGACCTGACCCAAGCCATCGTCACCGAGCGCACCGACGAAGCCGGGCAACTGCTGATGGCGCTGGCCGATATGCAGGGCGGCTTGAAAAGCACCCTGGTGGAAATCGCCAACGCCTCTGACCAGCTTGCTTCAGCAGCAGAGGAACTCAGCGCGGTCACCGAAGAAAGCAGCCGGGGCCTCACCCGCCAGAATGACGAAATCCAACAGGCCGCCACCGCCGTCAACCAAATGACCGCAGCGGTGGACGAAGTGGCGAGCAACGCGGTGTCAACTTCTGAAGCCTCGCGCCAGGCCACCACCGAAGCCGAAGAAGGTCGTGAGCAAGTGGCCCAGGCCGTGTCCGGCATGGGTTCGATGGTGGTCGAGATCAATGAGTCGACGCAATCGGTTGCCGACCTCGCGGGCCAGGTCCGGGAAATCGGCAAGGTGATCGATGTGATTCGCGGCATCGCCGACCAGACCAACCTGCTGGCCCTCAATGCGGCCATCGAAGCAGCCCGTGCGGGTGAGCAAGGTCGAGGTTTCGCGGTGGTTGCCGATGAAGTACGGGCCTTGGCCCATCGCACTCAAATCTCCACCGTCGACATCGAAAAAATGATCGGCGAAGTGCAGGTCGGTGCCGATGACGCCGTGGCCGCGATGAACAAAAGCCTGACCTGGGCCAACAACACCCAGACCCTGGCACAAAACGCCGGCGAGGCACTGGAGCGCATCACCAGCAGCGTGGCGAAGATCAATGAGCGCAACCTGGTGATCGCCTCCGCCTCCGAAGAACAGGCGCAAGTGGCCCGAGAAGTCGACCGCAACCTGCTTAACATCCAGGACCTGTCGACCCAGACCGCCGCCGGCGCCCACCAGACCAATGCCTCCAGCCAGGACCTGTCACGCCTGGCCACCTCGTTCAATGTGCTGGTCAGCAAGTTCCAGCTGTAAGTAGCCTGCCGTGGGTTGGCGCTGTATCGTGCAAGGCCAAGCGAACCTTGCCCGATGCAGCCCACCCATGACCACGCCAACCCTCTGCCCCGCCTGCGGCGCCCGCAACGACTGCACCCTGGCCGACCCACGTACCGCCGACCAGGCCTGCTGGTGCTTCAGCGTCACCATCGATACCGCGGTGCTCGAAGCGTTGCCGGATGAGCTGCGCAACACAGCCTGCCTGTGCCCGCGCTGCGCCCAAGTCGATGAACAGCTGCGCAGCCGCGATGCGAGTTGATCGTTTCCTCAGCAACCTGTCGCAGTTCAATCGCAAGCAAGTGCGTGTGCTACTGGTAGAGCGACGGGTGACCGTCGATGGGCTGGCCGTCAGCGACCCACACCATGAAGTGCGGGAGTTCAGCCGCGTGTGCGTTGATGACAACGTGCTGCAGGCGGGCAAACCGGCACGGTATTTCATGCTGCACAAGCCTCAGGGGTGTGTGAGCGCGACGTCGGACCCACAACACCCCACAGTGCTGGACCTGCTGCATGAGCCGGATACCGCCGACTTGCATATCGCCGGCCGTCTGGATTTCAACACCACCGGGCTGATGCTGATCACCAATGACGGCCAGTGGTCACGCCGCCTGACACAACCGACGACCAAATTGCCCAAGGTCTATCTCGTTGAAACGGAACAGGCCATCGGCGCCGAGTACGCGAATACGTTTGCGGCAGGCCTGTACTTTGCGTTTGAAGACCTCACCACCCAGCCCGCCGCATTGGAACTGCTGGGGCCGACGACGGCGCGACTGAGCATCGTCGAAGGCCGCTATCACCAGGTGAAGCGCATGTTCGGGCACTTCAACAACAAAGTTGTCGCCTTGCACCGCGAGCGCATGGGACCGATTGAGCTGGATGCCGCACTGGCGCCGGGCGAATATCGGCCGTTGACGCTTGAGGAAATCCGCCAGGTCTGATGACCGTTCAGCCGGTGATGGCAAAAACCCATTTTTAAGCCTTGCGACATCCCGAGTCTGTGCTTGAATCAAGCTCACCAGTTTAAATATGACTGGCGAGTCGCTTATAACCTCCAAGAAACACCTTGCCCCCGCCCGCGCTTTATCCCACGGGCCTTCCAGGCAAACAGCCCGCCATAACAACACCCGTCGGCCAGCCGTCATCGGACCGACATGGGCCTCCATTTTCAGGCGTATGCCTACCTGTCACAAAGCTCGTGCAGAGTTATCTGCGCGCCCTACCCGCTTGCCAGGAGTCTTACGACATGAGGCCAGAAATCGCTGTGCTGGATATACAGGGTCAGTATCGGGTTTACACGGAGTTCTATCGCGCGGACGAGGCTGAAAAGACCATCATTCTGGTCAACGGCTCAATGGCCACCACGGCATCCTTCGCCCAGACCGTAAAAAGCCTGCACCCGCAGTTCAACGTGGTTTTGTACGACCAGCCCTACGCTGGCCGCTCCAAAATCCATAATCGCCATGAGCAAATGCTGACGAAGGAAGTCGAGGGCGAGATTCTCCTCGAACTCATCGACCACTTTGCCGCCGAGCATGTGCTGTCGTTTTCCTGGGGCGGCGCCGCTACCCTGGTCGCCCTCGCCCACCGCCCGCGCCGCGTGGAAAAGGCCGTGATCAGCTCGTTCTCACCGGTGATCAACGCGCCGATGCGCGACTATCTGGAGCGGGGTGTCGACTACCTCGGCAACCTCGACCGCGACCGGGTCGGCCACCTCGTCAACAGCACCATCGGCAAACACCTGCCGTCGCTGTTCAAGCGCTTCAATTACAAACACGTCAGCAGCCTGGCCGAGCACGAATATGGACAGATGCACTTCCACATCAGCCAAGTGCTCAACAGCGATCGGCTGTGCTACCTCAAGGCGGCCAAGGCGATCGACATTCCGGTGCTGTTCCTGAACGGCGAGTGGGACGAATACACCAGCGCCCAGGATGCCAGGCAGTTCGGCAACTACGTGGCCAACAGCAGCTTCAGCACCATCCAGGCGACGGGGCACTTTCTGGACATGGAGCATAAAGCGGCGTGCAAGGACAGCCGGGATGCAGTGGTGGGCTTTTTGAAACCAGCGCGGCAGATCAGCCGATTGCGTTATCACCAAGGTCAGGCACAGCATGCATTTGCGATTTGAAATGATCACTCGCCGCCACGCTCGTTGTGGCGAAGGAGCACGCGCCTTCGCCGCAACCTGCACATTTTCAAAGAAAAACTTCAAATCCAAGTGAACATCTGGTACAAAGTCAGCCGCTCTGAGCGGGTATAGTTTAATGGTAGAACAGTAGCTTCCCAAGCTTCCGACGAGGGTTCGATTCCCTCTACCCGCTCCACTCAGACATAGATCCCACGCCAACATCGTGCTGGCGGGGGATGCATAAAGAAACCGGTCCCTGGAGGCCGGTTTTTTTATGCCCTCTATTTTCCCGCCCGCGAACCTGTACAAATACAAAATTCTGTACAACTATCAAGCCTTGAGCGCTGGCACCAAGCCTCGCACGATCAAGGAGCCGGGCAATGACGCGCCTGCTGGTTTCACTGTTGCTGGTTTTGAGCCTGACCAGTTGCAGCAATGTGGAAGTCGGACACTACGCCGACCAGAAACCCCAGTTGGACCTTGTGCGCTTCTTCAGCAAACCCGTGAAAGCCTGGGGCATCTTCGAGAAACGCTCGGGCGAAGTCGCCAAGCGTTTTGAAGTGGATATCGCCAGCCATCGCGAGGGCGACGCGTTAATTCTCGACGAGAAATTCCTGTACAGCGACGGCACTCGTCAGCGCCGCGTGTGGACGCTCACGCCCGATGGTCCGGGACGCTGGCGCGGGCGAGCGGGTGATGTGGTGGGCGAGGCCATCGGCGAGGTCGCCGGCAACGCGTTGCGTTGGCGCTACCGCCTCAACCTCCCGGTGGATGGCTCGGTGTACGAGGTGAGTTTTGACGACTGGATGTACCTGATGGACGAGGACACGATGTTCAACCGGTCGAGCATGTCCAAGTTCGGCGTGGAATGGGGCCAGGTCACGTTGTTCTTTCGTCGCCAATAACACTCAACACGGGGGTGAAAAATGAATGTGCAGAAGCTGGCCAAACTGGCCGAGAAAGGTGAAATACGGGGTCTTGAGTTGCTGTCCCTGGAGGGCGGTTTCTATATTGCCCGTGTGAAGCTCGATCACGTCGAGATGACATTGCTGGACGATAACGGCAAGACCTTGCGCCTGCGGTCCAGCACGCATCTGCGCGACCTGCTGCAGGACGTTCCACCGTTTCCCTGTGTGCTGGTGCAGCAGTGCGCCCATGACGAAATGTGTGGCACCCGTGAGGGCGTCATCGGTGCATTGCGCATTCCATTTTCGCTGGGTGCGACTTTTTAGGACCGTTGCGTGTTTTGGCTCGTCTCCCCTTGGCAGGGCCGTTGCAACCAGCAATCCAGACCCGCCAGGCAACGTCATGAGGGTTGGACCCGCATAGGTTCGCAGGGTCGCCAACCTGTCAGCGCGATCAACAAGATCAGCAGCTGGAACACGATGATCAGCGCCACGCAACCGTCCCAGCCCCAACGCTCCCAGATCAGCGCGGGCACAACTGCGCCGCAACTGCCGCCCAAGTAGTAACACGTGAGGTAGACGCCAACGGCACCGGCCTTATTGTCGTGCGCGGTGGCGGTGGTGAAGGCATTGGCAGCGGCCTGGGCGAGGAACACGCCGGTGGAACTGAGGGCCAGGCCCGTCACGATGCACCCCAGAGAGGGGATCAGCGTCAGGGCTGATCCGCTAACACCAAGCACGGCAGCCACCGTCAGCAATTGGGCATGGGGACGGGCCTTGCTCAGGCGGCCGGCGATAGGGATCACAATCAGCGCCAACAAAAACACCATGTACAGCGTGCCTAAGGCCGCAGGTCCAAGGTTGAATGGCGGTAGGCCGAGGTACAAACCTGCGTAGGTAAACGCCGCGACCTGGGAAAACAACACACAAAAACCTACGGCGTACGCAGCCAACAATGGTTTGCGAAATACGCTCGAAGAAGGAGCCCGGACCTGCACCTCCCGCGCACGGTTGGCCGGCAGCAGAAACTGGATAAATCCACCGACCATCAAACTCAACACCGCCAGCACTTCAAAGGCTTCGCGCCAACCGAAGTACTCGGTCACCATTCCCGTGACGAAGCGTCCGGCAAACCCACCCAACACGGTGCCGGCGACATACAGGCTGGTGACTTCGGTGACGGTGCCGCCACGCCAACGGTCGCCGATATAGGCCACGCTGGTGGCAAACACCACCGGTATCACCATGCCCTCCATGAAGCGCCACACCAGCACTTCGGCAAAGCTGTCGGCGTAGGCGGTCATCAATGTCGGCACCGCCAGCAACAGCGCGGCCACGCAGATCACCGTGCGTTGTTCGAAACGCCCGGTCACACGACTGACAAACGGCGCGGTGATCGCCACGGCCAGGGTGGTCACGGTGATGCTCCAACCTGCGGCCTTGGCACTGAGGTGGAACTGCGCGGCAAAGGTCTGGAGGATACTCTGGGTTGCATACAGGTTGAGAAACGCCGCGCAGCCACACAGGAACAGGGCAAGGCGGGCGCAATGCAGGCGCGGTTTCATGAAACCTCTCGTCTTATTTTGAAAGGTCTTTATAGAATGGTCTGCGGGTCTGGGACCAATACCGAATTCCGACCGATTGATACCCAAGGACCAGGATGCTCGACCTACGCAAGCTGCGTTACTTTCTGACGGTCGCCGAAGAATTGCACTTCGGCCGTGCTGCCATTCGCCTGCACCTCGCGCAACCACCGCTGACACGGCAGATTTCAGCGCTGGAAGCAGAGCTGGGTTTCAAATTGTTTGACCGCACCAGCCGCACGGTGACCCTCACGGCCCAGGGCCGAGCGTTCCTGCCCTACGTACGCGGGGTGTTGGAACAGGTCGACGTGGCGCAGGTGATCGCAAACAAATTGGCCGCAGGTACTGCCGGGCAACTGGCGCTCGGTTATGCCAGCTCAATAGCCCTGTCAGATCTGTTCAGCCAAGCGATCCAGTCTTTTGCCCAGCGATATCCGGATGTGCAGTTGACCCTGGTGGAATGCGCCTCCGCCAGCCTGGGCGCTCAGGTAGCGGATGGGCGGCTGGATATCGGCTTGAGCCGACTGCTGCCGCATCCCACAGACGTGCAGGTGCTATCCCTGGGCGAGGAGCGGTTGGTAGCGGCAGTGGCCACAGACAGCCCACTGGCGAGCCTGGCCGAGGTCAGCTTGGCCCGGCTCAGTGCCTACCCACTGATAGTGTTTCCAGCGGATTATGGTTCAGGGCTTAACCATTCCATCGAACAGCTTTATCGACACCACGGCGTGCCCCTGCACCCAGGGCCGACCGGGCGGCAGATCACCTCGATCATCGCACTGGTGGCGGCTGGCCAAGGGGTCGCGCTGGTACCGGAATGCACGCAAAGCTTGATGAACAAGGGCGTCAAGTACAGGCCGCTGATCGAGGTGGACGCGTGTGCACAGTTGTTAGTCTTGACCCGGACTGAAACAAAAAGTGTGTTGGTCGAGGCGTTCCTCAACGTGATTGCCGGGATCTCGTCGGCTGCGCCTGTAGTGCCGCAGCAGGACCGCTGACGCCGTCGAATTCCACCGCAAGAAACGTAGTTTTGACCGGGGCGGCATGCTTTAGATTGGCACTACCCCCGCCCATAGGAGCCCGCTCATGGTGTACGAATACAAACTCATGCCCTCCCCCGTTGGCCAACTCACCCTGGTGGCGCGCAATGGCAAGCTCAGCGCAATCCTGTGGGAGACAGAACGCGCCAACCGCGTGCGCCTGGGCGAATTGCACGAAGCCAATGAAAGCCCCGTGCTGATGGAAACCGAGCGCCAGTTGCAGGAGTACTTCACCGGCACGCGCAGCACCTTCGAGCTGGAACTGGATTTCAACGGCACCGCGTTCCAGAAGCAGGTCTGGCAGGCATTGCTGACCATCCCCTTCGGCGAAACCCGCAGCTACAGCCAGATCGCCCAACAGATCGGCAACCCCAAAGCCGTGCGCGCCGTGGGTGCGGCCAATGGGCGTAATCCGATTTCAATCATCGCGCCGTGCCATCGGGTCATCGGTGCCTCGGGAACCTTGACCGGGTTTGCAGGGGGGCTTGAGGCCAAGCAGTATCTATTGACCCTTGAGGACCGCGGCCAGGTGAAAATTGCCTTCTGATCACGAGCCTGCGACCGGTCCACGTTCAAAGTACTGGTAATCGAACAACGGTTCGAAACCCAGCGTGCTGTACAACGAGCGCCCCATCATCGTCGCCTCGAGAAAGCATCGCTGGCGCCCAGGTTCGAAGCGTGCAGCAGCGCAGCTTGAATCAATTGAGTGGCATAACCCTGCCCACGAAATTCCTTGATCGTGCCGACATCGTTAAGCCGTGCAACTCCATCACACAGCGACAACGTCAACGAACACACCACCCTCCCCTCGACGGACAAAATGAAGTGGTGAAGTGATTGATCGGCGTCCAGGGCACGCTGGTGCCGGGCCTGATAATGCGCAACCGCCTCGGGCGGGACCGCGAACGCATTGCCAATGGGAAGTGCCCATTCATTCAAGTTCCGCGTCAGGCTGATCTGCGAAAGGCGCTCACTTACCGAAGGCACCCGACGCGACAGTTCGAGCGCCATCGTGGTGGTCCTTTCGGCCGGCTGCAAGCCGAGTTCCGTCAGTGCCTCACGCACTCCCTCGACCTTTTCCTCATGAATCACCACCTGTATCGCCAGGCAGGTGCGGCGAATCAGATCCAGCGGCTCAGTCATTGCGTCACCCAACGGGGCGTTGCCCACGCGGATAAGCAACATGTTCGGCGGGGCGCGAAATTGATCGGTGAAATAGGCAGTGATGCAGGCGCCATAGCGCCGACGTAGCGGACAGGTCACGGTAAAAAAATGGTCTTCCGTCTGGCAATAGAGTGTGGGCAAATCGCTGGCAGGGATGGCGCGCATGGGCAGTCCAGGCAAAAGCAAAGTCTTGCGCCTGCGCCTGCTGGTCGATGTAAGCCCTTGCCTTAAAACCCGAAGAAAAAGCGCACCGCTTGGTTCATCAGCCAAGTTGTAAAAAGAAATTTCAAAGAGCGCCTGATGTCCATACGTTCATCACCCCTTTACTCCAGGAAAACGGTCATGAAATTCTCCGCAGTCTCGCAATCCCTGTCCCGCTGGGCAGGCAGCCCCCGCACCTTCTACGCCGCGATGGCATTGATCCTGGCGTGGAGCCTGAGCGGGCCGTATTTCCACTACAACGACACTTGGCAACTGATCATCAACACCTCGACCACCATCATCACCTTCCTGATGGTGTTCCTGATCCAGAACACGCAAAACCGCGACAACGATATCCTGCATATCAAGATCGACGAGCTGCTGCGCGTGTCCAAAGATGCACAGAACGCCGTACTCAGCCTGGATGGTCTCGACCGCAAAGAGCTGGAAAAACTGCGCCAGGAATACCGCAGCATTGGCAACGCCGGCACCCTGAACCTGAACAGCAGTTGCGGCCACGCAGCCGACGACGCGGCGCCCACTAAAACCGATCTGAACCAGGCATAAAAAAACGGCGGTTGGAGAGGATCCAACCGCCGTTTTTAAATTCAGGTGACGACGTTAACCGTCGCCTTGATGACCTTTACCATACGTAGACGCCAAGGCGCGGGCCTTCTGCAGGCGCTCTTCCAATTTTGGCAGTGTCTCATCGACCAACGCTTTTATTTCCGGTACGTCCGACGCGGCGCCTTCCTGTTTGAACAGCGCAATAGCGTCTTCGTTTTCCTTGACCTGTTGAGCGGTATAGGCGGCATCGAAAGAGTCGCCGTCCTTGAGCTCGGGCATCAGGGTCTCGGCTTTGTCGACAATTTTCTCACGTGGCGCCACGGGCAGATCGAGCTTCTTGGCGATGGCCGCCAAGTGCTGATTGGCCAGGGTGCGCTCGTTGATCACCTCGATGGTGTAGTCCTTGATTTCCTGGGACGAGGTTTTCGCGTGGGCCATGCGGCTGGTCTCGATATCGGCCATCCCTTTGGCCGAGGCCTGCTCGATGAATTCAGCAGGCGACTGGGCGAAAGCATTGCTGGCGCCGAGGCCCAGCAGCATCGCGAAACTGGCGGTGCGTAACCGGATAGCCATGCGGCTCATGATGGGTTCCTCCAGGTAAAAAATAAGGGCGGGGAACACACCCCGCCCTGAATTCGAATTTTCAGGGCGGTAAAGGTTTAGAAAAAACTTGCCGGTGCGACGAACGGTCGTCGACACCTCACGCCGGCTTGCTGGCGAACAGGCCTGGCAGCGCATGGGCCAGCGCATTGATGGCGAAGCCAATAAACATCACGCCACAAAGCTTGGTGATAAGGATTTCATGACGCTGATACACCGTGCGTACACGTCGGGCGCCGACCACGCCGATCAGGATTGCATAGGCCAGCAGACCACCAACGAAGCTCAGGAAGATCAGCGACGGCAGCATCGACCAGGTCAGCAACTCGGCGCGGCTGGACAGCAACGCAGTGAAGGTCGCGACCGCCACCGGATAGGCTTTCGGGTTGGTCAGGCCGAACACAATCCCATGCCAGAACGGATGCCGTGCGGCGCCCTGAGGGGCATCACTGCTGCGCCGTTGCGTGCGGATGGCCCGCCAGCCAAGCCAGAACAGATACAGGCCGCTGAGCACGCCCAGCACATCAAACGCAGTGCTGCCAACTTCCCGCGCACCGACAATGGCGATCAACGCGGTGCTGCACCACACCACATCGCCCAGCAGATGCCCGCACAGGAAACCCGCCCCGGCGCGGCGACCACGGGCGGCACCGATACCGAACACGGCCAATACGCCCGGGCCAGGTGTAATGCCGTAGATAAAGCCCGAGGCGAGTACGGCGAGCAGCAGGGATAGGGTCATGAAGGCGACTCTGATAGGTGGTTAAACGGTGGATCGATTCTGCATGTTCTGCCCAGGAGTGCAAATGCGCTGGACGGTTTCACCTCAATACACCCTGCACCTGCCCCATCAACCACTGCAACCCCGAATCACCTCCCCGCCGTGCGTGCCATGCCAGCTCAAACGCAAACGATGGAATATGAAACGGCGGCGCTACGGCCAATAAATGCGGATGCTCGACAGCGCGCAAGCCCCGCGACGATACGGTCAGGATCAGGTCCGTGCCCGCGATCAACTGCGGCGCCACGCCCCAATGCGGCAGGCTGATCGCCACATGCCGCCGCTGACGAATCGCCGTCAGCGCCCGTTCGATTTCCGGCGTGCCGCTGCCCCGCATTTCCAGCAACACATGGGGGCGCGAGAGGTAGGTGGGCAAGTCGAGTGTGCCGTCCTGCGGCAGGCTGTTACGGTCCACCAGGCAGGTGTAATGCTCTTCGAACAAGGGCGTGGTGCGCAGTTCGGCGGGCATGTCGGGGAACACGCCGGCAGCCAGTTCAAGGTCGCCATTGAGTACGCCGTCGACCATGCCTTCACGGCTGGCCTGGATGATTTGCAGGTCGATGCCCGGCGCCTCACGACGCAGAACGCGGACCAATCTGGGTAGGAAAATCGCCGCGCTGTAGTCCGACATCGCCACACGAAACCGGCGCTTGGCCGACGCCGGATCAAAACGATTCGGCGCCAGCAACGCCTGCACCTGGGCCAGGGCTTCGGCCAGCGGTGCAGCCAACTCCAACGCCCGTGCAGTGGGCACCAGCGCGCCGCCCTGGCGCACCAGCAACGGATCACCCAGCACATCGCGCAACCGCGCCAGCGCATGGCTGACCGCTGGCTGGCTCAAGTGCAGGCGCTCGGCGGCGCGGGTAACGTGTTGCTCGCTGAGCAAGGCGTCAAGGATCACCAACAGGTTGAGGTCGATGCGGCGCAGATCATTCATCAGCTGCATGTCCAGCATAAGAACTTGGAATTTAAATTTGCGTGACGAATAGCCTAGAGTCCAGCAAAACCTCTGGGAGATAGCAAATGACAACGTTGCAGTGGGTAGGTTTATTGGCGCTGGCGGTGATCGCCGGGGCGGTGGTGCCGTTTCAGAGTGCAATCAATGCCAACCTCGGGCGCGGGCTGGGTCATCCATTGTGGGCCACCCTGGCGTCGCTGCTGGTGAGCATTCTCGCGCTGCTGCCGGTGATCATCGCCCTGCGCCTGCCCTTGCCGAGCCTGGCATTCATCACCCAGGCGCCGTTATGGATGTGGGCCGGTGGCGCGTTTGGCGTGTGCTTTATTTCCCTGGCGCTGATGCTGCTGCCCAAGCTGGGGGCATCCGGGTTCATTGCCTTGGCGTTGGCGGGGCAACTGCTTGCATCGCTGCTGCTCGACCACTTCGGGCTGTTCGGCCTGGTGGAGCGTCAACTGACAACGCCCCGGGTGCTTGGGGCGTTGTTGTTGCTGGGTGGGGTGGCACTGATTCAATTCGGCGGCGCACCAGCCAAAGCCCTGGCCGCCGCGTGAAATACCGTCAGCGCTTGTCGGACGTACGCAGCTTGTGTGGCAACCCCCACAGCAACAGTGCTGCGGCAATCAAGGCGCACACACCGATGACATAAAGCGCCGGCGTGGTGCTGCCCGTGATGTCCTTGATGCGCCCCACCATTACCGGGCTGACGATGCCGCCCAACTGCCCCAACGTGTTGATCAGCGCAATCCCACCGGCTGCACCGGCACCAGCACCGGCCAGCAGTTTGGGCGGCAGGGTCCAGAAGGTCGGGATCGACGCGATAATCCCAGCGCCCAGCAGGCCCAGGGCAATGATCAGGAAGGTGGTGTGGTTATCAAAGATCCCTGCACAGAAGAACCCTACAGCGCCCAACGCCACCAGCCCGCTGACGAACTTGCGCCGCTCACCCGTGGCATCCGACCAACGCCCGACCAGGATCATGGTGATCGCCCCGCAGATGTATGGAATGGCCGTCAGCAAGCCAATCACCACCGGGCTTTCGACCCCCGCACTGCGGATCAGTTGCGGAGCCCAGAAGTTGAGGCCGTAGGACGCCACCTGAATCAGAAAGTAGATCAGCCCCAGCATCAGGAAACCCGGAATGCGCAGGGCCTGGAGCAACGAGCCTTTCTTGTGCACTTCGTGCACGGCGATGCGGCTGGACAGCAAGGTTTTTTCTTCGGCGCTCAGCCAAGGCGCATCTTCGATGCGATCCTTGAATTGCGTCAGCACCATCCACGCCAGCCCTATACAGGGCAAGCCGCCAAGCAGGAACAACCAGTGCCAGCCGCGCATTTGCAACACGCCGTCCAAATGTTCCAGCACCAGGCCGGAGAACGGCGCGCCCACCAGCCCGGCAAACGCCGAGGCCAGGAACAGCAAGGAGGTAATCCGCCCACGGAAATCCTGGGGGAACCACAGCGTCAGGTAGTACAGCACGCCAGGGGCAAACCCAGCCTCCATCGCGCCGATCACAAAGCGCAGTGCATAGAACTGCCATTCGGCCGTGACAAATACCATGGCCGCCGTGGCCAGGCCCCAGGACACCATGATCCGCGCAATCCAGCGGCGCGCACCGACCTTGTAGAGCATCATGTTGCTCGGCACTTCGAAGATCACGTAACCGATCACGAACAGCCCCGCACCCAGGCCATAGGCGGTGTTGCTCAGGCCCAGGTCGGCTTGCAGTTGGAACTTGGCAAAGCTGATGTTGATGCGGTCAAAAAATGCAAACAGGTAGCAGACCATGATCAGGGGCATCAGGCGCCAGGCGACCTTGTTGACCACGGCTTTGATGGGATCGACTTCACCGGCCGCGCGCGTGCCGGCCTCTAACGTATTAGTGCTCATTGTGCTTCTCCAGCGGACTGCTCACAGGCGTCCGATTGTTTTTGTTGTCTGGCAGGGCGTTACAACGTGGCGATGTAAGCCGGGGGTGGGTGCAGATCACCATTGCGCCCGGCCTTGACCACTTGACCGGGCAACTCATGGCCCAACAGCGCCGGCAGGCGACGGGACATGTCCAGCAGGTGCGCCAAGTCGATCCCGGTGTGGACCCCCACTTCCTCACACAGGTTGACCAGGTCTTCGGTACAGATGTTGCCCGAGGCCCCCGGCGCAAACGGGCAGCCGCCAAGGCCGCCAAGCGCCGCATCAAAACGACGGGCACCGGCCTCGTATGCGGCCAGTACATTGCACAACCCCAGGCCCCGGGTGTTGTGGAAATGCAGGGTCAGGTCACTGACGGGAATGCGCTCCAGCACGCGCTTGACCAGACGCTGCACCTGACGCGGGTTGGCCATGCCGGTGGTGTCGGCCAGGGTGATGCCCTGAATACCCAGCTCGCGATAGGCATCAACGATCTGCAGCACGCGGTCTTCGTCAATCTTGCCTTCGAACGGGCAACCGAAGGTGGTGGCGATACTGCCGTTGAGGCGCACCGGATGCTCGGCGGCAAAGCTGACGATGTCGGCAAACGCCGCCAACGATGCTTCGCAGCGCATGCGCATATTGGCCAGGTTGTGGGTCTGGCTTGCGGACATCACCAGGTTCAGCTCATCAGCGCGAGACGCGATGGCCCGCTGGGCGCCCTTGAGGTTGGGGATCAGTGCCACGTAGATCACACCGGCTTTGCGCTCGATACCCTGGAACACTTGCTCGCCATCACGCAGCGCAGGGATGGCCTTGGGTGAGACGAACGAACCGGCCTCGATCCGCGAAAAACCGGCAAGGGACAACTGGTCGATCAGCGCGATCTTATCGGCGGTCTCGACCCAGGTCGGTTCGATCTGCAAGCCATCGCGCGGGGACACTTCCTGCACGATCAGCGGGTCGGAATAATCAGTGATCATTGCACCACTCCGGTGGTTTTCAGGTGTTGAATATCGGCGCCGGTGAGGCCCAGCCCGGTGAGAATGTCGTCAGTGTGCTGGCCCAGGGCCGGGCCCGACCAATTTACACCGCCGGGGGTTTGCGAGAGCTTGGGCACAATGCCCGGCATCTTCACCGAAACCCCGTCAGGCAGCTCGGCGTCGAGCAGCATGTCACGTGCCTGGTAGTGAGGATCGCTGACGATATCCGCCACCGAATAGATACGCCCGGCCGGTACTTGCGCCGCTTCCAGGGCGCTGAGCACCTGCTCGATGGGCAGGCTGCTGGTCCAGTGGGTAATCGCCGCGTCCAGCAGGCCGCTCTGCGCCGCACGCCCATCGTTGTGGGCAAACTCGGGGGCTTCGGCCAGGTCGGTACGGCCATGGTGGTCATCAGCCGCTTGTAGATCGGGTCACTGTTGCCGGCAATCACTACATAGGCGCCATCGGCGGTGAGGTAGGTGTTGGACGGCGCGATACCGGGCAGGGCCCCGCCGCTGCGCTCGCGCACATGGCCGAGCATGTCGTATTCCGGCACGAGGCTTTCCATCAGGTTGAACACGCTTTCAGCCAGGGACACGTCGACAATCTGCCCATCGCCCTGGCCGGTCTTGACCCGCAGCAACGACATCAAGGCGCCGATCACCGCGTGCAGGGACGCGAGGGAATCGCCCAGGCTCACCCCCACTCGCGCCGGTGGCGAATCCGGGTTGCCAGTGGTATAGCGAATGCCGCCCATGGCCTCGCCGATAGCGCCGAAACCCGGACGGTCGCGGTAAGGGCCAGTCTGGCCGTAGCCGGAGATGCGCACCAGGGTCAGCTTGGGGTTGAGGGCATGCAGCACGTCCCAGCCCAGGCCGAGTTTTTCCAGGCCGCCGGGGCGCAGGTTTTCGATAAGCACGTCGGCGTCGCCAAGCAGTTGCTTGATCAGGCCCAGGCCTTGCGGGGACTTGAGGTCCAGCGCCAACGACTTCTTGTTGCGTGATTGCAGGTACCACCACAGCGACGTGCCGTTGTGCAGCTTTCGCCATTTACGAAGCGGATCGCCCTGGCCGAGGGATTCGATCTTGATCACCTCGGCACCAAACTCGGCCATCAACCGTGCGGCGAACGGCGCGGCAATCAAGGTACCGATCTCGATCACCTTGATACCGCTCAGGGGAGCCGTCATGGGGTGTACCTCTTATTCTTGGAATGTGGACCAAGGCTAGAGGACAGTGGCGGGAGAAATCCAACCGTCAGTTGGCAAGGAGCGTTCGCGAAAAGCGACGCTCAGCGAATTTTCCGTAGGACCAGGCTGTCAGGCTGCTCCAGGGAAGGCATCGAGAGACTCAGGTAATCGAACAACAACCGACTCACTGGCGACAATTGCGCTTCGTCGCGCACCACCAGGATCAAACGGCGATCCGACCAACTGTCCGTCAACGGCACCGCGTGCAAACCCAGTGCGCGCCCAAACAATTCGTAGGCCTTGTGCGGCAGGATACCGATGCCCATATTGGCCTGGACCATCCGGCACATCGCATCAAAGCCCGGCACATGGATACGCAGGCGCAGCATCTTGCCGGCCTCACGCGCAGCGGCGTGGGTCCGCATGTTGATTGAACTCGCGGCGTGCAGGCCGACGTAGTCGCTGTCCAGGGTTTCGGCGAACGCCACGCTCTGGCGCGCAACCAACGGATGATCCGCCGGCATCAGCACCACCAGTTTGTCGAGCCGATAGGTCACGCTGGGCAAGCCTTTGGTGTCTGTATCGCACGAGCAGATACCCACGTCCGCGACGCCGTCCAGCACGCCCTGCACCACGCCGGTACTGGGGCGCTCTTCCAGGTCGGTTTTCACTTCGGGATGCAGCTCGGAAAAGTCGCGCAAATCTTCAGGAAGGAACTGAATGATCGCCGAGAGATTGGCCAACATCCGCACATAGCCGCGCACACCGTGGCTGTGTTCGCCCAGTTCCAGGCCCATTTTCTCGACGTTGAACAGCATCTGCCGTGCATGGTGCAACAGGGTTTCGCCAGCGGCCGTCAGGTCCATGCCCTTGGCCCGGCGCACAAACAGGCTTACGCCCAACACCTGCTCCAGCTCCATCAGGCGCTTGCTGGCGGCCGACACCGCAATGGCCTCACGGGCAGCGGCACGGGTCAAAGTGCCTTCTTCGAACACCGCGACAAACAGTTGCAGGGTGATCAGATCCAGGCGACGCACCAGGCTCTTGTGCAACATCAGCGACGCTCGGCAGCCAGGCGATTGATCTCGCCCTGCTCCACCACCGGTTGCGGCGCGCCGTGGCTCACCGCCTGCAACATCGCCCGGCCAACGGTCTCGGTACTCACCACCCAGCTCGGTTTGACCCGGCGCACAAACGAGAGCACCGGCCCCAGCACGGAATAAAAGGCCTGGTACAACGGCGTCTTCGAGCGCACACCGTGCAACGGCTGGATAATCCCCGGCCGGAACAGGTACACCGCCTTGAACGGCAAGCGCAGCAAGGCATTCTCGGTCTTGCCCTTGACCCGCGCCCACATCGACTTGCCCGCCTCGGAGCTGTCGGTACCGGCGCCGGACACATAGATAAACGTCATCTGCGGATTGAGCCGCGCCAAGGTGCTGGCTGCGACCAGGGTGAGGTCATAAGTGAGGTGGGTGTACCTGGTTTCATCCATGCCGGCCGAAGACACGCCGAGGCAGAAGAAGCACGCATCAAAACCTTGCAGCAGGTTTTCCAGGGGTTGGAAATCCAGCATGTCACTGTGCAATACCTGATGCAGCTTGCCGTGTTCCTGGGTCAGTGGCGTGCGGCCAACGGCGACGATTTCCTGCACGTCGGCGGCCAACAGGCATTCACGCAGAACGCCCTGGCCGACCATGCCGGTGGCGCCGAATAACAGAACTCTCATAAGGGGACCTCAGCGGCAAGCCGCAAGCTCAAGTTAAACGCATTCGACTTGTAGCTTAACGCTTGCAGCCTGCCACTGCCCCTATTCAAAACGCGCTGCGAAAAATCTCCTCAATCTGACGCTGATCCGCTCGCCGTGGGTTGGTCAGGCCACACGCATCCTTCAACGCATTGGCCGCCAGCAGCGGAATGTCCTGCAACTTGGCGCCCAGTTCACGCAGGCCGGCGGGAATTTCAACGTCCTGGGACAGGCTGCGGATGGCGGCGATGGCAGCTTGGGCGCCCTCTTCTGCGGTGATGCCCTTGATGTCGGCACCCAGTGCGCGGCCCACGTCGCTCAAGCGTTTGGCGCTGACGCTGGCGTTGAAGCTTTGCACATGGGGCAGCAGCACCGCGTTGCACACGCCGTGGGGCAGGTCGTAGAAACCGCCCAACTGGTGGGCCATGGCGTGCACAAAGCCCAGGGATGCGTTGTTGAACGCCATGCCGGCGAGGAACTGCGCGTAAGCCATGTTTTCCCGTGCGACCTTGTCGCTGCCGTCGCGTACGGCCAGGCGCAGGTTGGCGCTGATCAGTTCGATGGCCTTGATCGCGCAGGCGTCGGTGATCGGCGTGGCGGCGGTGGACACGTAGGCTTCGATGGCGTGGGTCAGGGCGTCCATGCCGGTGGCGGCGGTGAGGCCCTTGGGCATGCCGACCATCAGCGATGGGTCGTTGACCGACAGCAGCGGCGTGACGTTGCGGTCAACGATGGCCATTTTCACGTGGCGGGTTTCGTCGGTGATGATGCAAAAGCGCGTCATTTCGCTGGCAGTGCCGGCGGTGGTGTTGATGGCGACCAGTGGCAGTTGTGGCTTGGCCGATTGATCGACGCCTTCGTAATCGCCGATATGCCGCCGTTGGTGGCGCACAGGGCAATCCCCTTGGCACAGTCATGGGGCGAGCCGCCGCCCAGGGACACCACAAAATCACAGGCACTGTGCTGCAACAACGCCAGGCCTTTCTCGACGTTTTCCACATTGGGATTGGGCTTGGCGCCGTCGTAGATGACCGAGTCGATGTCCTGCATCGCCAGTTTCTCGGCGATCATGCTGGCCACGCCCGCCTTGGCCAGGCCGGCGTCGGTGACGATCAGCGCCTTGCGAAAACCGTAGTTGCGGATGGCGTTCATGGCTTCGTCGAGGCAATCGGTGCCCATGATGTTGACGGCGGGAATGAAGAAGGTGCTGCTCATGGCGAATCCTCGGATAACGTTTATGCCTACAGCATCGACCTCACTTGCCTGCGGCATCTTGATCAGGATCAACGCCCGCTCGTGATAAAGTCACCGCCCAGCCGATTTCGAGTAGCCCGCCGCAATGAAGGATTTCCAGGATATTGACGCCCACCTTGAAGACTGGAGCGCCCTGCGCAGCGCCATCGACTTCACTGGGATTCTGATCGGCAACGGCGCGAGCCGTACGATTTGGGAAGACTTTGCCTACGACTCGCTGTTCGAAAACGCCCGCACCGTCGAAGAAAAACCCCTGAGTCCCTCTGAACTCAGCGTGTTCGACGCCCTGCAAACCCGCAGTTTCGAGCAAGCCCTGGGCGCGCTGAAAACCACCAGCCGGGTCAACAAGGCGTTGGCAATCAGCTCGGCGGCACCGCGCAATCGCTACTACGCGATCAAGGAAGCGTTGATCAACACCATCCACGCCGTGCATATCCCGTGGCGCCTGGTGCAGCCATCGACACTGGCAGCGATCAACACGGAACTGGCCGGTTATGCCACCGTGTTTACCAGTAACTATGACTTGCTCAACTATTGGGCGATCCTGCACACGCCGGGCATCGACGACCTGTTCCGCAGCGCCGACGCCAGCTTCGACCTGCGCAACACCCGCACCGACGCCACACGCATCCTGTACCTGCACGGCGGCCTGCACCTGGTGCGCAACCTCGACGGCACTGCGCGCAAACTGCCGACGACTGACAGCACCTTGCTCAGCAGCTTTGCCATCAACAATACGATCAAGACCCTGGACGATGTGCCGCTGTTTGTCAGCGAAGGCAAGGTGGAGGAGAAGCTCAAGACCATCCGCAGTTCGGATTACCTGTCGTTCTGCTATGAGCAGTTGCTGACCCATGAGGGCGCGCTGTGCATCTTTGGGCACGGCCTGGGGCCACAGGATCAGCACTTGGTGGACGCGATTCGCCAGGCCAATGTGAGCACGCTGGCGATCTCGGTGTCGGGCCGCAGTGAAGGGTTTATCCGCCAGCAGAAGCGGCGGTATTCGGAGTTGTTTGATGGCAGCGGCGTGGCGCTGAAGTTTTTTGCGGCGCGCACGCATCCGTTGGGGAATGCAGCACTGTCCGTTCCTGTGGAACGCTGAGCAAAATGTGGGAGCGGGCTTGCTTGCTCCCCTATTTGGACTGCATTCCAAATTCGGATCGTGATTATTCTTCCGCGCTGTGCACCACCACCAGCAACTGCGCCTGAACCTCCCCCACCGAGCGAATCCGGTGGGGTTTCTGCGCATTGAAGTGCAACGCATCGCCCCGCTCCAGGATCACCCGTTCGGTCATGAAGTCCACCTCCACCCGGCCTTCATGCACGAACAGAAACTCCTCCCCCAGATGCTCCTTGAAGGTCTTGTCGCTGAACTCCGCCGGCGGGTAAATGATGAACGGCAGCAAGCTGCGCTCGCTGACTTGATGGGCCAGCACCGCGTAACCCGGCGTGGTGTCGGGCCGCTCGTGACTGCGCACCAGGCTGTAGCTGTCGAGGCTGACGCGATCCTCGCTGAACAATTCCTCGACGTTCACGTTCAACGCCTTGGCCAGTTTCAACGCGGCGGCAATGGACGGCGTGTTGAGCCCGCGCTCGACCTTGGACAGGTAACTCTTGGTCATCCCGGATTTTTCAGCCAGGGCCTCCAAGGTCACGCCAAGTTTTTTCCTCAATAATTTCAAACGGATAGACATGCGCTGCGGGTAATCCATGCAGAAAACGATAAGCTGTGCTTGCCAATGACACAAAGTGTCATATAGCATCTTTAGTGTCATTTGCTCTAACCCAAAGGACACCCATATGGCCAAGACATTAGCACTCCCCAAAGACCAACTGGTCAAGCACGCACTGAACCAGATGCAAAACAGCCTGGCGGATAATACGTGGACCGACCGGCAAAAGCTGGCCCTCACCTGCCGCATCCTGTTCGAGAACGGCCACGACTCCGGCCTGGCCGGGCAGATCACCGCACGCGGCCCCACACCAGGCACCTACTACACCCAACAATTGGGCCTGGGTTTTGATGAGATCACCGCCAGCAACCTGTTGCTGGTGAACGAGGACCTTGAAGTGCTGGAAGGTCACGGCATCCCCAACCCTGCCAACCGTTTTCACAGCTGGGTGTACCGTGGCCGGCCGGATGTGAACTGCATCATCCACACGCACCCCACCCATATCGCTGCGTTGTCGATGCTCGAAGTGCCGCTGCAGGTGTCCCACATGGACCTTTGCCCGCTGTACGAAGACTGCGCTTTCCTGGAAGCCTGGCCAGGCGTGCCGGTGGGCAATGAGGAAGGCGATATCATCACCACGGCGCTCGGCGACAAGCGCGCGATTTTGCTCTCGCATCACGGTCAACTGTCCACCGGGGCGAGTATCGAGGAGGCCTGCGTAATCGCCCAGTTGATCGAGCGCGCCGCCAAATTGCAGCTGCTGGCGATGGCGGCGGGCACCATCAAGCCGATCCTGCCAGCGTTGGGCCGCGAAGCCCATGACTGGATTTCCCGACCCAAGCGCCATGGCGCCGCGTTCAACTATTACGCCCGGCAGAACCTGCGCCAACACGCCGATTGCCTGAACTGACCCGCCCCTCTCAGACCGGAGACTATCCATGTCCAACCCCACTATTCACGGCATCATCGGCTACACCATCACACCGTTCAGCGCTGACGGGCAAAGCATTGACCTCGGCGCCCTCGGCCGCTCCATCGACCGCCTGATCGACAGCGGCGTGCACGCCATCGCCCCCTTGGGCAGCACCGGCGAAGGCGCCTATTTGAGTGATGCCGAGTGGGACGAAGTCAGCGCCTACAGCCTCGCAAAAATCGCCCGGCGCGTGCCGACCATTGTCAGCGTGTCCGACCTGACCACCGCCAAGGCCGTGCGCCGCGCCCGTTACGCCGAGGCCAACGGCGCCGACGTGGTGATGGTGCTGCCGGCCTCTTACTGGAAACTCAGCGAGGCGGAAATTCTCGCCCACTACGCGGCGATCGGCGACAGCGTCGGTGTGCCGATCATGCTCTACAACAACCCGGCCACCAGCGGCACGGACATGTCGGTGCAACTGATCCTGCGCATCCTCAAGCAGGTCGAGAATGTGACCATGGTCAAGGAAAGCACCGGGGATATTCAGCGTATGCACCAGTTGCATCGTCACAGTGATGTGCCGTTCTACAACGGCTGCAACCCGCTGGCGTTGGAAGCCTTCGCGGCGGGCGCCAAGGGTTGGTGCACGGCGGCGCCGAACCTGATCCCGCAGCTCAACCTGGATTTGTACGAGGCTGTGTTGGCCAATGATCTGAACCGGGCGCGTGAACTGTTCTATCGCCAGTTACCGCTGCTGGAGTTCATCCTCAAGGGCGGGTTGCCGGCGACAATCAAGGCGGGGCTGCGTTTGACCGGTCTGGAAGTGGGCGATCCCCGATTGCCGGTGTTCCCGTTGGGTGAAGCGGGAATTGAACAATTGAGAGCATTGCTGCGCTAACGCTTTGATCCAGTGTGGAAGGAAGCAAGCTCCCTTCCACATTTTAAAGGGAGTACATCCTTCAAATAGAGACAAATGACAATAGTTCTCGATATCATTCACGACTTTTCCCACGTCGTGCTTCGTCAAGAAGGATATCCATGTCTCGTCCCAAGCCCGACCCAGTGTCGGCCGATGCCTTTCGCGGGTTTTATACGGATATTCTGTATTTCCTGCGCAAACGCACGGACAACGCCAGCGACGCGGCGGACATGACCCAGGATGTCTTTACCCAATGGCTGGACTACCGCGACCGCGCCAAGGTCGAGCAGCCACGAGCGTTTCTGTTCCAGATGGCACGCAACCTGCTGCGTGATCACTGGCGCAAGCAGAAGGTACGGCAAACCGTCCACCCCGATCAGGCCGACAGGGACGCCGAACCGGTCACCGACGAGCAAAACGATCCCATGGCCGCCGCTCATCGCCTACAACGCCTGGAACAGTTGAAAGAAGTCCTCGCCGAACTCTCGCCCCGCAGGCGAGAAGCCCTTATGCTGCACCGCTTCGAAGGCCTGAGCCAGGCGCAGATTGCAGAACGCATGGGCATTTCGACCAGCATGGTGGAAAAGCACATCGCCTTTGCCCTGCTGCATTGCAAGCGACGCCTTCAAAACGACCCCGGCACGGAGCAGCCAGAATGAACCGCCTGAGCGACACCGACGACCTGGATATCGACGATAGCGACGCCATCGACGCCCAGGCCGCCAGCTGGTTTGCGCGCAACCGCAACGACACCGACCGCGCCGACCGCCGGGCGTTTGCCGCCTGGGTAGCCGAACCGGCCCATGCCCGCGCCTATGCCGAATTCGAGCAGCTGTGGGCGGACCTGGCCCAGTTGCAGCAACTGAACAAGCCCGTGGCGCTGCCCAAACGCAAACCGTCGGTATGGCGCCCTGCACTGGCGGTGGCCGCCGCGCTGGTGTGCGCGGTGCTGGCCACGCATATCGGTGCGCCGCGTGAGAGCTATCACACCCAGGTCGCCGCCCATGCCAAGGGCATGCGCACCTTGAACCTGCCGGATGGCAGTACCTTGTATGTCAATGCCAACACCCGTCTGCGCGTGGATTTCACCGCACATCAACGCATCGTGCACCTGGACAAGGGCCAGCTGTACATCGAGGTGGCCGCCGACAAGGAACGCCCGCTATTCGTGCAGGCCGGCGAGGCCACTGTGCGCGTCGTGGGCACGGGTTTCGACGTGCGACGCAGCCAGCAGCAACTGGTGGTCAGTGTCGCCCATGGCCAGGTGGCCTTCGAGCCGGACGCGAAAAGCCCCGTCACGCTGCTCGGCGCGCAGCAACGCGCCAGCTATGGCTACGCCAAGGGCACCTTGCAGCAACAGACCCTCGCGACGGGGGAAGTGGCCGACTGGCGCAGCGGGCACTTGTCGTTTCGCAACCGCGAACTGGTCAGCCTGATCGATGAACTGAGCCTGTACCGCCCCCAGGCGCCGTTGCAGGTAAGCAATGCCGTGGCCCACCTGACGCTGTCGGGCAATCTTGATGTGAATGACCCCGACGCCCTGCTCAATGCCCTGCCCGCCTTGCTGCCGGTGAAAACCGTGGCGTCGGCCGATGGCATTGTGCGGATAGAGCCGAGCAAGTAAGCCAGCCAAAACCACACTTGAGAATATTTTGCATTCGCAGGTGTGGTTTTTTTAGCCAGCCCCGTCTTCCTCCGGTCTGCGTTTGATACGCACACATTTTCGGCCATTTGGCCACACCGGGGGATTCCATGTTTCGCGCGCCTTGCCACGCTACGCACCTGTTTCTGCGACCGACCCTTATTGCCAGCTGCCTGGCCTTCAGCCTCAGTGCCCAGGCCGAGTCGCTCACGCTGCAACTGCCCGCCCAGTCGCTGGCCACTTCACTGAGCCAGGTGGCGCAGCAGGCGAAGATCCAGTTGCTGTTCGATGAAACGCTGCTCAAGAACGTACAGGCACCGGCGCTCAACGGTGCTTTCACCCCGGAAGTGGCGATTCGCACCCTGCTGAAAAACGGTGCATTCACCTTGATCAAGGTGGGCAGTACCTACGTGGTAAAGCCCGAAGAGGCCAAGACCACCAACAGCGGTACGATCCTGCTGGATGCGCTGAGCGTGATTGGCACGGGCAATGAAGTTGACTCCAGTACGGTCAACCGCTCAACCCTGACCCAAGCCGACATCGATCGCTACCAGGCCAATAACATCCCGAGCCTGCTGCAAACCTTGCCGGGCGTCAGCCAGGGTGGGTCGCTCAAACCGGGCGGCCAAACCATCAACATCCGCGGCTTCGGCGATGCCGAAGACGTGCCGCTAACCGTCGACGGCGCCACCAAGAGCGGTTTCGAGCGCTACCAGCAAGGCACGGTGTTCATCGAGCCCGAACTGATCAAGACGATCGAGGTGGAGAAAGGCCCCAATTCGCCCTTCACCGGCAACGGCGGTTTTGGCGGCACGGTCAACATGGTCACCAAAGATGCACCGGATCTGCTCAAGGACGGCCGCAACAGCGGTGCGATGGTCAAATACGGCTACTCCAGCAACGATCATGAACAGGTCTACAGCGGCGCGGTATATGGCCGCACTGACGATGGCCGCTTCGATGCGCTGGCCTACCTGACCAAACGCGACGGCGACGACATGAAGGTGGCCGCCAAGTTGCCCAACGAGAACAACCAGTACCCGATCAACCCCCAGCGCCTGCCCAATACCGCCCAGGATGTGGACGGCAAACTGTTCAAGATCAACGCACATATCACCGATGAACATGCCGTTGGTCTCTCCTACTCACAGTCCCACAGCAACCGCTGGACACCGTTTTCTGCTGCGAGCTACCCCACGCCACCAACCCAGGCCAACATCAACCGCTACGGATACGAAGGGGCACTCAAGCGTTTTTTAGCCCATCGCGACACCGTGGATACGACATGGTCGGGCAAGTATGAATACCAACCACTGGATAACCCGCTGGTAGACCTGACCGTCAAGTACTCCCAGTCCAACACCGACCAGACCGACGAGCGCGACGCCACTGCGTTTTTCCAACTGGCCACCGGCGGGCGCAAGATGGACACGGCGTACACCGACAAAAATCTCGATATCCGCAACATCAGCCTGTTCGACACCGGGCCGTTGCAGCACGCAGTGACTGTCGGCGGACAGATCCGCAAACACGTGCGCGAGACCGAAATGTGGATGCCCGGCACCACCTACAACACGCAGCGCTACAACTATGGGCACTTCCAGCCGGGCTTCATGCCCCACGGTAAGGTCGATACCAACAGTTTCTTTATCCAGGACGCGGTCACCTTGGGCAGCCTGACGGTCACCCCATCGCTGCGCTACGACCATGTACGCAACCGTGGCGAAGCCAACGATGCGCCGTACTACAGCAACCCCGACCCGTCGGTCGGCCACGATTACAGTGACCGCACCTACACCGGTTGGTCACCCCGCCTGGCGGTATTCTGGACCGTGACGCCGCAGATAGGATTATTCGCCAACTGGAGTCAGACCTGGCGTGCGCCGGTCATCGACGAGCAATACGAAGTGCAAGGCCTGGGCAACCGTACCGCCACCAGTGTGGACCTTGACCCGGAGCGCATCACCTCGATCACCGTCGGTAACATCACCAGCTTCGACAACCTGATCGCCCAGGACGACAGCCTGCAACTGCGTACCACGCTGTTCCACAACAAGGTTGAAGACGAAATTTTCAAGGCCACCGGTGTGGGTTGTCAGAACCAGGCCGTCAACGGCGGCACTATCGCCACCGCGTGTCCGCCAGGCGCGATGTCCAACTACCGCAACATCGGCAGCCTGACCATCAAGGGCGTCGAGGTCGAATCGCTCTATAACTCCACTTACCTGTTCGGCTCGGTATCGTACGCCTATGCCAAAGGCCAGCACGAAGGCGCCTACACCAACCCCTGGGGGCCGGACGTGGCCGCGCGGGATATCCCGCCGACCAAATGGGTGCTGGTGTTGGGTACCAACATTCCGGCCTGGGACGCTCAGGTGGGTTGGATGGGCCAGTTCATCGGCGCGACCGACCGACTGCCCAGCGACAAATACTCTGGAGGGCCGGGTACCAGCGTCGGCGATTTGTTCTACGACCAGTACGGCAACAAGCGTTACAACACACAGGGCCTGTTCGCCAAATGGAAACCACAACAGGCGTACCTCAAGGGCACCGAAGTCAACTTCACCCTGGACAACATGTTCAATAGCAACTTCCGCCCCGCGTTAAGCGGCGATCGCGCCTATACCAAAGGTCGCGATGCCAGGATCAGCGTCACACGCTTCTTCTAAAACTGTACGGATAAATCCGCACCCAGCTGTAGGCCCTTGTTCGGCGGGGGTTGTGGCTAGATGGGCTTCCCTTGAAGCCCTCTGGATTTCGGTTGCCCCCATGAGCTCGCGCGAAAACACCGGTATGGCCCTCGGCCTGCTGGGCGTCATCATCTTCAGCCTGACCCTGCCCTTCACCCGCATCGTGGTGCAGGAGATCCATCCGCTGCTCAACGGCCTGGGCCGTGCCTTGTTCGCAGCGGTGCCGGCGGCGGCGCTGTTGCTGTGGCGCCGCGAGCGCTGGCCCACCTGGCGCCAGGTGCGCGGGCTGTGCCTGGTCATTGCTGGTGTGATTCTGGGCTTTCCGGTGTTGTCGGCCTGGGCCATGCAAACCTTGCCGGCGTCCCATGGCGCGCTGGTCAACGGCCTGCAACCGCTGTGCGTGGCGCTGTATGCGGCGTGGCTGTCCCATGAGCGACCGTCCAAAGCCTTCTGGGCCTGCGCGGCGCTGGGCAGTGCGCTGGTGTTGAGTTATGCGTTGATCACGGGCGCCGGCAGTATCCAGGCCGGTGATTTGCTGATGCTCGGCGCGATTGCCGTAGGTGGCCTGGGGTATGCCGAAGGCGGCCGGTTGGCCAAGGAGATGGGCGGCTGGCAGGTGATCTGCTGGGCATTGGTGCTGTCGACACCGGTGTTGATCGGCCCGGTGTGGTACCTGGCAGCGCAGCATCAAGGCGCGATATCCATGCGCACCTGGTGGGCGTTTGGCTATGTGTCGCTGTTCTCGCAGTTCCTGGGATTCTTTGCCTGGTACGCCGGGCTGGCCATGGGCGGCATTGCGCGGGTCAGTCAGATCCAGCTGTTGCAGATCTTCTTCACCATCGCGTTTTCAGCGTTGTTCTTTGGCGAACATATCGAGCCGATTACCTGGGTGTTTGCCTGCGGGGTGATTGTGACGGTGATGCTGGGGCGCAAGACATCCGTGCAGCCGGCACCAGCGCCTAAACCGAGCACCGTCTAAATGTGGGAGGGGGCTTGCCCCCGATGGCGGTGGATCAGTCGCAGATGCATCAACTGACACTTCCTCATCGGGGGTAAGCCCCTCCCACATTTGAGCAGTATTCAGGCCAGGTAACCGTCGGCGCGCAGCAGGGTTTCCAGGCAGTGTTCGGTGATCTGGTAGAACGCCTTCAGCTCCTGGATTTTCTCCAGCAACTGCACATTGTCCACCGGCTCCGCACGCTTGACCGCGAGGATCATCTTGTTCTTGTTGGTGTGGTCCAGGGAGATGAACTCGAACACCTTGGTCTCGTAACCACAGGCTTCAAGGAACAATGCGCGCAAACTGTCGGTGACCATTTCCGCCTGCTGGCCCAGGTGCAAGCCGTATTGCAGCATCGGCTTGAGCAGCGCCGGGCTCTGGATCTGCAAACGGATCTGCTTATGGCAGCACGGCGAACACATGATGATCGACGCGCCGGAACGGATGCCGGTGTGGATCGCATAGTCGGTGGCGATGTCGCAGGCATGCAGCGCGATCATCACGTCCAGTTCGCTCGGCGCCACGCTGCGTACATCGCCACATTTGAACACCAGCCCCGGGTGTTCCAGGCGTGCGGCGGCGTTGTTGCACAGGGTCACCATGTCTTCGCGCAACTCAACACCGGTGACTTCACCTTCGGCCTTGAGGGTGTTGCGCAGGTAATCGTGAATCGCAAACGTGAGGTAGCCCTTGCCCGAACCGAAGTCGGCAACGCGCACCGGTTGATCGAGCTTGAGCGGTGACGAGGTCAGCGCATGGCTGAACACTTCGATGAACTTGTTGATCTGCTTCCATTTGCGCGACATCGATGGGATCAGCGCTTGCTTGGCGTCGGTCACGCCCAGGTCGGCGAGAAACGGTCGGCTCAGATCGAGAAAGCGATGTTTTTCGCGGTTGTGCTCCGCCGAAGGTGCCTCACGCAGTTGCTGGGGCTTGCTTTTGAACAGCGAGCTTTTGTTCTTCTTGCTGTATTCCAGCTGGGCTTCGTCGGTCAGCGACAGCAAATGCGCGTTCTTGAACGAGGCCGGCAGCAGCTCGGCAATCGCCGCCACGCCATCGGCCAGCGCAAAGTTCTTGGTGATGTCGCGGGTCTTGTAGCGGTAGACGAAGGACAGGCACGCCTGCTCCTTGACCGTCACGGGCTTGATGATCAGCCGTTGCAGCTCGGCTTCCTCGCCGACGTACTTGGCCAGCACCAGCTTGATAAAGGCGTTCTGCGCGAGGCTCGTGTCCAGCAGTTGGATGAACTGGGCGTGATGATCCGGCGTGGGGCTGGCAGGTTGAGCGGTAACGGACATGAAAAAAAACGCCTCGGGCAGGGAATGCCGGGCATTTTAGGGGGGATGGGGGTTTAGGGCACGGGGTTATTTGATCAACGGTACTGCGCCTGACCACTTGGGACCCAATGTGGGAGGGG
>NZ_JADDUM010000249.1 GCF_015163715.1 Pseudomonas cyclaminis
AAGCCCCCTCCCACCTTTGAAATACGGTCAAATGTGGGAGGAGGCTTGCCCTCGATGGCGCCGTCAGTCACCCAACCGCCTTGGCCTGCCGCAGCTCGGCTATCCGCTGAGCGCTGAAGCCCAACTCCGCCAGCACCTCATCACTGTGCGCCCCCACCGCCACACCGATATGTCTGGGCGCCGGCAACCCCTCGGAAAACTTCAGCGGGCAGGCCAGTTGCGCCTGGGTAGAGCCATCGCCCCTCGGCACCTGGCTGACCAACGCCCGCGCCTTCAACTGCGGATGTTCCACGGCCTCGCTCAGGCTCAACACGGGCTCGACACACGCATCCACAGCGGCGAATAACTCACACAGCTCATCAAAGCTGCGCTTTTCGAATTCTACTTGCAGCGCCAACTTGAGCGCAGGATCGAGCCCCAGCGCCGCCAGCTCCGGCCGCCCGAACGCCGCGCACAGTTGCTGCATAAACGCCGGTTCCAGGCTGCCCACTGACATCCAGCGCCCATCACGCGAGCGGTAATAGTCATAGAAACTGCCGCCATTGAGCACATGGGTTTCCCTCTCCGGTTGCACGCCGCAGGCCAGGTAACCCGCGCCAGCCATCGCGTTCAGGCTGAATGAGCAGTCGGTCATGCTCACATCCAGGTATTGACCGACCCCCGTCTGCTGGCGAGCAATGACCGCTGCGAGCAAACCCACCACGGCGTGCAACGAGCCGCCGCCCACATCCGCCAACTGCACGCCCAACGGCAGCGGCCCGCTGTCCTCGCGCCCGGTGTAGCTGGCCACGCCCGCCAGTGCCAGGTAGTTGATATCGTGGCCGGCGCGATCCTTATACGGGCCGGTCTGGCCATAACCGGTGATCGATACGTAAATCAGCCGGGGGTTCAGCGCTTTCAAAGCCTCATAGCCCAGGCCCAGGCGCTCCATCACGCCGGGGCGAAACTGTTCGAGCACGATGTCGTAGTCCTTGACCAGCGCCCGCACGATCTCCAGGGCTGCGGCCTGCTTGAGGTCCAGCGCCAGGCTGCGTTTATTGCGATTGAGGTAGGCGTGGCTCGTCGAGGTGCCTTGGTCATGGGGGGGCAGCACGCGCAGCAGGTCCATGCGCGTGGGCGACTCGATACGCAGCACCTCGGCGCCCATGTCCGCCAGCATCAACGAAGCATACGGGCCGGGCAGCAAGGTGGAAAAATCCAGCACTTTGAGGGACGCCAAGGGACCTGACATTGGGGGCTCCACTTTCGCTTCGAATGCCCACAGACTAGGCAGGCTTGCGCCTACCGGCAATCGTCAGAACGATCACTGACGGTGACCGTTTTGATCACGGCGGGCTTTTTCGCGGCGGCGGCTTTATCATTGGCCCACGTTTGCTTGCCGAGTGTTCCATGAAGTTCGCGATTGCCCTGTATTCCGCCGCCCACGCGCCCTCCTCGCGCCGCGCCCTGCTGTTCGCCCAGGCCGCGCTGGCCGGCGGGCATGAGATTGTGCGGTTGTTTTTTTATCAGGATGGCGTGTACAGCGCGTCCAATAACGTTGTCGCGCCCCAGGATGAGCAAGACATCGCCCGCCAATGGCGTGAGTTTGTCAGCACTCATCAACTGGACGGCGTGGTGTGCATCGCCGCTGCCCTGCGCCGTGGCGTGCTCAACAGCGAAGAAGCCACGCGTTATCAACGCAGCGCGGTCAACCTGGATGCGCCGTGGGCGCTGTCAGGCCTTGGGCAATTGCATGATGCGATCCAGGGTGCCGACCGCCTGATCTGTTTTGGAGGGCCGTGAGATGTCCAAATCCCTATTGGTGATCAGCCGCCAGGCGCCGTGGTCCGGGCCGAGCGCGCGGGAAGCGCTGGATATCGTGCTGGCCGGCGGCGCGTTCGATCTGCCCATCGGCTTGCTGTTCATGGATGACGGCGTGTTCCAGCTCGCGCCGCACCAGAACGCCAAGGCTGTGCAGCAAAAGGACCTCAGTGCCAACCTGCAGGCGTTGGGGCTGTTCGGCATCGATGACGTGTTTGTCTGCCGCCACAGCATGGCCGTGCGTGGCTTGACGCCGCCCACCGAGGCGCAACCGGTAAGCAACGACGCCATTTCCCAATTGATTGACCGTTACGACCAGGTGATTACCCTCTGATGTCGACTTTACACGTGGTGTCTCACTCCCCGTTTACCGATAGCCGCCTCGACAGCTGCCTGCGTATCTGCGGCGCCGGGGACGCAATCCTGCTCTGCGGCGACGGTGCCTACGGGCTGCACAGCCCCGCACTGCACGGCCAGGGCGTGAAAGTGTTGGTGCTGGCCGAAGACATGCAGGCGCGCAATCTGCCATTACCGGACTGGGCTGACAGCGTGGACTACGCCGGTTTCGTGCAACTGTCGATCGACTACGACAAGGTCAACACCTGGCTATGAACACCCTGACCGTAGGCGAGCGCCGCCTCGAACTGGACAAGGATGGCTACCTGGTCGACCTGGACGACTGGTCCATCGAAGTCGCCAACGCCCTGGCCGCCGCCGACAACCTGGAGCTGACGCCGGCCCACTGGGAAATCCTCGAACTGTTGCGCGGGTTTTATGCCGAATTCCAGCTGTCCCCGGCCACACGCCCGCTGATCAAATACACCGCCCTGAAACTTGGCCCGGAGAAGGGCAACAGCCTGCACCTCAACCAATTGTTCAACGGCACTCCCGCCAAACTCGCCGCCAAACTGGCGGGCCTGCCCAGGCCGACGAATTGCTTATGACCGACTTTGCCCCACTGACCCTGCAAACCCCTGCCGAGCACCCGTTTGCGCCATTCGTGCGCATCCTGGGCAAAGGCAAGCGCGGCGCGCGCAACCTCACCCGCGAAGAAGCCCGTGAAGCCATGGGCATGCTGCTCGACGAAAAAGTCGAAGACACCCAACTGGGCGCCTTCCTGATGCTGCTGCGGCACAAGGAAGAAAGCGCGGAAGAACTTGCCGGCTTCACCGAAGCCGTGCGCGAACGCCTGGATGCCCCGGCACTGAACGTGGATGTCGACTGGCCCACCTACGCCGGCAAGAAACGCCACCTGCCGTGGTTTCTGCTGGCGGCCAAATGCCTGGCGCAGAACGGCGTGCGCATCCTGATGCACGGCGGCGGCGCCCATACGGCGGGCCGGCTGTACACCGAACAATTGCTGCAAACCTTGCAAATCCCCCTGTGCCGCAACTGGCAACAGGTCGGCGCGGCGTTTGACCACGGCAACCTGGCGTTCATCCCGCTGGGCGACTGGGCACCGCAGCTGCAACGCATGATCGATTTGCGCAACACCTTGGGCCTACGCTCGCCGATCCACTCCCTGGCGCGGCTGCTCAATCCGTTGAATGCCCGTTGCGGCCTGCAAAGCATTTTCCATCCGGGCTATCAGGGCGTACACCGCGACGCCAGTGGCCTGCTTGGCGATAACGTGATTGTGGTGAAAGGCGACGGCGGCGAGATCGAGATCAATCCCGACACGATCAGCCACCTGTACGGCACTACCGGCGGCGAGAGCTGGGATGAAGAATGGCCCGCCCTCTCCACCCAACGCCATGTCAAACCGGCAACGCTGGAGACAGAGCATTTGAAAGCGCTGTGGCGTGGTGATGTGGAGGACAGCTACCCACAACTGGCGCTGATCGCCACCATGGCCCTGGCCTTGCGCGGCTTGGGCCACCCACGGGAGCGGGCGTTCGAATTGGCCCAGCAGTACTGGGCTGCGCGAGATAAATCGATTTAATCGATCATTCACCCGCAGTCTTTGCGCTTTTAGTTCGAACTCATCCCTTTAGACTGGGCTCCAACGCTTATTAGCCAAGGAGCCAGTCATGGGTTTGCTGATCGAAGGACACTGGAAAGACCAGTGGTACGAAAGTAGCGCAGACGGCGCGTTCCAGCGCGAACAGGCGCAGCGCCGTCACTGGGTGACCGCCGACGGGCAACCTGGCCCGAGCGGCGATGGCGGCTTCAAGGCCGAGGCCGGTCGTTATCACCTCTACGTGTCCCTGGCCTGCCCATGGGCCCACCGCACCCTTATCCTGCGCAAGCTCAAAGGCCTCGAAAGCCTCATCGACGTGTCCGTGGTCAGTTGGCTGATGCTGGAAAACGGCTGGACCTTCGACAAGGCCCATGGCTCCACCGGCGACGCGCTGGATAATTTCGAATTCATGCACCAGCGCTACACCGCCGATACGGCCGACTACACCGGCCGCGTCACCGTGCCGGTGTTGTGGGACAAGCAGCTCAAACGCATCGTCAGCAATGAATCGGCTGAGATCATCCGCATGTTCAACAGCGCGTTCAACGGGTTGACGGGCAACACCCTGGACTTCTATCCCGAGTCACTGCGCACAACCATCGACGCGCTGAACGAGCGCATTTACCCGGCCGTGAACAACGGCGTGTATCGCGCAGGCTTTGCCACGTCGCAGCAGGCGTATGAAAGCGCGTTTGATGATGTGTTTGCCGAACTGGATTATTTGGAGCAGCACCTCAGCGACCATCGCTACCTGGCCGGCGAATACCTGACCGAAGCTGACGTGCGGCTGTTTACCACGCTGATTCGTTTTGATGCGGTGTACTACAGCCACTTCAAATGCAATCTGCGGCGGATTGCGGATTATCCGAACCTGTCGAATTGGCTGCGGGAGTTGTATCAGTGGCCGGGGGTGGCCGAGACGGTGGATTTCGAGCACATCAAGGGGCATTACTATGCGAGCCATCGGACCATCAACCCTACGGGGATTGTGCCTAAGGGGCCGTTGCAGCGGTTTGATGCCGAGCATGATCGCCGGCGGTTGAATGGTTCAGGGATTTTGAGCTGATCCGGGACACGGGTTGTGTTTGAGGGACTCATCGGGGGCAAGCCCC
>NZ_JADDUM010000025.1 GCF_015163715.1 Pseudomonas cyclaminis
CCCCTCCCACACTCAAACCGTGTGAAGCCGACTTATTGAGCCGCAGATTTCGTAGGTGCGCCCAGTTTGCTGCGCGACAGCGCTACGTCGAAGAGGTAGTGGGGCCTCCCACATTTAGATCTGTGCTGCCCTTGGAAGCTGTGTCAGGCCTCAAGCAATAAACGAATACACCAACGCTGTAATCGCCACCAGGCCAACCGCCGTCACGAATACGTTGGACGCCTGCCCACGGTACTTGGCCATGGCCGGCACCTTGCGGATGGCGTACATCGGCATCAGGAACAGGATCGACGCAATGATCGGCCCGCCCAGGGTCTCGATCATGCCGAGGATGCTGGGGTTCAGCGTGGCAACGATCCAGCACACCACCAGCATGAAGGCGGCGGTCATGCGGTCCAGGGTCTTCGGTGCAGGACGACGACCGCTCTTGAGCACCAAGCCCTTGAGGCCTTCACTGGCACCGATGTAGTGGCCCAGGAACGACTTGGCAATCGCCACGAACGCAATCAATGGCGCGGCAAACGCGATGGTCGGGTTGTTGAAGTGGTTGGCCAGGTACGACAGGATCGACAGGTTCTGTGCCTTCGCCTCAGCCAGTTGCGCCGGCGACAGGGTCAGTACGCAGCTGAACACGAAGAACAGCACCATCACCACCATCAACAGGTGCGCGCGGGACAGGATCTGCGAGCTGCGCTCATCGGCGTGGGCGCCGTACTGGCGTTTCTGGTCAACCGCGAAGGCCGAGATGATCGGCGAATGGTTGAACGAAAACACCATCACCGGAATCGCCAGCCACAGGGTATTGAGCAACGCAGACGGTGCCGGGACCACACTGGCGGTGCTGAGGATGCCGCCGTTCCAATGCGGGACCAGATACACGGCGAGGAACAGCAGTGCGACGATAAACGGGTACACCATCAGGCTCATGGCCTTGACGATCACCTGTTCACCGCAACGCACCACGCCAGCAGGCCGAGAATCAGCACAAACGACAGGATCGCCCGTGGCGGCGGCAGGATGTGCAGTTGGTGCTCCATGAAACTGCTGACCGTGTTGGTCAACGCCACGCTGTAGATCAACAGGATCGGAAAGATGGCGAAGAAGTACAGCAAGGTGATCAGTGCACCCGCCTTGATACCGAAATGCTCTTCCACCACGTCAGTGATGTCCGAACCTTCACGGCCGGACAGTACGAAACGGGTCAGGCCACGGTGGGCAAAGAAGGTCATCGGGAACGCCAGCACCGCCAGGATCAACAGCGGCCAGAAGCCACCCAGGCCCGCGTTGATGGGCAAAAACAAGGTACCGGCGCCAATGGCCGTGCCGAACAGGCCGAGCATCCAGGTGGTGTCCTGGCGGCTCCAGCTTGTGAGGGTTGCAGGTGTCGTTGCATAGCGTTCGTCGACGCTATTGGCCTGATCATTCATCCGGTCGGATCTCCGCATTTACACGGCCGGGACGAGTCAGAAAAACCTGACAGGCAGCGCCCCGACCATAGAAGGGGCCGGATTGTCCGGGATTCTCGTGAATAAGCAAAGACTTAGCTGAGGAACGGTTGGCCGGTGCAGGCGCTCAAGGACGGCCACGGGCGAGGGTTTCGAAGGATGCACACACCGCAAGCAGCACTGACGCAACCGGAAATACCGCAGGCGCTAGATTGACTTCAGATATTAAGAGAACTTACCTACAGCAAAATCGGACTCTAATGACTGGTCAACTAAAATTCCAAACACCGCACTAGCGCATTTGTTACATGACTCTACACAGCCATTGAGCCGCTGCCGAAACACCCACTAATATCGGCGCTGTCACGACCGTAAAAACAATAACGCACTTATAACAACAGGAATCTGAACATGCGAAGATTTACCTTTGTACTTACCGGTCTATTACTTGCTGGCGTCATCAGCCCATCCAATAGTTACGCAGCATCCGCAGTGCCTGAGTCAGATATTCACGCATTCGCCTCTTCGCCCCAATGGTTGACCACCAAAGTCTATATCGAGGGAGCGCCGGACAAAGACGTCAAGGCCAGCTATCCCGGCGTGGTCGGCATCTCCATGTGGGACCCACAGCGCAATCGCTATGAATTCTTTTACACCGATACGGGCCGGTCAAAATACGCCGACGGCGGCGGCGGGTATTTCATGGTCACCGGTGACAAGAAGACCCACATCCTGGTCCCTGACGTCGGGCCGACCAAAACCATTGTCAGGCGCCTGGAGAAACTTGATAACAGTGAGTTCACCTACTCTCGCGAAGTGCCGCGTGACATGGTCGCCACAAACCCGCCTGTACGCATCTACGTAGTACATGCCCCCTATAAAGGCCCGATAAAAACTGCCATGTCGAATTAATTAAACACTTATGTTTAATGATTAACCCCATGACATCCAATAATTAGCAAGGTGCCAATAAAATGAACAAACACACCGCCATCAAGTCTCTGCTGATCCCCGCACTGCTGGCTGCCAGCCTGTTACCGGGCTTAGCGACTGCACAGGCAGCCGCAGTGCCTGCTGCCAAAGTCGGCGCCGCCACGCCCGACAACGCTGTCATGTTGACGGTCTTTCTGAAACACGACCAATCACGCCCCTTGGGCGAACTGAAAGAACAACTGGCCAAGCAGGGTTTTCACAAAGTATTCCCGCCTGCCGGGGTGGAGGTCGTCAGTTGGAACATCACCATGGGCATCGGGCAGGTCGTCGTGCTGCGCCTACCGGCTTCACGCCTGGCAGAAGTTAACCTTGCCATCGAAAACACCGCGTGGGGCGCCTACTCCACGGAGTTCTTTCCAACCTACGATTTCATGCCTATCGCACAGGCTGCACAAAACCAGGCACGACAACCTTCCCAGCAGTGACTTCCTGACGGCGGGGCGATCAGCCGCTGATTGACAGCGACTCACCGGCCCCAGCATGATCAGCCCATGAACCGTATTCAGTTGAACCTCACCAGCACCAGCACGACCGCTTCCGGCGGGTCGTGCGGTGGCTGTGGGGGCTTAAGCTAAACCTCACAGATTCACCCAAGGCCCCGCCAGCAATGGACGGGGCTTTTTTATTGCTCCGCCACCTGGCATCACAAGGAGCAACACTATGGCTGACGCCCTGCTGATCATCGATATGCAAAACGGCTTATACGATGGCCCGGAAAAACCCTTCGAACGCGAACGCGTGCTGGCTACCATCAACGCGTTGATCCAGCGCGCCCGCAGCGCCTGCGCTCCGATCTTCGTTGCCTGTCACACCGGCCCCGCCGGGTCGCCTATCGAGGCGGGCAGCCCGTTGTGGCAGCTGTGGCACGAACTCGACATCGACAAAGCCCACGACCACCTGTTCAACAAAACCCGTCCCAGTTGCTTCCTAGGCACCGACCTGGCGCAGCAACTCAACGCGGCCAACGTGCGCGAACTGGTCATCACCGGCATGAAAACCCAGTTCTGCGTCGACACGACCTGCCGCGTCGCGGCGGAACTGGGGTTTTCGGTGGTGCTGCCCGAGGACGCCCATACCTGCATGGACACCCCGGCACTCAAGGCCGAAGCGATTATCGAGCATCACAATGCCACGCTGGCAGGTGCGTTCGTGAAGCGCCTGCGCGCAGCACATGTGGTCTTTCAGTGAACAACGGGTGGAAATTTTTCCACCCCGACAAACCGATCCAGCTTGCAAATCCCGCATACTCATCCCCTCTAACCCCCAAGGAAGAGCCGTCCGATGACCACCACTGTCCTGGTCCTGGTTGAAACCATCAACGACTACCTGCCCATCATCGAGAGCAATGACTTTCATGTGATCCTGGCGCCGACACCCGCCGAACGTGCCCAGGCCATCAAGGTTCACGGCGGCCAGATCCAGGCCGTGCTGACCCGTGGCCCGCTGGGTTTGTATGCCGAGGAGATCGCTGCCCTGCCGTTGCTGGAAATTATCTGCGTGATCGGCGCCGGCTATGAACATGTGGACCTGCAGGCGGCCAGCAACCGCGGGATCGTGGTCACCAACGGCGCCGGGGTGAACGCCCCGTCGGTGGCGGACCACGCCATGGCGCTGCTGCTCTCCCTGGTGCGCGGTATCCCGCAGACCGACGCCGCCGTGCGGCGCGGCGAGTGGCCCAAGGTCATGCGCCCGTCCCTGGGTGGCAAGCAGTTGGGCATTCTGGGGTTAGGCGCCGTAGGCCTGGAAATCGCCAAGCGCGCCTCCCTCGGATTCGGCATGGAAGTGAGCTATCACAACCGCCAGCCCCGTGATGATGTGGACTACACCTACTGCGCCACCGCCGTGGAGCTGGCGCGCTCGTCAGACTTCCTGATCCTGGCCACACCCGGCGGCCCGAGCACCCGCCACCTGATTGATCGTCTTGCCCTTGATGCCCTGGGCCCCAATGGCTATCTGGTCAATATCGGCCGTGGCAGCGTGGTGGTCACCGCCGACCTGATCACCGCCCTTGAGCAGCGCCGTATCGGCGGCGCGGCGCTGGATGTATTCGACGACGAACCCAAGGTGCCCGACGCCCTCAAGCACCTGAACAATACCGTGCTCACCTCCCATGTGGCGGGCCTGTCGCCGGAAGCCGCCCATGACACCGTGCAGCGGGTGGCCGACAATCTGGTGGAGTACTTCGCCGGCCGACCGGTGCTCACCCCGGTGGTCTTGCCGGCGCCCGCAAAATGACCGATCAGGCACGCTGATCGCCCGCCAACACGCTAACCTATTAAGCCGCCCCGACCTTGTCGCTGGGCGGTTGTGCGCATTAGATTAGGAAATAGTCCAAGGCCTTTAGAATAAGCAGAAGGGATAAGCATGGCGCTGAATGACCAATCGACCCAGATTCGCCCAGGCGAAGAACTTGATGCCAGCCTGATCGATCCCTACCTCAAGGCCCATATCCCTGGCCTGAGCGGCACGCCCACGATCAGCCAGTTCCCCGGCGGCGCGTCCAACCTGACTTACCTGCTGGAATACCCCGACCAGGAATTCGTCCTGCGCCGTCCGCCTTTTGGCCACAAGGCCAAGTCCGCCCATGACATGGGCCGCGAATACCGCATTCTCAACCAGCTTAAAGATGGCTTCCCCTATTGCCCCAAAGCCTACGTACATTGCACCGATGAGTCAGTGATCGGCGCCGAGTTCTACGTGATGGAACGCGTCAACGGCATCATCCTGCGCTCCGACCTGCCACCTGAATTGGGCCTGGACGCGACCAGGACCGAAGCGCTGTGCAAAAGCTTCATCGACAAGTTCGTCGAACTGCACCAGGTCGACTACACCGCCTGTGGCCTGGCCGACCTGGGCAAGCCCGAAGGCTATGTGCAACGCCAGATCCGTGGCTGGAGCGACCGCTACGAAAAAGCCCTGACCCCCGACGCGCCAAAATGGGAGGCGGTACGCGCCTGGCTCAATGACAAGATGCCAGCCGACCACGCCACATCCAGCATCGTGCACAACGACTACCGCTTCGATAATGTGATCCTCGACCCGCACAACCCGATGCAGATCATCGGCGTGCTGGACTGGGAGCTGACCACCCTCGGCGACCCGCTGATGGACCTGGGCAACACCCTCGCCTATTGGATCGAAGCGGCGGACCCGGCCCCGGTGCAACTGATGCGCCGCCAGCCGAGCAATGCGCCCGGCATGCTGACCCGCCGCGCGTTCGTGGATTACTACGCCGAACGCTCAGGCATCCAGATCGACAACTTCGACTTCTACTACACCTACGGCCTGTTCCGCCTGGCCGGCATCGTGCAGCAGATCTACTACCGCTTCTTCCACGGCCAGACCCAGGACAAACGCTTTGCGCAGTTCATTCACATGAACAAGCTGCTGGAGCAGATGAGCCTGAACGTCATCGCTAAATCAGCCCTCTGATCGCACAAAAACAAGGAACCCCCATGTCCAAGACTCATCTGTTCGACCTCGACGGCAAGATCGCGTTTGTCTCCGGCGCCAGCCGTGGCATCGGTGAGGCCATCGCCAAGTTGCTGGCCCAGCAAGGCGCCCATGTGATCGTCTCCAGCCGCAAGCTTGAAGGCTGCCAGCACGTGGCCGACGCGATCATTGCCGACGGCGGCAAGGCCACGGCGGTTGCCTGCCACATCGGTGAAATGGAGCAGATCACCCAAGTGTTCGCCGGCATTCGCGAGCAGTTCGGCCGCCTGGATATCCTGGTCAACAACGCCGCCACCAACCCGCAGTTCTGCAACGTGCTGGACACTGACCTCGGCGCATTCCAGAAGACCGTCGACGTGAACATTCGCGGCTACTTCTTCATGTCGGTGGAAGCCGGCAAGCTGATGCGCGAAAACGGCGGCGGCAGCATCATCAACGTGGCTTCGATCAACGGCATCTCGCCGGGTGTATTCCAGGGCATCTACTCGGTGACCAAGGCCGCCGTGATCAACATGACCAAGGTCTTCGCCAAGGAATGCGCCGAGTTCGGCATCCGCTGCAATGCCCTGCTGCCCGGCCTGACCGACACCAAGTTCGCCTCGGCACTGGTGAAGAACGACGCAATCCTGAAAATGGCCCTGGCGCAGATCCCCCTCAAGCGCGTGGCCGACCCAAGCGAGATGGCCGGTGCGGTGCTGTTCCTGGCCAGTGATGCATCCAGCTACACCACCGGCGTATCGCTGAATGTGGACGGTGGTTTCCTGTCCTGAATTCGCCTGGGTTCCTACAGATCGATTTACGCGTAACCTTGGCGTGGATCGATTTGTCTCAGGGTGAAACATGGAACTGCACATCGTCATCAAGGGCCGCAAGGACTTGGCGGCACAGCTGTATCAGCAACTGCGCGAAGCCATTGCGGCCGGGCGTCTCGCGGCAGGCGCGCAACTGCCCCCCAGCCGCCTGCTGGCCGAGCAGTTGGGCGTCTCGCGCAAGACCGTGTCCGACACCTACGCGACGCTGACCTACGAAGGTCTGCTGGTGGGCAAGATCGGCCGAGGCACCTTCGTCAATGCCTGGGCGCCACCGGCGGATCGCCTGCAAACCGCCACCGACCTGGCCTGCGCCGCCAACCTGGCGAAATGGCAAGCGCTGCCCTCGCCCATGCGCCACCCCACCCGCGACAACACCCTGCGCTACGAATTTCTAGGCGGCGCCACCAGCCGCAACCAATTCCCCCAGGATGAATGGCGACGCTGCACCCAGGACGCCCTGCGCCGTATCGCGCAGAACAGCGGCTTCTACAGCCAGCCCGAAGGCCTGCCCGCGCTGCGCAGTGCGATTGCCGGGCATATCGCGTTTTCCCGGGGCGTCAAATGCCGCGACGATGACATTGTCGTCACCAACGGCGCGCAACAGGCGCTGGACCTTCTCGCCCGCGTGATCCTGGAGCCGGGCAGCATCGTCGCCATGGAAGATCCCGGTTACAGCCCCGCACGCCAGTTGTTCCAGGCGATGGGCGCCAGCGTCGCCAGTGTGCCGGTGGATGACCAAGGCATTCAGGTGGATCAAATCCCCGATGGCACACGGCTGATCTACGTCACGCCCTCCCACCAGTTCCCCCTGGGCATGCCCATGAGCCTGCCCCGTCGGGAAGCCCTCTTGACCCGCGCCTTCGCGCTGGGCGCAATCATCATCGAAGACGACTACGACAGCGAGTTCCGCTACGAAGGCCGCCCTACCGACTCCCTGCAAAGCATGGACACCCGTGGCGTGGTCACGTACGTCGGCACCTTCTCCAAAACCCTGCTGCCCGAGCTGCGCCTGGGGTATCTGGTGTTGCCGCCGGCGATTTACGGCGCGGTAGTCAAGGCCAAGCAATTGACCGACCAGCACAGCTCCACATTGCCGCAGTGGGCGCTGGCCAAGTTCATCAGCGAGGGCTATTTGCTCAAGCATATCCGCCGCTGCCACACCGTGTACGCCGGGCGCCGCGAGCGCATCCTGCAACGCCTGGCCGGGGACTTGTCGCCGTGGTTCGAAGCCGTGCCCACCGTGGCGGGGTTTCATATGGCGGCGCTGTGCAAGGTGCCGGTGAATATCGCATTGCTGATGACCTTGGCGCGTCAGGTCGACGTGGGTTTGTATCCGTTGGACGTGTTCTTTCACGACGCGCCGGTACGCCCCGGGTTGATTATTGGATTCGGCGCCATCGAAACCCTGGACATCGACCCGGCACTGGACAAGGTGCGCGACATTCTCCGGCAGATTGGCTAGGGGGTTTTCCGGTGCATTGGTCATTGGTCGGCAAAGCGCTGCGGCGTACGGTGGACAGGTCTCGAATCACTCGGAAACCTCATCATGAAACGTCTGCTCGCCACTACCCTGATGTTCACCTCTCTCAGCGTCCTGGCCCACGAACCGGTGTACAACCAGGAATCGATCAAGGTGCTGCAAGAGCACGCCCTGACCAACGTGCCCGGCAAGAAAACCCTCATGCTCACCGTGGACTACGCCCCCGGCCAGGCCACCGTGCCCCATAGCCACACCGGTACGGCGGTGGCCTATGTGCTGGAAGGCGCGATTACATCGCGGGTGAATGATGAGAAGGCGAAAACCTACAAGGCGGGCGAGTCATTCTACGAACCGGCCGGCTCGCGGCATTTTGAATCGAGCAACGCCAGCCAGACCCAGCCCGCCAAGTTGCTGGTGGTGATGGTGCTGGATGACAACGCAGAGGTACTGACCCCCCTGCCCAACCTACCTGGTGACTGACACTCCGCTATCGGGGGCAAGCCCCCTCCCACATTTATCAGGGGCGTTTGAACTGGCGGCGCAGGGCTTCGATCTGCTGGCGGCAGACGCACCCTTCAAGGTGATCATTGACCATCCCCATCGCCTGCATCAGCGCATACATCGTGGTCGGGCCCACGAACGTCCAGCCGCGTTTCTTCAAGGCCTTGGACAGTCGCACCGAGGCCGGTGAGGTGGGGTTGCCCGTCCAGTAAGCCAGGTCCACCACGGCGGGGCGCTCTTCAGGACCGGGCTCAAACGCCCACAACCAGCGCGCCAGCGACCCGGTTTCATCCACCAGTTCACACGCCCGGCGCGCATTGTTGATGGTCGACACGATCTTTGCCCGATTACGCACAATGCCCGGATCCTGCATCAGTCGCGCTACATCGGCCTCGCCATACTGCGCCACCCGGCGAAAATCAAAGCCGTCGAACGCCTGCCGGAAGCTCTCGCGCTTGCGCAAAATGGTGATCCACGCCATCCCCGCCTGAAAGCCCTCCAGGCAAATCTTCTCGTACAGTTGGACATCATCCGCCACCGGCACGCCCCACTCATGGTCGTGGTAACGCGGGTATTCCGGCGCCGTGGTACGCCAGCTGCAATGGGTGTAGCCCGCGGTGTCAGTGGTCAATCCCGGAGTGTCCATCCATTACCTCATAAGCTGAGGTGCGGATGATAAGCGAAAAAATTCGGACCCCGCCAACCGCTCAAGCATCGCCCTCAGCGACCAACTGGTCAGACCGGGACTTGTCAATCAACCAATAATGACTTGTGGTTTCGAAAAAACCCGGCGTAGACTGGCTCCGCACTGGACTTACCGGTATGACCACAACAATTAAGCCCTGGAACCACCAGGGCACCGAATAGAGATCCCTCCCATGCTCAGATGGTGCTCGCGTTCGATTTTCCTGCAAGTCGTGATTGGCCTGATGCTAGGCATCATCTGCGGCCTGGCCCTTCCCGAATTCTCTTCACAACTCAAACCCCTCGGCGACGGCTTTATCAAGCTGATCAAAATGCTGATTGGCCTGATCGTGTTCTGCGTGGTGGTCAGCGGCATCTCCGGCGCGGCGACTTGAAGAAAGTCGGGCGTATCGGCCTCAAGTCGGTGATCTACTTTGAGATCCTCACCACCATCGCCCTGGTGATCGGCCTGATCATGGCCTTCAGCACCGGTATCGGCCAAGGTGCCAATATCCACCTGGAGCAGCTCTCCTCTGCGGGCCTGAATGAACTGGCCGACAAGGGCCAGCACATCAAAGGCACCAGCCAGTTCCTGATGGACCTGATCCCCAACTCGGTGATCGGCGCCTTTGCCGACAACAACGTACTGCAAGTGCTGCTGTTCTCGGTGCTGTTCGGCAGCGCGCTGAACCTGGTGGGCGAAGCAGCCTCGGGCATCACTCGATTGATCAATGAACTCAGCCACGTGATCTTCCGCATCATGGGCATGATCGTGCGCCTGGCGCCGATCGGTGTGTTCGGCGCAATCGCCTTCACCACCAGCACCTACGGGCTGGACTCGCTGCAACACCTGGGCAGCCTGGTCGGCCTGTTCTACCTGACCTGCTTTGCGTTTGTCGCGCTGATCCTCGGCCTGGTGATGCGCCTGTCGGGCCTGCGCATGCTGCCGCTGCTCAAGTACCTGCGCGAAGAGCTGCTGATCGTGATGGGGACCGCCTCCTCCGACGCCGTGCTGCCGCAGGTCATGCGCAAACTCGAACACCTGGGAATCGGCAGCTCCACTGTCGGCCTGGTGATTCCAACGGGTTACTCGTTCAACCTCGACGGTTTCTCGATCTACCTGACCCTGGCCATCGTGTTTATCGCCAACGCCACCGGCACACCGCTGTCGATGACCGATTTGCTGACCATCCTGCTGGTATCGCTGATCACCTCCAAGGGCGCCCACGGGATACCCGGCTCGGCGCTGGTGATTCTGGCGGCAACGCTGACGGCAATCCCGGCGATTCCGGTGGTGGGCCTGGTGCTGGTACTGGCGGTGGACTGGTTCATGGGCATTGGTCGCGCATTGACTAACCTGATCGGCAACTGCGTCGCCACCGTGGCCATTGCCCGCTGGGAAAAAGACATCGATATCCAACGCGCCAACAAGGTGTTGGACGGCCAGCAAGGTTATGCCTTCCAGGCCAAGAAGCCGGTATCACCGGCGCACCAGGAATTCTAACGCTGTCTCATGAGCAACACTGGCTAATGTGGGAGGGGGCTTGCCCCCTCCCACATGACTGTATTAGCAACATTAAGGAAGTATCGACGTGATCAGCACCTCAACCGTCGTCAATTCAGTCGTAGAAAAACTGCGCGCCGCCCTGGCGCGGGGTCAGTGGCGCCGAGGCGAAATGCTGCCCGGCCAACGCGAACTGGCCGAACAGATGGGCATCAGCCGCCCCAGCCTGCGCGAAGCGGTGATCGTGCTGGAAACCCTTGGCCTGGTGCGCTCGATGCCGGGCAAAGGGGTGGTGGTGCTGGAAACCAGCGTCAGCGAACCCCAATCCAGCGACGCCGTGGCCGACGCCAGCCTCGAAGACATCCTGCAACTGCGCTACACCCTCGAACCCTTCATCGTCGGTCTCGTCGCCCAATCCATCAGCAGCAAGGAAGTCGGCCAGTTGCGCCTGACGCTGATGGACATGCGCGAAGCCCTCGACGCCGGGGACGCCGAAGCCGGGATGAACGCCTATATCGGCTTCCATGAAGAACTGTTCGCCCTCACCTCCAATCCGATCTTCCAGAACGTGGTGCAACAGACCAGCAACGCCCTCAAGCAAAGCGCCCAGGTGTTGCGCAACTCGCCGGAACACCTGGCCGAGCGCCTGCAGGAAAACGACGCCGTGGTACGCGCCATCCGCAATAAGAACAGCGCCCTGGCCAGCGCCGAAATGCGCAAGCACATCCTCCAGGAAGGCCTGCGCATGGGTATTCGCTTGAACATCCCGGACGACCATCTGGGCAGCTGACTTTTTGGAGACGACCATGACCGCCCACGCCCTGCACCGCGAGCCCTTCCTCCCTGCCCTGCGCCTGGTTGCCGGTAAAAAGCCCTCGGTGGACGACATCTACCCACGGCTGTTCGACGCGATCCTCGAGCAACGCATCGCCCCGGGCAGCCGGTTTACCGAAGAAAGCCTGGGTGAAACCTTTGGCGTAAGCCGCAGTGTGATTCGCCGGGTGCTGGCCAAGCTGTCCCATCAGCAAGTGATCATCCTGCGCCCCAACCAGCGCGCCCAAGTGGCGGCGCCGGATGCGCAGCAGACCCGGCAGATCCTCGAAGCACGGCGCATGACCGAAATGACCGTGGTGCAACTGGCCTGTGCCCAGGCCACGTCCACGCAAATACGCCAACTGCGTGAGCTGATCGCCCGCGAGCGCGAGTGCATTGAACGCGACCAGCGTGGGCCGGCGATACGCTTGTCGGGGGGAGTTTCACATGCAACTGGCGGTGATGGCGGGGAATGCTCCGCTGGCACAGTTCCTCAACAGCCTGGTGCCGTTGACGTCGTTGGTCATCGCCCAATATGAAGCGAAAGCCTGCACGTATTGCGCGTGGCAGGAGCATATGGCGATTGTGGAGGCGGTTGAACGGCGCGATTCGGCAACAGCAATGACATTGATGACCCAACACCTCGATCACCTGGAAGCCAAGTTGCTGAAACACCACTAATCTCCAGATAAAACGGGATCAACCTGTGGGAGGGGGCTTGCCCCCGATGGCGGTGAGTCAGCTAAATTTTTATCAACTGACACACCCTCATCGGGGGCAAGCCCCCTCCCACAGGTTTTTGTGGTGTTTGATAAAGAGCATTCCAACAAAAAAGCCCCTGCATCTCACGATGCAGGGGCTTTTGCATTACCGCGTGGTCAAGCCGGTTGCAGCACCGACTGACCGCTCAACGCCAAGTCCAGCAACTCACGGTTGGCCACCGCGTACATGGCGTAGTCCGTACCGACCGCAGCACGAATTTCCACCATCATGGCGACCCAGCGATCGGCCATGTCCTTGTGCTGCTCAAGCCACAGAGCCACACGGGCTTCCATGTCTTGTGGCGCGTCGGCCATTTGCAGGACAGAAATGGTGATCGCCCGTTGCTGCCAGTCCACGTCGTCGCGGAAGGCTTCGCGGGCCTGGGCCTGCCAATTGTTGGCCACCGGCAGATCGCTGATCTGCTGCAGGTACCATGGCAGGTCCAGGGCGCTGCCAACGGCAAAGTAGGCCTTGGCCACTTCAGCGGCGTCATGCCCGGTCACGTCAGCGGCTTCGATGATTGGCAGCAAGGTGTACAGGTGAGTGGTACCTGCAACCATGCGCGCCAACAACTCCGGCACGCCCGCTTCGGTGTAAGCCTGATAGCGGTTCTGCCAGCCTTCGCGGGTCGGGCCTTCGAGCAGTTCGTCGAGCTTGAGGCCCAACGCTGCCAGGTGCGGACCGAAATGCGCGGTATCACGCCCGGCGTCCTGCTCGTTGCGACGGCTGCGCAGGAACCAACGCGTGGCCCTGCGGCCCAGGCGCATCAGCTCGTCCATCAACTGCAATTGCACGTCAGCGGAGACCTGGTGGTCCAGGGCTTCGATCTGACGGAACCAGTGCGGGAGGTGGAAAATGTCACGCACGATCACGTAGGCGCCAGCCACGTTCGCCGGGCTCATGCCGGTCGACTCTTTGAGTCGTTGAACGAAGGTGATGCCCATGTGGTTGACCAGGTCGTTGGCGATCTGGGTGCTGACAATCTCGCGCTTGAGGCGGTGGCGACGCATCGCTTCGCCGAACTTGGCCACCAGGCTCGGAGGGAACGCGGTCTCCATGTCACGGGTCAGGTACTCGTCATCCGGCACCTGGGACTTGAGCAGCGCTTCCTTGAGGTCGATCTTGCTGTACGAGATCAGCACCGACAGTTCCGGACGGGTCAGGCCCTTGCCGGCGGCGGCGCGCTCGGTGAGCTGCTCCTCGGTCGGCAGGTACTCGATGGCGCGGTCCAGCTTGCCACGGCCTTCCAGGTCGCTCATCAGGCGCTTGTACTCGGCTGCTCGCTCGTATGCCTTGCGGGCGGCCAGGGACAGGGCCTGGGTTTGCTTGTAGTTGTTGCCCAACACCAGGCTGCCGACTTCGTCGGTCATGCTCGCCAGCAACTGGTTGCGTTGCTTGTCGGTCATGTCACCGGCCTGCACCACTTCGTTGAGCAGGATCTTGATGTTCACTTCGTGGTCGGAGCAGTCCACGCCACCGGCGTTGTCGATAAAGTCGGTGTTGGAACCGCCGCCATTGAGGCCGAATTCCACACGACCCAATTGGGTCATGCCGAGGTTACCGCCCTCGCCCACCACCTTGCAGCGCAGTTCGTTGCCGTTGACGCGCAGTGCGTCGTTGGCCTTGTCGCCCACGTCGGCGTGGCTTTCGGTGCTGGCCTTGACGTAGGTACCGATACCGCCGTTCCACAACAGGTCCACCGGCGCCTTGAGCAAGGCATTCAGCAGTTCGGTCGGGGTCAGCTTGTCGGCCGAGATGTCGAAGCGTTCTTTCATTTGTGGCGAGATGGCAATGCTCTTCGCGCTGCGCGAGAAGATACCGCCGCCTTCGGACATGATGCTGGTGTCGTAGTCGGTCCAGGCCGAACGCGGCAGCTCGAACATGCGCTGACGCTCGACGAAGCTGGTCGCCGGGTTCGGGTTTGGATCGATAAAGATGTGCAGGTGGTTGAAGGCAGCGACCAGTTGCAGCTTGTCGGACATCAACAGGCCGTTACCGAACACGTCACCGGCCATATCGCCGACACCCACCACGGTGATGCTGTCTTCCTGCACATTGATGCCGCGCTCACGGAAGTGACGCTGCACACCGACCCACGCGCCCTTGGCGGTGATGCCCATTTTCTTGTGGTCGTAACCGGCGGAACCACCGGAGGCGAACGCATCGCCCAGCCAGAAGCCGTAGTCGATGGCAATGCCGTTGGCGATGTCGGAGAAGGTCGCAGTGCCCTTGTCCGCTGCCACCACCAGGTACGGGTCATCGTCGTCATGGCGTACAACGTTGGTCGGCGGCACCAGGGCGCCGTCCTTCAGGTTGTCGGTGATGTCCAACAGGCCGGAAATGAAGATGCGGTAGCAGGCGATGCCCTCGGCCGCGATCTCGTCCCGGCTGCCGCCCAATGGCAGGCGACGCGGCAGGAAGCCGCCCTTGGCGCCCACCGGCACGATCACCGAGTTCTTCACCTGCTGGGCCTTTACCAGGCCGAGCACTTCGGTGCGGAAGTCTTCTTCACGGTCAGACCAGCGCAGGCCGCCACGCGCAACGTTGCCAAAGCGCAGGTGCACGCCTTCAACCCGTGGCGAGTAGACGAAGATTTCAAACTTCGGCACCGGCTTGGGCAGCTCAGGAATCGCACGCGGGTCGAACTTGAAGCTGAAGTACGACTTGTTCTGGCCGTTGGCGTCGGTCTGGTAGAAGTTGGTGCGCAGGGTGGCCTTGATCAGGTCCAGGTAGCGACGCAGGATGCGGTCTTCGTTGAGCACCTGAACATCGTCCAGGGCGCTGAGGATCGCTTGTTCCAGGCGCAGCTGCTTGTCTTCCAGGTCGTCGGCGGTGAGCTTGCGTGCCAGGTAGAAGCGCGTCTTGAACAACCGGGTCAACTCGCGGGCGATGTCGGTGTGGTTGTTCAGGGTGCTGGCGATGTAGCCCAGGTCGAAGCCCAGGCGGATCTGCTTCAGGTAACGGGCGTAGGCACGCAGCAGCGCGACGTCGCGCCATGGCAGGCCGGCGGTCAGCACCAGGCGGTTGAACGCATCGTTCTCGGCATCACCATGGACGATGTGCACGAACGCGTCCTGCAGGGTGTCGTTGAGCTGCTGGATATCCAGGTTCACGCCTTCGGCGGCGATGAACGCGAAGTCATGGATCCAGAACTCACGGCCATTGGCGTGACGCAGGCGGTACGGGAATTCACCCAGCACACGCAGGCCGAGGTTTTCCAGGATCGGCAGCACGTCGGACAGCGCCAGCGGGGTGTCGGCGTGGTAGAGCTTGCAGTGCAGCTCGCGTTGGCCGGAGACCTGGCCCAGCGGCTGATAGAAGCTCATCACCAGCGGGTTGGCTTCGGTGAGGCTGAGCAGGTGCTGCATGTCGACCACGGCCGAATGCGCCGCGAAACGCTCGCGGTAGCCGGCCGGGAAGCCTTTCGGGAAGTCCGCCAGCACGTTGGTGCCGTGGGCTTCGCCGAAGCTTTCCACCACCAGGCTGGAGTAGTCGTCCTGCCAGCTGCGGCAGGCCTGCACCACTTCTTTTTCCAGTTGCAGCGGGTCGATGTCGAGGCGGTTCTTCGGGTCTACCCGCAGAATCAGCTGCACGCGAGCCAGCACGGATTCGGAGAAGAAGGTCCAGAACTCGCAATCCGAGGCTTTCAGGCGATCCATCAGCACTTGCTGGATCTTCTGGCGCACTTCGGTGGAATAGATGTCACGCGGCACGTAGGCCAGGCAGTAGCAGAAACGACCGTAGGGGTCTTTGCGCAGGAACACGCGGATCTTGTTGCGTTCCTGGATCTGCACGATGGACATCACAGTGCTGAAGAGTTCATCGACCGGGGTCTGGAACAGGTCGTCACGGGGCAGTACTTCAACGACCTGGGCCAGTTCCTTGCCCAAGTGCGCCTTGGCCTGGAAGCCGGAGCGGCGTTCGATCTCGGCCACTTTGCGACGGATGTACGGGATGACCCGCACGCTTTCGCCATACACCGACGAGGTGTACAGGCCCATGAAGCGATGTTCCTTGATGACCTTGCCGCTCGCGTCGATCTCACGGATCGACACATAGTCCGGGTAAGCCGGACGGTGCACGCGGCTCGGGTGCGCGGCCTTGGCGAACGACAGCACGGTCGGTTCGCGCAGGTAGGACACCGCGTAGTCTTCGATGCGCAGGTCGTCGGCGGTGAGGCCGGCGCGCAGCAGCTTGGTCAGACCGAGGAACGAGCTGGCGTCATATTCGATATGCCCGCCATCCGCCTCGTCACGTACCACGAATTCTTCATAGCCCAGGAAAGTGAAGTGGTTGCCCACCAGCCATTCCAGGAAGTTCTTGATCTCGGCTTTTTCTTCGCCGTCGATGCTGAACTGGCTGGCGTCGATACCGGCCAGCAGGTCCTGGACCTTGGCTTTCATCGGTTCGAAATCGGCTACGGCCACGCGCACTTCGCCCAGCACCTGCTCCAGCTCTTTGCTCAGCACGCTCAGTTCGGCGGCATTGGCGCAGCGGTCGATTTCCAGGTACATCAGCGATTCTTGCTGGATGTCGTCGCCCTGGGTGCCTTTTGGCAGGATTTCCAGCAGCTCGCCTTTGTTCCCACGGCGCACGCTGAGCACGGTGGTTTGCAGGGTGTGGATGCTGTAGCCGCGGCGGTTCAACTCGGTACGCACCGAGTCCACCAGGAACGGCAGGTCATGGTGCAGCACTTCGACCGCGGTGTGGGTCGACTGCCAGCCATGACGTTCGTAATCGGGGTTATAGACCCGCACTTGCGGTTGGGTGTGATCAAAGCGCTCAAGCAGGCGCCAGGCAGACAGGGTGCAACCGGCCAGGTCGGAAAGGCGACGCTGGGTCAGTTCGTCCAGGGAAATGATGCCGAAGAATTGTTCAGCGAACAGCGCCACTTGTGGCAGTGCCTGTTCACTGATGTGCTGCGCCAGTGCCGCTTGCAGTTGATGCTGGAAGTCGGCCTTGCTGGCTGCGGTGAAGAACGCCATCTGTGGTACTCCGCTTGGGCTTGTTATTGATGGAAGCGTCGCGTGTTATCCCCTTGCGGGGAGACCGTCACCTGGATTCGCAGGTCATTACTCAAACACCATAACGAATTCAGAGTGACAGGTGGGTGAAGCTGGACAAGACAGTCAGGTCACATACAACTTCCATAAGATGCGCACCTTGCCGGGTGACGGTACGACGGGCAGGTCAGGCGCCTGGAACATGCGCATCCGTTGCGCAGCTTAACGAGTGTAGGAGGACTGCTCTTGCAGCGCTGCGACATATTCGGTCATCGGTACGCAGGCTTGGGGTTGCGCCGGGTGCAACCCGCAATTGCCGGTTAAAAAACCGGCAGCTTTTAGGCCCGCAAGTACCGGAAATGACTGATTTGGCCCATCAAGTCATACAGCAGGTCTGACACAGGATGCAGCGCAAAATTCGTCGCAATGGCACAATTGCCTTGTTCCACCCTCCCCAGACAGGATTTCACATGCTGAAACTGAACACCGACGCACTGATGGCCACCCCGTGCGACGACGAAGAAGACAACATGGCCATGCTCTGCTGCCATGGCAAGAACGGTGAAATGTTCATGCTGACCCGCTATCCGGACGAAGAGGAAGTGGAGCTGACCTGGGATTATGAGCCGTCGACCCTGGACGGGCTGAAGGTCACGTTGAGCGACACGACCTTGTTGGTCGAGCTCGCACCGGGCGATGCCGATGCACTGGGCGGCAAGGATCAGTTGCAGATCAGCCACACCACTGCGGCGTCGGACCTGGCCGAGATGGAAGAAACCCTGCTGAACATCCTCAAGGGAACGGGCACCTATACTCGAATCTGAGTCACAGCCCCCGGTCAGCGTCTGGCGACCCGGTCTCACTCGACCGCTGGTCAGTACTGTCAATTCCAACAGTTGCCATGCCCTGACCTGCTGTCTCACTGGTAAGCAGCGCAGCACGCGTGCAAACCCGTTGGAGGCACTATGAGCCCGATCAAAACCCTCTTGGGGTGCTCCCTCTTTTGCATCACCACTTCGCCTCTGCTGGGATATGCAGCAGAGCCGGACTTTTCGCACCTGTCCATCCTGACCAAGGATGAAACACCCGCCGACGCGATATGGCAGCGCACCCCCGACTATCAGCGGTACCCCATCGCGACCATTGCGCCCCTGGTGCCGGCCTCCACGACACGCTCGCCGGCAGATACCCAAGCCCTGCAAAGGCATCGACTGACGCGCTACTTCACCGTGGACACCCGCCACTTGACGCCAGGTCAGGCACAAGCCCTGGCCCAGGTACTCAAGCGAAACCCGCTGCTGGAGTCGGTCGAGTTCGAAGCGCAGGTCGACGGCATGCACAACGACGCCGCCGTGCCGATCGCCCCTTTGGCGCACACCAATATTCCGGACTACACGGGCCAGCAGCACTACCTGCAAGACAGGACGCCCGCTTCCCCGTACCGGATCGGCGGCGTAAATGCTGTTGCCGCCTGGTCTTCGCCAGGTGGCAAGGGCCAGGATATGCGGATCGTTTCTGCGGAGGTGGATCACTGGTCCTATGAGCATGTCGACCTGCCCAAACCCTTTCTGGAGGTTGATGACGGCGCGCAGACCGGCTACCACGACACCGCCAGCGCCGGCATCATGGCTTCCAGGGAAAACGGCTTCGGCACCACCGCAATCACGCCCGAGGTGCAGCTTGGCTACTTGCAGTGGGGAAACAGCCGGCTGATGCAACTGGCTGAACAATTGAATGAAGGCGACGTTGTGCAAATAGGCGTGCACATAAAGTCCCTGACCCTGCCCAGCGCGGTCTGCACCTCCGATTGCTACATGCCTGTCGAATACTCCCAACCGGTGCGTGACATCATCACTTACCTCACCGAGGAAAAGGGCGTGCACGTGGTCCTGGCCGCCGCAAACGGCAACGTCAATCTCGATCACCCTTACTTCAACGGCTACTTTGATCGGGATGTATTTGATTCGGGCTCGATCTATGCGGGTGCCGTCGATCCGGCTACCGGCCTGCGTGCATGGTTCTCGGACTACGGCAAGCGGGTGGATGTGTTCAGTTGGGGGCGCAACGTCACGACCACCACCTGGAGCGCCAGCAACCCTACAACGGGTTACACCCACACCTTTAGCGGTACGTCTTCATCCAATCCGATCATCGCTGGCGTGGCTGCCTCGCTGCAGGGCGTCGCACGCGCCAAGGGCCTGGGCAACCTTCCACCCAAGGTACTGCGCGACCTGTTGGTGGCCACGGGCTACCCGCCGATCGACGGCAACCGCACTGAGATCGGCGTACAACCCGATCTGGACGGCGCGATCAAAAAAATGCTCGACGATGGCGCTGACCATCCACCGACGGGGCGCCTTGCCCTGCCTGAATACGTCAAATCGGGCGAAACGTTCAGCGCCAGGGTGTATGCGCAGTCCCCCAGCCACCGACCACTGACTTATCGCTGGGATGCCCCAGGTTTTACCCCCCCGACGGCCAGTACCGAATCGTTGTTCTTCACCGCCCCCACCGTTGCCCAAGACACCCAGGCAACGCTCTCGGTCAATGTGTCCGACGGTGTCCACACCCTCCCACTCACGCAGACCCTGACTGTGAAGGCGCCCCCCGATGAAAGTGACTGCGGGGGCACGCCGCCCTGGGACGCCTCCAAGACCTACCAGACCTACGCCGAAGCCGTGGCGTACAAGGGGAAAATCTATAAGCAGAACTTCTACAACATCAATAAGGTGCCGGACCTCAACTCTGCCGACTACGGCAAGGAGTGGTTGACTGGGGTGGCCTGCGCTCGATAAATCATGGCAAAAGAACCGTTGTGGTGATCGCGTTTGCCTGGCAGCCCCCCCAAGCGCCTGCCAGGTCGCCACGCAAGCAAGGGCCCACACGCCCGAATCTAACCCTCCCGCGCAAAAACCCCTTAGTCGCCAACCAGCCAATGCATTAAAGTATCGCCCCCAGGCTCAGGTGTTTCGCACAACACCGAGGCTCTTCTTCCCAGGAACCGTCATCGATGGAACATCGTGAAGCGCTGCTTGCGCTGCGAACCTTTCTTTCTACGCAGATTCTCGGCCAGGAAAAACTCATCGATCGCCTGCTGATCGCCCTGCTCGCCGACGGCCATATGCTGGTGGAAGGCGCACCGGGGCTGGCCAAGACCAAGGCCATCAAAGAGCTGGCCGAAGGGATCGAGGCGCAGTTCCATCGCATCCAGTTCACCCCCGACCTGTTGCCCGCCGACATCACCGGCACCGAGATCTATCGCCCGGAAACCGGCAGCTTCGTGTTCCAGCAAGGGCCGATCTTCCACAACCTGGTGCTGGCGGACGAAATCAACCGTGCCCCGGCCAAGGTCCAGTCGGCGCTGCTGGAGGCCATGGCCGAGCGCCAGGTCAGCGTCGGGCGCAGCACCTACGAGCTGTCGCCGCTGTTTTTGGTGATGGCCACGCAAAACCCCATCGAACAGGAAGGCACCTACCCGCTGCCCGAAGCCCAGCTCGACCGGTTCCTGATGCACGTCAAGATCGGCTTTCCCGATGCAGCCGTCGAACGCCGCATCCTGCAACAAGCCCGTGGCGAAGCCCTCAACGGCGAAACCAAGCCCGAGCGCCGCGTCAGCCAGCAGGCAATCTTCGCTGCGCGCAAGGAAATCCTCGGCCTGTACATGGCCGATGCGGTGGAGGAATACCTGGTGCAACTGGTCATGGCCACGCGCACCCCGGCCAAGTTCGACCCGGAGATGGCCGAGTGGATTGCCTACGGCGCCAGCCCGCGTGGCTCCATCGCCCTCGACCGCTGCGCCCGTGCCCACGCCTGGCTGGCCGGACGTGACTTTGTGAGCCCAGAGGATATCCAGGCTGTGCTGTTCGACGTGCTGCGCCACCGCATCATTCTGTCGTTCGAGGCCGAAGCCGCCGGGATTGACCAGGACCGCGTGGTGCAACGCATTCTTGACGTCGTTGCCGTCGCTTGAAATCGATGAATGCCAGCGATGGGATCCGCGTCACGCTCAGCGAATTGATTGAGATGCGCCACCGCGTGCGCGAAGTGCAGCTGTTTTCCACGCCGAGCCAGCGCAGCCCGCTGATCGGCCTGCACCACTCCAAGCTGCGCGGGCGCGGCGTCGACTTCGACCAGGTGCGTGTGTACCAGGCCGGAGACGACGTGCGCACCATCGACTGGCGCGTCACCGCACGCACCCAGGAACCGCACACCAAACTGTTCCACGAAGAGCGCGAACGGCCAATCTTCATCATGGTGGAGCAAAGCTGCCGGCTGTTTTTCGGCTCGGGGCAGATGTTCAAGTCGGTGCTGGCGGCGCAGGCGGCGAGCCTGATCGGCTGGGCGGCCCTGGGGCACAACGACCGCGTCGGCGGGCTGGTGTTCGGCGACAACGAGCACTACGAAATCAAACCCCGGCGCAGCAAGCAAAGCCTGCTGCAACTGCTTAACCGCCTGGTGCGCGTCAACCAGAGCCTGGACACCGAGAGCCGCCCCGAGGCCGACGCCCTGGGCATGGCTCTGCGCCGAGGCCGCGAAGTGCTGCGCCCCGGCAGCCTGGTGATTGTGATATGCGATGAACGCGCCCTCACCGAAGGCGCCGAGCAACAACTGAGCCTGCTGTCACGCCATTGTGATCTGCTGCTGTTGCCGATCTCCGATCCGCTGGACCACGCACTGCCCGCCGCCGGGCTGCTGCGTTTCGCGCAGCGAGGCGCACAACTGGAACTCGACACGCTGAACTACGACTTGCGCCAGGCCTACAAGGCCCAGGCCGAAGCACGCATTGCCCGCTGGGAACTGCTCGCGCAAAAGCTGCGGGTACTGCTGATGCCCTTGAGCACCCAGAGCGAAATGGTCGAGCAACTGCGCGAATACCTCAACCCGCAACGTCCGGCCAAAAAACAATGAGCAGCCTTGACCAACTGCAACCGCTGATCGCCCCGCCGAGCATCGGCTTCTGGCCGCCTGCACCGGGCTGGTGGCTGGTGTTGCTGGTGATCCCGTTGTTGGGCTGGGGGCTTTGGTCCCTGCGCCGCTTTCTGCCTGCGCGCCGCCCGGTCGCACGCGCCGAACAACCCTTGGACCCGTTGCGCATCGCCGCCCTGGCCGAATTGGCACTGATGCCCAAACCCTACGACGGCGCGCCGCCGGTGCCTGGCTGCAACAACTCAATGGCCTGCTCAAGCGCCTGTGCCGCAACGACTACCCTTACAGCCAGAGCCACACCCTCAACGGGCGCAAATGGCTGGCGTTCCTCGACAACCGCTGCCCGGCTGCCGGCCTCACGCGCTGGATGGTGCTGGTGGAAGGCGCCTACAAACCCGAATGCAAACTCGACGACAAGGCCATCGCCGGCCTGACCCAAGCCGTCGACACCTGGATTCGCAAACATGTTTGAGTTCGCCTGGCCGTGGATCTTCGTCCTGTTGCCGTTGCCCTGGCTGATGCGGTTTATCCTGCCGGTAGCCGACAGCGGCGAGCCTGCGCTTAAAGTCAGCTACCTCGGCGACCTCGAAGGCCTGGCCAAGCGCCGCGCCCGCGTCAACCTGCCGGGCTGGCGCCAGCAGGCCCCCTTCGTGGTGTTGTGGCTGCTGTTGCTGACCGCCGCCGCACGCCCGGAATGGCTGGGCGAGCCGCTGCCGATTGCCGCCAGCGGCCGCGACCTGCTGGTGGCGGTGGACGTGTCCGGCTCCATGGATTTCCCCGACATGCAGTGGCAGAACGAGGACGTGAGTCGCCTGTCCCTGGTCAAAAGCCTGTTGGGTGATTTCCTTGAACACCGCGAAGGTGACCGCGTAGGCCTGATCCTGTTCGGCAGCCAGGCGTACCTGCAAGCGCCGCTGACCTTCGACCGCCGCACCGTACGCACCTGGCTGGATGAAGCACGCATCGGCATCGCCGGCAAAAACACTGCCATCGGCGATGCCATCGGCCTGGCCCTCAAACGCCTGCGCCAGCGCCCGGCGCAAAGCCGCGTACTGATCCTGGTCACCGACGGCGCCAACAACGCCGGGCAGATCGACCCACTGACCGCCGCACGCCTGGCGGCCGAAGAAGGTGTGAAAATCTACCCTATCGGCATCGGCGCCGACCCGGAGCAAACCGGTTCCCTGGGCATCCTCGGCGTCAACCCGAGCCTGGACCTCGATGAACCGGCACTCAAGGCCATCGCCAACGCCACCGGCGGGCAATACTTCCGTGCCCGCGATGGCGAAGAATTGCAAACCATCAAGGACACCCTCGACCGACTCGAACCCGTCGAGCAACAACCGACCCAGGCCCGCCCGGCCCAGGCGCTGTACAGCGGCCCGCTGGCCCTGGCGCTGATCCTGAGTATGTTGCTGGTGATCCAGGAGCGCTGGCCGAACAACGCCCTGCAACGCTGGTTCAGCAAAATGTCGAGCAAGGGGATCTTCCTGCAACAGAGTCCTGAGTGGCGCCAACGCCTTAAACGCCTGCGTTTGCGGAGGCGTCGATGATCGACCTGTGGCCGCACTGGTTCCGCCCCTGGTGGCTGTTGCTGTTGCCGCTGCTCGGCTGGTTGCTGTGGCAGCTGTGGCACCGGCAAAAACGCGCCGGGCGTTGGCAGATGATCCTGCCGCCGGCCTTCCACGCGGTGCTGCTCAGCGGTGGCAACGGCCGCGAAAGCAAATCACCGTGGGTGGTGCTCGGTATCGCCTGGCTATTGGCCGTGCTGGCCTTGCTCGGCCCCAGTTGGCAACGCGTCGAACAAACCAGCCAGAAGCCTTCCGATCCGCTGGTGGTGCTGCTGGAGCTGACCCCGGAAATGCTCGCCACCGACAGCCCGCCCAATCGTCTGGAGCAGGCCCGCCGCAAGCTGTATGACTTGTTGCAGGCGCGCACCGATGCGCAAACCGCCATCGTGGTGTACGCCGGTAGCGCCCACACCCTGGTGCCGCTGTCGGACGACCTGGGCACCAGCCGCAACCTGCTCGAAGCGCTGCGTCCCTCGATCATGCCCGAGCCCGGCCACCGCGCCGACTTGGCGGTACAGAAAGCCCTGGACTTGCTCCAGCACAGCGGGCTAGGCCAAGGACGCCTGCTGCTGATCGGCTCATCCCTGTCCAAGCAGGAGCGCCAAGGCATTCGACTGTTGCTGCAGAGCAACCAATCGCCGCCCCTGTCGATCCTCGGCATCGGCAGCCGTGAAGGCACGCCGGTGACCCAGGAAAGCGGTGAGTTCCTCAAGGACGAACAAGGCGCGATCCTGGTGCCACGCCTCGACAGCCCCACGCTCAAAGCCTTCGCCAGCGAGATGGGCGGCCGTTACCGCGCCGCGCGCCTGGACGATAAAGACCTGCGCCAGCTCGGCGTACTCGACCCGCCGCAAGCCCTGCGTAACGACGGCCAGTTGCTGCACCTCGACACCTGGGCCGACCAGGGTTACTGGCTGCTCTTGCCGCTGTTGCTGCTCGCCGCCTGCGCGGGGCGTCGTGGCTGGCTGTTTTGCCTGCCCTTGCTGCTGATGGCCGCCCCCCAGCCCAGCTACGCCTTTGAACTCCAGGATTTGTGGCTGCGCCCGGACCAGCAAGGCCAATACCTGCTCAAGAAAAAACGCCCCGCCGAAGCCGCCGAACGCTTCCAGGACGTGCAATGGCAAGGCGTTGCCTTGTACGAAGCCGGCAACTATGCCGAAGCCATCAAGCGGTTTGCCGAAGGCAACGACGCCTACTCTCACTACAATCGCGGTAATGCCTTGGCCAAATCCGGCGAACTCGAAGCGGCTATCGACGCCTACGAGCAAGCCCTGGAAGCCCAGCCCGACCTGCAACCAGCCCTGAAAAACAAGGCCCTGGTGGAAGCCCTGATTCAGGAGCAGGCAGCGCCCGAGCCCGAACAGCCGGCAAAAAAACGAGGATGACGAAACCACCCAACCCGGCCAAACTGCGCAACCGGGCGCCAATGGGCAAACTGCCACGGGCGGCGAGCAGTCGTCCCAGGGCCAGGGCGAATCCGGCACCGGTGACACCCAGACCGGCGCCACACCACAAACCGGCGGCAACGAAGTACCGGGCAGCGAACTGGGCGACGAGCAAACCACCACCCCGCCGCTGCGCCCTATCGACGCCAACCTCGACGGTGAACACCGCCAAGCCCTGGAACAATGGCTGCGGGAGATCCCGGACAACCCCGGCGAACTGCTGCGACGCAAATTCTGGTACGAACAGCAACAACATCAGGACAAGACTCGATGAGCCGCCGCACCCCCCTTCTGCTTCTGCTCGCGTTGACGGCAGGCCACGCCCAGGCGGCGAACCTGGTAGCCAGTGTCGACCGCAGCCGCCTCAATTCCGGGGAAACGGTGGAGCTGACGGTGGAGTCCAGCGACGTCACCCAGTTCGGCAAACCCGACCTGTCGCCCCTGGATGCGCAGTTCGAAGTCAGCGGCACCCGCCAGCTCAACCAGCTCACCACCCTGGGCGGCGACAACCACGCGACCACGCGCTGGATCATCACCTTGCTGCCCAAGCAAAACGGCACCGTAGTAATCCCGCCGTTGCAAGTGGGCGAGTACTCGACCCAGCCGATCAGCCTGCAAGTGCTGGAAACCGCCAGCCAGAACAGCAACGCCGAGCTGGCGCCGGTGTTTGTCGAAGCCAACCTCGACCAAACCAGCGTGTACGTGCAGGCCCAGGCCCTGTTGACCGTGCGCGTGTACCACTCGGTGTCGCTGTATGACGACAGCAGCCTCACCCCGTTGCAGATCCCGGATGCACGCGTGGAGCAATTGGGCGAGTCGCGCACCTACGAAAAGGTCATCAACAGCATCCGCCACGGTGTGATCGAAACCCGCTACGCGATCTACCCGCAACACAGCGGCGCCCTGGAACTGCCAACGCAGACCTTCAGCGCCACGTTGGTGGAATCGCGCCCGCCCCAGGACAATACCCTGCAAGGCACCAAGCCGGGCAAGCTGATCCACGTGAGTTCGGCGCCGCTGGCGTTGCAGGTCAAGCCCAAGCCCGAGTTGTATCCCGCCGATACGCCCTGGTTGCCGGCGCGCAGCCTGACCCTGACCGAGTCCTGGAATCCAGAGCCGGAACATGTGCAAGTCGGCGACTCCCTGACGCGCAGCCTCACGATCAAGGCCGAGGGCCTGTCCAGTGCCCAACTGCCGGCCCTCCCCAGCACTGAAATCAATGGCTTGCGCCGCTACCCGGACCAACCGGTGCTCGGCAACCAGACCAGCGACCGTGGCCTGGTCGGCAGCCGCGAAGACCGCGAGGCCCTGGTGCCCAATCGTGTCGGCCCGCTGGAACTGCCACCGGTTGAAGTGGTGTGGTGGAACACCCACGAGGATCACCTTGAACGCACCAGCCTGCCCGCCCGCACCCTGCAAGTGGCGGCCAACCCGAGCCTGATGGTGGACACCCCCGCTACGCCGACCATCATCACCGCACCGGACGACAGCCGTCTGTGGCTATGGCAACTGAGCACCCTGGTCCTGGCCTGCACCACCCTGCTGGGCTTCGGCCTGTGGTGGCGTGCGCGCTGGCAACCGGCGGTGCTGCGCGCCGCACAAACCGGCCCGAGCCCGCGCACCCTGCTCGATGACCTCAAGCGCGCGACCCAGGCCAACGACCCCCAGGCCACCCGCCAGGCGCTGGATGCCTGGGCGCGGCAGCAGCCGGAAACCCTGGCGGACATGGCGGCGCGGTTTGTACCGTTGTCGGATGCGTTGGATGGGCTCAATGGCGCGCTGTACAGCGAGAGCGGTCAGTACTGGCTGGGTGAAGACTTGTGGCGAGCGATAAAAGCCATCCCCATGACCGAGCGCGTGCAAGACTCGGCGACGGACACCACCAGCCTGCCGCCGCTGTATCCCAAGTAACCTGGATTCAGCCCACGCCACGCAACCCCGTGGGAGCGGGCTTGTCCACGAAGGCGGCCTGTCAGTAAAAAATCTGCTGCTTGTTGATGTGCACCGCAGCGTGTCGGCGTGAGAACATCGACAGGCGTCTTCCATTCATGGCTGACCACTCGTCGCTACTGTCAATTCTGACAGGTACTGAATCGCATTTATTTGATGCTAAATCCTGTGTACGACCTGCAGCGCGTCGCTCGCCAGTACGGGTCATTTCACTACCCACAGGACGCCTGATCATGGATCAAGAACAGCTCTCCAACCCGCGGCTGCCCGCCGCATGCCCGCCCTTATATCCTGAGCCTGGGTCTGAGGACATTTTCGACCTGACCACCCCCGAATACCACGCACCCGTGCCGTTTTCCGAGCTCCCACTCTACATCCCCGGCATGACCACACCTGTGGTCGGCTTCGACGGTGGGATCAACCTGGCCGCCCTGGACACCCATCGCAACGAGGGTCTGCTGTGCGTTCTGTTGCCCTATCTGGACATGTCGCAACTGGATTTCATCGAGCTGTTCTACCGCGATATCAAAACGCCCGTGGCGACTCACACGGTGACCAAGGAACAAGCCGACAATGGCACACAGATCCCGTTGTACATCCCCCGTACACGGTTTACAGACGGTCCCGTGGAACCGGTTTTTTTCCGGGTTACGCGAGTGCTCGGCGGAACGGAGGAGACTCGCCCCTTCAGGCTCAAAATCGACACCGTAGCGCCTGCCGGGCCGGATCCGAGACCTAGCGAACCGTGGCACTCCAACCTGGGCGCGCCCGAGCCGGAGACCGACTTCGTCGATGAAACAGCAGCCGGTCTGGGAGTGAATGTGACAATTCCCTTCTACCCCCTTGACATCAACAGGCCCGCCAACACGTACCGCACGGTGCGGGACCGCATTCGCCTGAGCATTGGCGGATTTATCATCAACCACCGGGTCACCGAAGGCGAGGCGGCCGGCCGCGAGCCGATTGTAATCTGGGTGTATGCGGGCACCTGGGCGCAGATCGGCAGCGGCTCCCACGTCTGCGAGTACGAAATCGTAGATGAGGTGGGTAACTATTCCCCAGGCTGGTCACCGGCGGTGCTGATCGAGGTCGAACTGGATGATGGCGCCGAACCGCTGCTGCCTGAGTGCTACATCTACGAAGCACCTGAGGACATCCTTGATGTGGACGAGCAGATGGGGGCGGACGCCACCATCGAAGTCTCCGTTCATCGCTTTGACTATGTGGTCGGCGATCTGATTCGGATCAGGGCTATTGGCCGCAATGCGCAGGGGGTGAGCGTCACCACCTATTACGAACACCGCGTCACGGTCACCGGGCGAAATGCCCGCATCCCCTTCCCGTTCGAGGATTTTGCGCCACTGGTGGGCGGGCGTGTGCAATTGTCCTATGAGCGCATACGCGCAGGCGTTCCAAACCGGCGCTCGCACACGACTATCGTGCAGATCACCGGCACACCGATCAGCATCAGCTTGCCAGCACCTCGCGTGGACGAGGCGCCGGACGGTGCCACCCTGCCGCCGGAATCGGCATATGTCACCGTGAGAATTGACGAATACACAGGCCAGGACCCTTTTGACCTGGTCACCCTGTTCCTGGTGGGCGTGTATGCCAACGGTTCGCGGTATTACCGCGAGCTTTACGACACGGCCGGTGAAGGGCTTATCACCTTCCGGTTGATGAACGGGGTCAACGGCGATATCGCCAAACTCGAAGGCGGTACCCTCAGGTGTTATTACACCGTCATTAGCGCCCAAGGAACGCGCCCCTCGCAGGATCTGCTGCTCGATGTCGGATTACCCCAGGCCTCGTTGCCTGAACCATTCGTGGAGCAGGCACCGCCTCCTGCGTATGAGTTCGATCCAGACCAGTCGAGCGGTGATGCACGCATCCTGGTCCGGGCACACACCGATATACAAGAAGGCGACACCATCACCTTGTACTTCGAAGGTAGTGCCAGCGGCGGCAGTGCGCCCCCCATCCACTTCCAGGTATTGGCGCACTGGGTTGGCCGAGACCTGCCATTTACCGTCCAGCGCCAATATGTTCTGGCCAATCTCAACAGAACGGCGCGCATTTACTACACCCTCACCCGTACGGGTGCACGCACGCGGTTATCCCATTCCGTCGTGATGAAAGTCGGTGCCAATCTGACCTTGGATGTACCTGAAGTGCTGGAAGCCACGAAGACAGGCCCGACGAGTGCGCAGATAAATCCGTTGCATATCGATCAAGCCGAGGTGTTCACCATCCGCGTGAGGTATGAGCCGATGCTTTATACCGATGACATCACCGTCTTCCTGTTCGGCAAGCCCGGTTTCGCGATACCGGCCATCAAACCTAAGCCAGGCGACCCGTCCTTGGGGTATGTTGATTTCTATGCCTCCGGCAGGAATATCGCAGGTCATCTGGGGCAGGCACTCAGAGTGGGCTATAGCGTCACACGCCAGGGTGCCCCCACAAACTCCAAGATTCTGGACTTGCGGGTACTGGCGTTTGATGAGCTGACGCCCAATCCACTTCCCTTTCCAAGGATCAACGACATCGCCCCCGGCGGAACGCTGGACCTCAACACCATTGTCGGCGATGCGACCGCCGCCGTGGCCAAGTGGGCCCTGGTTGCGGCGGGCGATTGGGTGTGGCTGACCTGCAGCAGCGAAGGCGTAAATGACTTGAACCTGCTTACGGCACACCCGCTTACATCAACGGAAGCGACGGATGGGTTGCACAACCTGCCAGTACTTCGCAGTTGGCTGGAGTCGATCCCCAACAACAGTCCTATCCATGTGAAGTTCGAGGCAACGTTCGATGGCACCCTGGATGCCGAGAGCATCGTCACCTTTCCGATCACGACATACACCGTTGTGCAACGGAGCAAGCTATCGGTGGAATGGCCTTTCACCACCGGCAGCTGGCACGGCTGGAGCCCAGATGGACAATACAGAGACACAAACAACATCGCCAATGAAGGCGCAGGGCTTGGGATTGGCTCATATACCGACGGGCCTTACAACTTTTCCGGGGCGGTCATCGCGTATACAGTCCAGGTACAAGCCAACAAGACCTATGACTTGAGCTTTTCACTGCGCGCCATACGAGCCACGGGCGCAAACGCAACCAATATCTATCTCACCGTCAATGGCAGCGCTGTCGGCTCAGCCGTGAACACACAAAATCAGACAACCTGGCGCACCGGTACTGGCGTCTATACCGCGTCAGCCACAGGGTCGGTAAAGCTTGGTCTGTACAACACGATCACCAGTGGCGACGGGAATGACTTCTACATCGGGGCTGTCACGATGAAGGAACGGTAACTAACTGAAACAACTGATCGTTCCCAGCTCGCCTGGGAACGATCAGCCCCCTCCTTCAGGTTTACAGGTAAACTCCCTCCTTTTTCACCTTCCCCACGGAGTTCGCCTTGCGTCTGTTCCACACCTCCGACTGGCACCTTGGCCAAAACCTGCATGGCCAGGAACGCGACTTCGAACACGCCTGTTTCCTTGAGTGGCTGCTACGCCAACTCAATATCCATCGCCCGGATGTGCTGCTGATCGCCGGCGATATCTTCGATACAGTCAACCCGCCGCTCAAGGCCCAGGAGCGGCTGTATGACTTCATCATCAGCGCCCATGAACAAAACCCGACGCTGACCATCGTGATGATCGCGGGCAACCACGACTCCGGCTCGCGCATCGAACTGCCCGCGCCGTTGATGCGGCGCCTGCGCACCCATGCGCTCGGCCGCGTGCTGTGGCTGGACGATGGCCAACTGGATGCCGAGCGTCTGCTGATCCCGTTGCCGGATGCCAAAGGCAAGATCGCCGCCTGGTGCCTGGCCCTGCCTTTCCTGCGGCCGGCCGAAGTCACCGGCGCCCACCTGGGTGACGATTACCTGCGCGGTATCGGCCAGGTCCATGAAGGGTTGATCGCCGCCGCCAACGCCAGACGCAAAAAAGGCCAGGCGCTGATTGCTATCAGCCATGCGCACATGGCCGGTGGTTCGGTGTCGGAAGACTCCGAGCGCAGCCTGATCATCGGCAACGCCGAGGCGCTGCCCGCCAAACTGTTCGACAAGAGTGTCGCCTACGTTGCCCTCGGCCATTTGCACAAGCCGCAAAAGGTCAATGGCGAAGAGCGCATTCGCTACAGCGGCTCGCCGATTCCACTGTCGTTTTCCGAAATCGGCTACAAGCACCAGATTCTCGATGTGACCTTCCAGGGCCAATGCCTGGTGAGTGTCGAACCGCTGCTGATTCCCCGCTCGGTCGACCTGCAACGCCTCGAAGCCGCGCCGCTGGCGGATATCCTCAGGCAGCTGGCAGAGCTGCCCGACATCGACCTGCTCGCCGAAACCCAGCGCCACCCGTGGCTGGAAGTGCGCGTGCGCCTCGACGAACCGCAACCGGACCTGCGCCAGCAAATCGAAACCGCCCTGCAAGGCAAGGCCGTGCGCCTGGTGCGCATCGCCGCCGAGTACGCCGGCAAACGCGGCAGCGATGCCACTGACGAAGAGCGCTTGATCGAACTCGACCAGCTCACGCCCCAGGAGCTGTTCAGCCGCGCCTGGCAGGACAGCTACGGCAGCGAAGTGGATGAACAGACCTTGAAGGACTTCGCCGTGCTGCTCCAGGAAGTGCAACAGCAGGAGGAACAGCCATGAAGATCCTCGCCATCCGCCTGAAAAACCTCGCCTCCCTGGCCGGCCCCTTCGAGATCGACTTTACCGCCGAGCCCCTGGCCAGCGCCGGGTTGTTCGCGATCACCGGGCCGACCGGCGCCGGTAAAAGCACTTTGCTCGATGCACTGTGCCTGGCGCTGTTTGGCGCCGTGCCGCGCCTGGGCGATACCGGCCAGGCCAAGATGCCCGATGCCGACACCGATATTTCCATCGGCGACCCACGTACCCTGATCCGTCGAGGCACCGGCGGCGGCTATGCCGAGGTGGATTTTGTCGGCGTCAGTGGCCGTCGCTACCGTGCGCGCTGGGAAGCCAATCGCGCCCGCGACAAGGCCAGCGGCAAGCTGCAGAACAGCCGGCAAAGCCTGATGGACCTGGACAGCGACCAACTGCTGGCCAGCCAGAAGACCGAATACAAGACCCAGTTGGAACTGGCCCTGGGCCTGAACTTCGAGCAGTTCACCCGCGCCGTGCTGCTGGCCCAGAGTGAGTTCAGCGCCTTCCTCAAGGCCAACGACAACGAGCGCAGCGAACTGCTGGAAAAGCTCACCGATACCGCGCTCTATACCCAACTGGGTCGCCGCGCATTCGACAAGGCCAAGGACGCCAAGGACACGCACAAGCAGCTGCAGGATCAGGCCACCGGCGTGGTGCCCCTGGCCGCCGAGGCCCGCGCCGAGCTGGATCAGCAACTGGCCGACGCTCAGCAGCACTTCAAGACTCAGCAGGCCCAGCTCAAACAGTTGGAGTTGCAGCACACCTGGCTCAAGGAACTGCGCGAATGGCAGGAACGCCAACTCAGTGCCACCGAACAGCTGCAACGCGCCCAGGGCGATTGGGATAGCCAGGGCCCGCAACGCCAGGACTTGAGCCGGCTGGAGCAATTGGCGCCACAACGCCATCACTTTGCACGGCAGGCTGAACTCAGCACGTTGCTGACCCCGTTGGCAGCGCAGATTCAGCAGCACATCGAGCAGCAAAACGCCCTGCACACCCGTCAGCAACACGCGCAGTTGCAACAAGCGACTGCGCAAAGTGCCTTGGCCCAGGCGCTGAGCAATCAGGCCGACGCGGTGCCGCTATTGCGCCAGGCCTTCGAAGCGCAAAGCACCCTCGCCCACTTGACCCGTGACCTGGCCAAGCGTGCGGAAGAAAAACAGCAGCAGGAAAACGCCTGCACCGAGGGCCACGCCCTGCTCAAGGGCCTGCAAGACAAACACACCCAGGTTGCCGAGCGCCTGCAACGTTTGTCCGCCGAGCTTGAGCGCAATGCCAGCCTCGCCCCCCTGAGCGAGGCCTGGAACGCCTACCGCGACCGCCTGCAACAGCTGATGCTGATCGGCAACCGCCTGAAAAAAGGCCAGGCCGAGCTGCCTCAACTGGAAGAACGCGCCACCACCTCGGCCGACAAGTTTGCCCAGCAACGCGAAGCCCTGGACCTGCTCTATCAAGAAGCCGGCGCCGAACCCCACGCCGTGGCCGAACAGGTGCAACTGCTGGCCAGCCTGCTGCAAGACAATCGCAAGCAACAGCGTGCCTTCGAAGACCTGACGCGCCTGTGGGACAGCCAGCGACAGTTGGACCAACACGCCGCAGCCCTCACGCAAAAGCTCGCCGACGCCGCGCAGCAACGCGACCAACTGAACCAGGCCGGCCTGCACACCAAGGCCGAACTGGCGGTAGCCGAACAGACGCTGACAGTGACCAAGCAATTGCTTGAACGCCAGCGCCTGGCGCGCAGTGCCAGCGTCGAGGAGCTGCGCGAGCAGTTGCAGGATGATCAGCCTTGCCCAGTCTGCGGCAGCCATGAGCACCCCTATCACCAACCCGAAGCGTTGCTGCACAGTCTCGGCCGCCACGATGAAAATGAGGAGGCCACGGCGCAGAAAGCCGTCGACACCCTCAAGGAAAAACTCACCGAACTGCGCGGTGAAGTGGGCGGTTTGATTGCCCAGCAAAAGGAATTCCTGCAGCAGCAAGAGCAGTTGGCAATCCAGCAACAGGGCCTTGCGCCGAGCCTTGAGGCACACCCGTTGTCCGCCTCGCTGCTCAACCAGGACGCGGCCAAACGCAGCGACTGGTTGACCCAGCAACTGAGCCAATTGACCCAAAGCATCAGCCAGGACGAACAACGCCAGGGCGCTCTGCTCAATCTGCAACAGAACGCCGGGCGTCTGCAGCAGCAACTGCAACTGGCCCAGGAGGCGAGCCAGCAGGCCCGTCAGCTGATGCTGGATCAGCAGCGCGAGCTGTCCAACGACCGCGAACGTCTTGACGAAGAACTCCAGGCCTTCGCCAGCCTGCTGCCGGCCGACACCCTCGAAGGCTTGCGCAGCGAACCGGCCGCGACCTTCATGTTGCTCGACCAGCAGGTCAATCAGCGCCTTGAGCAGCTTGGCCATCGGCAGGATGAGCTGGCCGAGCAACAGGAACGCCAGCAGGCCATCGAGAAAGAACACACCCACCAGCAGCATCGCCAGCAGCAACTCGACGCGCTGAACCAGCAATTTACCGAGCTGGCGACCCAGCAACAGGCTGCTCAGGAAACACTCAGTACTCTGTTGGGCGAGCACGCCAGCGCTGAACAGTGGCAGCAACAACTGGAACAGGCTGTGGTGCAGTCGCGCCAGAGCGAAACCGACGCCAACCAACAGTTGCAGGTCATCCACAACGAACTGATCCAACTGGCCGCTGATCTCAAATCCCGCCAGGAGCGTCAGCACACACTGGAAGCTGAACAGCAGGAACTCGAAACACGCCTCGCCCAGTGGCGCGCCCTGCACCCTGAGCTGGATGACACTGGCCTGGCACGGCTACTGGCGTTCGATGACGCCCAGATCAGCGCACTGCGCCAACAGGTGCAAGCCAGCGAAAAGGCCGTCGAGCAAGCCAACGTCCTGCTGCAAGAGCGCGAGCAACGCCTCGCCGAACATCAGGCTTCGCACAACGGCAACCTGGACGCCGAACAATTGGACAGCGCCCTGGCCAGCCTCAACCAACAATTGGCCGAAGGCGAAAAACAGGTGGCTGAACTGCGCGCGCGTCAGTCCGAGGACCAGCGCCGCCAGGACGCCAACCATGCCCTGGCCGAGCGCATCACCCAGGCTTATGAAGAGTGGCAACGCTGGGCGCGCCTGAATGCACTGATCGGCTCGGCCACCGGCGATACGTTCCGCAAGATCGCCCAGGCCTATAACCTTGACCTGCTGGTGCATCACGCCAACGTGCAGCTGCGCCAACTGGTGCGCCGCTACCGCCTCAAGCGCGGTGGCAGCATGCTCGGGTTGCTGGTGATGGACACGGAAATGGGTGACGAACTGCGCTCGGTGCATTCATTGTCCGGCGGCGAGACGTTCCTGGTGTCGTTGGCGCTGGCCTTGGGCCTGGCGTCGATGGCGTCGAGCACGCTGAAGATCGAATCGTTGTTTATCGACGAAGGCTTCGGCAGCCTCGACCCGGAGTCCCTGCAATTGGCGATGGATGCACTGGATGGTTTGCAGGCCCAGGGCCGCAAAGTCGCGGTAATTTCCCACGTGCAGGAAATGCATGAGCGCATTCCGGTGCAGATCCAGGTCAAGCGCCAGGGCAATGGCCTGAGCACCCTGGAGGTCAAGTGAGCGAAGCGCTGCTGTATTCGTTCCGACGCTGCCCGTACGCGATGCGCGCACGCCTGGCCTTGCGGTATTCGGGCGTGCCGGTGCAGATCATCGAGGTGAGCCTGAAAGCCAAGCCGGCGGAGATGCTGGCGCTGTCGCCCAAGGGCACGGTGCCGGTGTTGAGGGTGGACGGTCAGGTAATCGATGAGAGCCTGGCGATCATGCAGTGGGCGCTGGCGCAGAACGACCCTGACGATTGGTTGCTACAGGGCGATACCAGAGTGTTGGAGCTGATTGCCGAGAACGATTCAACCTTCAAGCATCATTGAATCGATACAAGTACGCCGAACGTTACCCCGAGCAGCCAATGGAACATTATCGGGCCGAGGGCGCAGTATTTTTGCAGAAGCTCGAGGATATGCTGGCGGGAACCCACTACTTGCTGGCCGACCATTTGAGCCTGGCCGATGTGGCACTGGCGCCGTTTGTGCGCCAGTTTGCTCATGTGGATCGGGAGTGGTTTGCAGGGGCACCGTATCAGCGGCTAGAGGTTTGGCTACAACGTTTCCTGGACTCGCCGCTGTTTCTTACGGTGATGGCAAAGGCTTAAGCCCTGCACACCCTGGCGTTCAGTGCTGAGTCTTGTGATCCAGGGCCGCATAGAAATTGGCGCTTTGTTGCAGGTATTTCTGGGTATAGGCGCTGGTGCTCGACTGCTTGCCGCTGATGTCCACGCTGGCGGACGCGGGCAAGGCTACGGTGGCCGAAACAGCGGAGGCGGCGATGATCGGGAAGAGATTGAAGTTCATGTCGGTAACCCTTGTGTTCGTTTGGTTGGGTGGCCGGTGAAGGCCTTGGAACCCAACTTACGCCCGAGGGTTGAGCCTTAGAAATGCTTTGAAACACTAACCGCTATCAATACAATTAATAGAAAGGCTCAGGCCCCGCAATGCGGGGCCTGTGGCTTATTGACGCAGCAGGAACTTGAGGTCGCTAGGGGCATCAATCGGTAATTTCTGCACGGTTTTACCCAGCAGGCCGGTCTTGGGGTCACGTTCGACCACCACGATTTCATTGCTTTTCTGATTGGCAATCAGCAGGAACTTGCCACTCGGGTCCAGGCTGAATTCGCGCGGGTGGTCACCTTCCACGGAGCGACGCTGGACTTCCTTGAGGTGCGCGGTCGCCGGGTCGATGCTGAACACCAGCATCTGGTTGGCGGTGCCACGGTTGCTCACATACAGGAATTTGCCATCACCGGAGGCGTGCAGCGCCGCGCCCGCTTTGTCGGATACCGGTTGCCCGGCGGCGAACTCCACCAACTGGCTCTGCGTGAGCTTGCCGTCGTGGTAATCGTACACCGCGACCTGGGCGCTCATCTCGGTGGTCAGCCAGGCATGTTTGCCATCGCCGCTGAACAGCAAGTGACGCGGGCCGCTGCCAGGGGGCAACTGCACCGAGGCCGGATCGGCCGGGGTCAAGGGCAGTTCGTGGTTGGCCTTGGGGTCGTAGCGGTAGGCAAACAGCTTGTCCGCCCCCAGGTCCTGCACAAACACGTACTTGCCATCCGGCGACGACACCACCGAATGCACATGGTTGGAGGCCTGGCGCTCAGGGTTCACGCGACTGGCCGGGTGGCCGCTCAACTGCACCGGCGCCGACAGCTTGCCGGTGGCGTCCACCGGCAGAATCGCCAGGCTGCCGCCCGGATCTTCCAGCACCGAATAGTTGGCGACAAACAGGTAACGTCCGTCCCCGGCAACGCTGGAGTGCGTCGGCTCGTTACCCAGGCTCTGTACCTGGTTGATCAGGGTGAGCTGATGAGTCTTCGGATCAATGCTGTAGCTGCTGACCCGGCCTACAGCGTCCTTCTGGCCGGGGCCGTTTTCGTTGACCACAAACAGGTGCTTCTGGTCTTTGGAGACCGTCAGCCACGACGGGTTGGCAGCCTTGGCCGCCAGTACCGGCGGGCCCTGGAACTGGCCGGTGCGGCTGTCGAACTGCAGGCGGTAGATACCTTCGCTGGTGCCCGCGGTGTAGCTGCCGACCAGCAGTTCATAAGTGTCAGCCGGCGCAGCCTGCGCCGACATCGCACCCACGCTGCCCGCCATCAGCAGGGGCCAGAATTTACGCATCATCATGCTCGTCATCCTCGTCGTTATTGTTGCCGGTGAAAGCGCTCACACAGATCAGGCGGTGCTCGCCCGCGTCACCGGAGAGGGTCCAGCTTTGCAAGGTGTCATCGAAGGTCGCGGCCTGCACTTGGGCCAGGCTGAACGTCCACCGTTTCTCTGCACGGCCGTCCATGGCGGTGATCAGTAGCGTGTCTGCATTAAGCGTGAAGTCGAAGGCGTGCAGCCCATCGATTTCAAGCATATTGCTGTTTTGAAGGACGGTAGTCAGATTGTCGGCAGTCATCAGGGGCATTCATCAGTCAGAAAGACGCTGATGATAGGCCAATCCCACGCGTCTTTCCCGCCTCGCGTTGTCCAGCGGTAGCCAGCTACCGCCCTCCCCCGCGCACGACTGGCCATTCTTGGCCCTGCGCAGCCAGACGCTGGACGCTCCGTCCGGTGGTGACTCGGCTCGCCCGTACCGACCCAAAAAAGGATTTTTAGCCCTATGCAACCGCTACCCTCGGCGCCACTGGCCGCCAAAGCCGTCGCCCGGCAGTTTGCCAGCCGCCCAACCTTGGCCAGCGTCGTCCAGACGCTGCTGAACGGCGCCATTCGCGAGCGCTACCCCTCATTGACCATCGACCTGTCCCTGACGCACCTGGCGATTCCCCTGGCGACCAAAGGCTGGAAATTCCAGTCACTGATGGACGTCGTCCTGCAGTACCTGGGGAGCGACGGCCCGTTGGATTTCCGTGACCGCCATGACCTGTTCTATTACCTGTCCGATGAACTGCCCAAGCGCCTGACATTGGCGGGTGCCAGCCAGGAGAAACTGGACATGACGGTTATTGAAGGGCTGATCCGGGATTTGCCCTCGACACTGCCGATCGCCCTTCAGGACGCCGTGGCCGAGTACTGGAATCAAGACGCCGACAGCGGACTCAGCCGCTGGCAGTGGCTCAGCGATATGCTCCTGAGCACCCTGCGGGCCAGCACCCTGCGCCAGGCCGACCTGGATGAGTTCTCGCGGCAAACCCTCGACCAACTCATCGGCACACCGGACCGCGAACAACGCGTCGCCCGCTATGGCGACAACGCCGTGTTCGCCTACGGCTTGATGACGCAGATCGACAATGCCGGCCAGACCACCCGGCTGCTGTCGGAACACCTGCTGCTGACCCGCACCATCAACGGCACCGCCCCGGTGCTGCTGTGCACGCCGAGCGGGCGGGTTGAGCACTTCGTGTCCATGGATGCCTTCACCCAGGCGTGGGGCCAGCGCCTCGGCGCGCAGTATCAGGCGCAGACCCTCACCTGCAATCGTTACGAGCCCGAGGGCTCGATCTTCGATCATCAGGCAGCGAGCATTTTCAACCTGCAAATGGAAAACCTGGGGGCCCTGACATTACCGCTCGACCAGAGCCCGCAAACCCTGGAGACGCTGTACCAGGAGCTCACCGATCCGGGCCTGTATTTTCTCGATGCCCAAGACGGTCCGATTCATCTGCTCGATGCCGTACGCACGCGCCTGCCGGAGCCCTTGCGCAATGCCACTGCCGAAAACCGTGACCGCTATCGGCACTACAGCCTGGCGCTGGCGGCGGCCAAAAAACAGGCGGGTGGGCGAACATTCCTCAGCGGCATCGATGACCTGCATGCCTTCACCGTTCGGGCCTTGCAGCAGGCCATGGAACACGAAGCGAGCGCTGCCGGCGACACGCCCCTGCACCCCGATGATGTGGAACTGACTTTCGTGGTCGCCGCCGGCTACCCTGGCACCGCCGGCATTGTGGAGCGGGTTCGCATGAGCCTGACTGAACTGGCCATCAAGAACCTGGCTGGCCAGCCCAGCGGCACGATGTCGGTTGCCCATCGCTTGGGCACCGCTTTGCCGGCCTGGTTGACAGCCGCCTACATCAACGGCAGCGCCGGCCTGATTCAGCGGGTCAACATCGGCAAACAGTACCCGTTGCTGCTCAAGCAACAATTGCTCGGCGACACCCCCCCGCGCCCGTGAGCGCGAAACCCTGTTCGCCGCGCAACAGCCGCTGCAGTTGCCGTTGCAGGCCCTGGAACTGCATCTCAAGGGTGAATCGGGCATATCCCAACGCGGCGCGCAGATGGTCGCGGCCCTGATGCAGGTGGACCGTGCGAATCAGCAGGTCGACAACAAACCGGTGATGATTCGTCACCTGTCCCTCTCCCGCAGCCCGGATGCAAGCGCCGATGTGGTCAGCAACATGTACCTGATTGAATTTCAGGACTTGACCCATGGCCCTCACCTGCTCTATCGCCCCTTGTACTCCCAACCACTGCGCGAGTTCGCCAGCCGCACAGCGCTGTTCAACGCGATCGCGCAACCCGGCGAGTTGCAAACCAGCGTCCTGACCTGGCTGCCCGACATCGCCCGGCCGATCTACGACCACGGTGGTTTTCATGAACCCCATTACCTGCGCTTCGGTCAGGGCGATGAGTTCGCATCACGCCGCACACCGGCGCCCGCCACCCTCTCCAGCGACGGCGTCAACGCTGAACTTCACCAATGCCTGGTCACCGGGCGACTGATGTCTTATCTGTTCAGCGACAACGGCAGAGCCCTGGTGGAGCAGGCCGAGCGGGAATCTACGTCCAACAGTGAAAGCCGCTGGCAGGTGTTGATGGAAGGCAGCAGTTTGCTGTTTGGCGGCCTGTTGCAACCCTTGCTGCGTGGGCCGTCAATGATTGTGGGATGGCTGTTGACCCTGTTCGGCAACCTTAGCCGGGACATTCAACTGCTCGACAGCCAATCCCCCGAGTCCCGTGAACAAGCGGCTGTCGACCTGCTGCTGACCGTCGCGACGGCGTTGCTGGACTCCCCGGCCAACCTGGCTTCACGGCCCACGCTGGCGCCCACCATCCGTCAAAAGGCCCTGCGCCAGCCCGCACGGCGGCGCAACTCGGACCAATGGCCCGCACCGCCGCCGCCCCTGATTCGCCAAGGCACGGTGTCATTGCCCGGGGAACCGCCACAAGGCAGTCACACCGCCCTGGACTTCAGTTTTGCCCAGGCTCGTTATCGCCTGACACCGAGCCAACGCGCCAACCTCGCTACATTCAAGGTGCCCCTGCCTGCCGAGTTGCCACGACCGGTGCTGAACGGCCCGCGCAAGGGCTTGTATGTGATCGACAACCACTGGCATGCACGGGTTAATGGGGATCTGTTTCGGATCGACCTGGAAGAGGCTTTCAACGTACGAATCGTTGATCCTGCGGACACCACGCGACTGGGCCCCTATCTGCGCGGCAACGAGCAAGGCGTGTGGTCGATCGACATGCGGCTTCGTCTGCTGGGCGGTATGCCCCCCAAACGAATCGCTGCCGAGCGAGAGCGCAAGGCCCGGCGCATCAAAGAACTGACGGACGACTTTCAGCAGCTGTTCTCAAGTCAGGAGCAAGTCCAACAGGGCATAGACGCCGCCGAAGCGGCACAGAACGCTCCCAACCTCACGACCAGGCAAAAGGCAGACGCCCGCAAACACTACGATGCCACTCTGAAAGCCCAGACCGATGGATTTCAAAAGATCCTCGACAGCCTCAAGGAGCGTGATGAATTGAGGGCGCCGCTGCCGCCGAAAACGGTACTGACCCTGTTGGAAAACGCTATCAAGAATGCACGTAAACATGTGCTCTGCGCCGAGGACGACCGAACGGACCTCTATCGTCGCTACCAGGCCTTCACCATCGATGGCCCCGAATTGCACCGGGCAGTGCTCAGCAACCCGCAGGCGTATCGGCAGTTCATTGAGCAGGTGATCGAGATCAATGACCGCAGCATGCACTGGCTGGACCTCAAGGACCGCTACCTGGAGCACCTGTATGGCCTGGGCTCCGCCGGCAGGACCGCGTTCAATCGAATGATGGAGGGCCGCCCCAACGAACTCAACTCGCTGGCGCTCAAGGATTTGCAAATTCGCAGCGTCAAGCGGCTGATTGTCAAAGACTTCAAGCACCCGCTATTCCAGGCCTTCAATACCGTGGTCACACCGCTGCATGAGCATGTACGCACCCACGCTGAACTCAACAACCTGGAGCTGACGGCCAGTGAGCGCCTGAGCGTGCTGGAGAGCCTGGAGGAGCACTACGGTCGTGCACTCGACGCCTTGCAGGGGCTGGCGATTGTGGACGCTGACGTACTGGACCCGGTGTACAACACCAAGCTGCTGACGATAATCGAAGCGCTTTATCAGAACGTGAACCAGCGTTTGTCCAGGGAAGTCAAACCCGTCGCCCATACCAGCAGCCAACCGCCAAAGCAGCCGCAGGTCGTGGCTGGGCGACCGACGAAAAGAGTCATCAAGACCCGCCGCAAAGGCACCCTGATCGGCGAACTGCACCCTATTGGCAACGTCGAGGTGGTCGAGGTACGGGATGAAACCAATAACAAGGTGTTGTCGAGCTACTCACAGCAGGGCGATGTGTGGGTGGAGTATGTCGTGCAGGCACCGGTGCCGGCGGCGGCCGCCCCGCGAGCCTTGAGCCTGGTTAAGGGCGAAGCGCGCAAACTGCTGGCCATGCTGCAAGAGCATGTGCGCAGGGGTGAGCATTACAAGTCGATCAGCCGGCATCCGCTTGAGGTGCAGGAGGTCCTTGACTACGAAGCAACCCGCTACGACAAACTTGCCACTGAGTTGGAGCAGGCGATCCAGGCCCAGCCCGAAAGCGCAAGGACCGCCGCCGATCAGGCGCTGGCCAACGACATGCGCCAGGCCGGCGCCAGGCTGAACACCCTGGGCGCGAGCTTGCGCACCCAACTGTGCCTGGACCTGCCCCCCACCCACGCTAACCTTGAATACTTGCTCGATCGGCGCCAGGTGAATGTGGCTCGGTTGGGTGCACGCATTCAGTTGAGCGGTGACCGTCGGGACTTCATCCAGGAGTACGCGATCAATGACCCGAAGGGTAAGCCGGTGTGGTACGCGCACTTTCATTACCCGGCCATCGATACTCCAAACGCCGACTACACCGCTGCGCACTTGAAGACCCGCGAGCAGCGCAAGCAGAGTTATTACTCGCTGTTGGCCAAGGCCGAGAGTTCGCAGGCGGTGGTTGACGTGCACCGGGGGATGATTGGCAAGGCGTTGGCGCAGCGTTGGTTTTTGTCGTTCGGGGAGTGAGGGGGCGCCTGGGGTCAAGATCGACAGCAGGCGCCACCACGCATTTCACATCAGTGGGCAAACAACGAGTTGCCCTTCTGCCCTGCCAGCTTCTCGGGTTTGATCAGGAACCTTGCCAGCGCCGGCAGCAGCCACAGTGCGCCGAACATGTTCCACAGCAACATGAAGGTCAGCATCAGGCCCATGTCGGCCTGGAACTTGATGGCCGAGAAGATCCAGGTGCACACGCCGATTGCCAGGCACAGGCCGGTGAACAGTACGGCTTTACCGGTGGACTTGAGTGTCTGGTAATAGGCTTCCTGCAATGGCAGGCCCGCACGCAGGAAGCTTTCCAGGCGGCTGTAGATGTAGATGCCGTAGTCCACGCCAATCCCCACACCCAATGCCACTACCGGCAGGGTCGCGACCTTGACGCCGATGCCCATGAACGCCATCAGCGCGTTGCCCAGCACCGAGGTAAGCACCAGCGGCAACACGATGCACAGGGTCGCGGCCCAGGAACGGAAGGTGATCATGCACATGGTCGCTACGCACAGGTACACCAGGATCAGGATGGTCAGTTCCGACTCTTTGATCACCTCGTTGGTCGCAGCTTCGATCCCGGCGTTACCGGCGGCGAGGATGAATTCCAGGCCGTCCTTGTTGTTTTCCTTGGCGAAGTCCTGCACCGCATGCACGGCGCGATCAAGGGTTTCGGCCTTGTGGTCGTTGAGGAACACCAGCACCGGCGCCAGGGAACAGTTGTTGTTGTACAGGCCGTCGGCGCGGGCGATGGAGTTGTTCAGCACATCCGGGTTGCGCGACAGGGTTTCCCACTTCAGGTTGCCCTCGTTCATGCCCTTGATCATCTGCTTGGACACGGTCACCAGCGAGATCGCCGACTGCACTCCCTCGGTGTTCTGCATCTTCCACATCAACTGGTCGATGGGCGCCATGGCTTCATAGCGCGAGCAGCCTTCAGCCTTGGTCTTGACCATCACCACCAGCACGTCGGAGCTGGTGGAGTAGTTGCTGATAATGAAGTTGTTGTCTTTGTTATAGCGCGAGTCCGGGCGCAGCTCCGGTGCGCCTTGGTCCAAGTCACCGATCTTGAGGTTCTGGCTGTACCAGAGGCCGCCGCCAAAGGCGACCAACGCCAGCAACACCGAGACGGGTGCGACTTTGGCGCTGGCGAATCTGGACAACAGGCGCCAGAACGGATGTTCGCGGTTTGCGTCCTTTTTGCTCTTGGCGATGGCGCGCTTGCTGATGCCGACATAGGAAATCGCCACCGGCAGCAGGATCAGGTTGGTGAACACGATCACCGCCACGCCGATGGACGCGCCGATGGCCAGTTCACGGATCACACCGATGTCGATGATCAACAGCGTAATGAACCCGACCGCATCCGCCAGGATCGCGATCATCCCCGGCAGGAACAGTTGCCGGAAGGTGCGCCGGGCGCGGTCAACGCGTTATCCGCCTCGCTGGACTGCAGGGCGATACCGTTGATCTTCTGCACACCGTGGGAGATACCGATGGCGAAGATCAGGAACGGCACCAGCATCGAATACGGGTCCAGCCCGAAGCCGAAGAAGTGCATCAGCCCCAGTTGCCAGACCACCGCCACCAGGGTGGTGCTCAATACCGCGATGGTGCTGCGCAGGCAGTTGGTGAACCACAGCAGCAGGACCAGGGTGATGACGAACGCGATGCCGAAGAACAGCACCACCATCACCAGGCCGTCGATCAGGTCGCCGACCTTCTTGGCAAAGCCGACGATGTGGATCTTGACGTTGGGGTTCTGCGCCTCGAACTTGTCGCGGATCTTGTCTTCGAGTTCATGGGAAAACTTGCGGTAATCCAGGGCCAGCAATTTGCCCTGGTCCTGCGGGTCCGGGTAGGACTCCAGCAGTGGGATATCGACGATGCTCGACTTGAAATCGTTGGCTACCAGGCGCCCGACCTGGCCGGACTTGAGCACGTTGTTGCGCAGTTGATCGAGGCTTTGCGCCGAGCCGTTGTAGCTTTGCGGGATCACTTCACCGCCGGCGAAGCCTTCTTCGGTCACTTCGGTCCAGCGTACGCTGGGGCTCCATAGCGACTTGAGGCCCGAGCGGTCGACGCCGGAGATGTAGAACACCTCGTCGTTGATCTGGCGCAGGGTTTCCATGTAGTCCTTCGTAAAGATGTCGCCGTCCTTGGCCTCCACCGAGATGCGCACCGTGTTGCCCAGGTTGGCCAGGTCGTTGCGGTGTTCCATCATCTTTTCGATGAAGGGATGCTTGAGGGGGATCATCTTTTCAAAGCTGGTGGACGGGCGAATCAGGGTCGCCTGCCAGAACAGGAACACGCTTACCAACAGGCAGATCACGATCACTGCCGGGCGGTTGTTGAAGATCAGGCGCTCAAGAAAGGTCGCTTTATCGTTGTGATGACTGCTCATTCTGTCCCCGCCTTCTTATTGTTTTACGAGCTCAGCGCCAGTCGGCGTCGATACACGAACGCCACCCTGCCCGGCCAGAATCAAGTTGCCATTGCCCGCCGCCGTGACCGACGACAGTGAAATACGGTCCGGGCGGTTGAACACGCTGAAGGTCTGGCCATCGTCGTGGCTGACCACCACGCTGCCGCCGTTGCCGACCACCACGATTGAGCCGTCCTGCAGCAAGGTCGCGCCCGACAAACCGAACTCCAGGGCGCCACGGGTGGCGTTCAACTCGACCTGCTCCCAGGTGCTGCCGAAGTCGGTGGAACGGTAGAGGTTGCCGCGCAGGCCGTACGCCAAGAGGGTTTGCGGTTGGGCGGTGCTGATCACGCCGAACAGCGAACCCTCGTAAGGGCCTTCGAGTTTTTCCCAGGTCTGGCCGTCATCGCTGGAGCGGAACATGCTGCCCTGCTCGCCGACGATAAACAGGCCGGCGTCCTTGATGTGGGCGATGGCGTTGAGGTGGTATTGGTCTTCGTTGTCGAGGCGGTCGCTGACGTCTGCCCAGGTTTTGCCGCCGTCAGTGGTTTCGATCAGCGCACCGTAGGCGCCCACGGCCAGGCCGTGGTTGGCGTCGTTGAACCACACATCGAGGAGCGGCGCTTCGCGCTTGAGGTCCTGGTATTGCTGGGTCCACGTGATGCCGCCGTCGGAACTGGCGAGGATCTGCGCATCGTGGCCGACCGCCCAGCCTTGTTTGTCGTCAACGAAAAACACCGCCGTGAGCAACTGGCGGGTGGGGACTTTGGCTTGGGTCCAGGTTGCGCCCTGGTCATCGGAATAGAGGATGTGCCCGCGATCACCGACGGCGACCAGGCGCTTGCCGGCCTGCACCACGTCGATCATCAGGCCTTTGGCGGCCTTGGGGGACTCAATCGCAAACGCAGGCGCTGCGGGGGTATCGCCGGCTGCCAGCACCGGTGTCGTCAACGCGGCACCGGCCAGCAACGAGAGCGCTGTGGCCAGCAACGCAACCCTGCGTGCGGCGCGTGGGCGGCAAACAACCCAACCCATGACAGGCTCACTCATAGACCTTTCTCCCATTTATTATTGTTAGGTCTTGCCTTCCCGGGCTCTGAAACCTGCAATCTAGAGCGCCTGAAGGAAGCAGGGGCCATCCTATCGGGCTTTGGAATCGTCTGACAATCGGCGCTACGTTATCTTTTGTTAACTGGCGGCTTTTGGCCACGTGGTGAATATAGCTGCATTCGCCGGGGTGATTGCCGCAGCGATAATGAATTTTTATTCCATCTATTGAATTATGGGAATTTTTATTCCATTAATACACTTCCTGAAAACAATAATCCAAAGGACCACGGCTATGCGTGAACTCGGAATCGGCTTGATCGGCACAGGCTTCATGGGCCGCGCCCACGCCTTGGCGTTCAACAATGCCCGGGCGGTGTTCGAACTGCCAGTCACCCTGAAGCTGGCCGCCCTGGCCGATGCCGACACCGAACGCGCCCAGCGCTGCGCCACGGCCTGGGGGTTTGCCCAGGCCCATGGCGACTGGCAGGCGCTGATCAACGACCCCAACGTCGACGTCGTGGCTATTACCACCCCCAACCACCTGCACTACCCGATGGCCATGGCCGCGATTGCCGCCGGCAAGGCGGTGTACTGCGAAAAACCCCTGGCCGTGAGCCTGGAACAGGCCGACGCCATGCGCCGCGCCGCCAGTGACGCCGGGGTGGTCACGCGGGTCGGCTACAACTATCAGCACAACCCGATGATCACCCTGGCGCGGCAACTGATTGCCAGCGGCGAGTTGGGTGAACTCATCAGTTTCCAGGGCGAGTTCAGCGAAGACTTTATGGCTGATCCCGCGTCACCGTGGTCCTGGCGCTGCGAAGTGGAACATGCCGGCGGCGCCCTCGCCGACCTGGGCAGCCACTTGCTGTCGATGGCGCGCTATCTGGTCGGGGATGTGCTCAGCGTCTGCGCCGATACCCAGACCGTCCACGCTCAACGCCCAGCCGTAAAAGGCAGCAACGCGCTCAAACCTATCGCCGTGGATGACCAGGTACACGCCCTGCTGCGTTTCGCCAATGGCGCACGCGGGACGGTGAGCAGCAGTTGGCTCAAGCATGGCTACAAGAACCACCTGAGTTTTGAAATCAGCGGGACCCAAGGCACCTTGGCGTTCGACCAGGAACGCTTGAATGAACTGCGCCTGTGCCGCGTCGGCCAGGACGGCTTCCAGCGCCTGCTGGCCGGCCCGGCCCTGCCCGGTTATGCGGCGTTCAGCCCGGCGGCGGGACACCAGTTGGGCTACAACGAGTTGAAGACCCTGGAAGTACAGGAATTGATCATGGCGGTGGCTGGCCAGGGTGCGGATGGCACTGACTTTGAAGCGGCATGGGAGGTTGAGCGGCTGGCGACGGCGATTCGCGTGGCGGCCGTCGAGGAGCGCTGGGTAAAAGTGGGCACGGTTTGAAAATGTGGGAGGGGGCTTGCCCCCGATAGCGGAGTGTCAGCCAGTATATTTTTAGCTGATGCACCGCTATCGGAGGCAAGCCTCCTCCCACATTTGGATCACGTGCACATTTAAATCAGCGCAACGCCCGGCGCAGCACCTTGCCCACGGTGGTCTTGGGCAACTCCTCAGTACGGAACTCCACATACCGAGGCAATTTGTACCCCGTCAGGTACTCCCGGCAATGGGCAAGGATCTGCTCCTGAGTCAGGTTCGGGTCCTTGCGCACCACGATGATCTTCACCTTCTCGCCAGTCACCGCGTCTTCCACCCCAATCGCCGCGACTTCCCCTACCCCTGGGTGCAGCGCGACCACGTCTTCGATTTCATTGGGGTACACGTTGAAACCCGACACCAGGATCATGTCCTTCTTGCGGTCCACCAGGCGGATATACCCGCGCTGGTCCATCACGCCGATATCACCGGTGGACAACCACCCCTGCGCATCCAGCACTTCAGCGGTGGCCTCCGGGCGTTTCCAGTAGCCCTGCATCACCTGCGGGCCACGCACCTGCAGTTCGCCCTGTTCGCCGATATCCGCCAGCGCGCCGTCCTCACGCACAAAACGCACCCAGGTCGACGGCAACGGCACGCCGATGCTGCCGGTGAATTCCATCTCGCGCATGCGGGCGATATCGATGGGGCTGATGCTCACCACCGGCGAGCACTCGGTCAGGCCATACCCCTCGATGATCGGCAGCCCGGTGACTTCCTTCCAGCGCTTGGCCACCGCGGTATGGGTGGCCATGCCGCCGGCAATCACCATGCGCAGGTCGGAAAAGTCCCGCGCACAGAACTCTTTGTTTTCCAGCAAACCGTTAAACAGTGTGTTGACCCCGGCAATGCCGTTGAAGCGTTCCTTGCGCAGGATCATCTGCACCCGCTTCACGTCCCGTGGGTTGGCGATAAGGATGTTGCGCCCGCCCAGGCACATGAACATCAGGCAATTCACCGTCAGGGAAAAGATGTGGTACAGCGGCAGCAACGTGACGTTGGTTTCCTGCTTGTCCTGGTCCAGTTGATCACCGACCCACGCCTTAGCCTGCAACAGGTTGGCGATGATATTGCGGTGGCTGAGCATCACGCCCTTGGCATCGCCCGTGGTGCCGCCGGTGTATTGCAGGAAGGCCAGGTCATCCAGGACCATGCTCACCGGGAAGTGGTTGAGCGCCCGCCCGTGTTTCAACACCTGATTGAAACGCACTGAACCTGGCAGCATGAACGCCGGCACCTGCTTTTGCACGCGGCGCAGGATGAAGTTCATCGCCGCGCCCTTGAAGGTGCCGAGCAGATCGCCGATAGCCGCGATCACCACGCGCTTGACGCTGCTGCCGGCCACGACTTTCTCCAGGGTGTGGGCGAAGTTTTCAAAGATCACCACGGTCTCGGCGCCGCTGTCCTTGAGCAGGTGCTTGAGTTCGTGGGCGGTGTACAGCGGGTTGACGTTGACCACCACCGCACCGGCCAGGAGCGTACCCAGCAGGCAGATCGGGTACTGCAAGCAATTGGGCATCATCAGCGCCACACGGTCGCCCGGTTGCACACCCTGGCCCTGGAGCCAGGCGGCGAACGCAACGCCTTGGACCTTCCAGTCGGCGTAGGTCATTTCGGTGCCGATGCTGACATAGGCTACGCGCTCACGGAATTTTTCCAGGTGCTCCAGGAATACTTCCCGCAGCGACGGGTAATCCTCAATGGCGGCATCGATGTCTGCCGGGACGCCGGGCAGGTAGGCGTTCAACCAAACCCGTTCGGTGTGTTCCTGGCTGATAGCGTTCATGGCAGTCTCCTTGTTGTTATTTTGGGTAGCGCTACTTTTCCACAATGGCGGTAATGCCCAGCCCGCCCGCCGCACAGATCGAGATCAACCCGCGCCCGCCACCGCGCTCATGGATGGCCTTGGCCAGCGCCGCCAATTGCCGGCCACCGGTGGCAGCAAACGGATGGCCGCAGCCGAGTGAGCCGCCGTTGACGTTCATTTTCGCCCGGTCGATGGCGCCCAACGGCGCGTCCAGGCCCAACCGTTCGCGGCAATAGTCCGCGTCTTCCCAGGCCTTGAGGGTGCACAGCACCTGGGCGGCAAAGGCTTCATGGATCTCGAAGAAATCGAAGTCGGCGAAACTCAAGCCTTCACGCTTGAGCATGCGCGGCACGGCGTAGGCCGGGGCCATCAGCAGGCCTTCGGTGCCGTCGACAAAATTCACCGCAGCCGTTTCGCCGGTGCGCAGGTAGGCCAGCACCGGCCAGCCGTTGGCAGCCGCCCATTCCTCACTGGCCAGCAGCACCACCGAGGCGCCATCGGTCAGGGGCGTGGAATTGCCTGCGGTGAGGGTGCCGTTCTGGCGGTCATAGGCGGGGGCCAGACCGGCGAGTTTTTCCAGGCTGGCGTCGGCCCGCAGGTTGTTGTCCCGGGCCAGGCCGCGATGGGGGCTGATCAGGTCGTCGAAGAAACCACGTGTGTAGGCCGCGTCCAGGCGCTGATGGCTGGTGAGGGTCAGTTCATCCTGGGCCAGCCGCTTGATCTGCCAGCGCTTGGCCATTTCTTCGCAGTGCTCGCCCATGGATAACCCGGTGCGCGGTTCGCCATTGCGCGGTAGCAGGGGTTTGAAAAACATGGACGGCCGCACCTTGAGCAACGTCCTCAATTTTTCGCCCAGGCCCTTGGCGCGGTTGGCCGCGAGCAAGGTATGGCGCAGGGATTCGTTGATGCCGATCGGCGCGTCGGAGGTGGTGTCGGCGCCCCCGGCAATGCCCACTTCGATCTGGCCCAGGGCGATTTTATTCGCCACCAGCAAGGCCGCTTCCAGGCCGGTGCCACAGGCTTGTTGCAGATCGTAGGCCGGGGTCTGCGCAGACAGCGTGGTCGATAGCAGCGACTCACGCGCCAGGTTGAAATCCCGCGAGTGCTTGATCACCGCGCCGGCAGCAAACTCGCCCAGGCGTTGGCCGTGCAGGTTGTAACGGTCGATCAGGCCTTGCAGCGCCGCGACCAGCAGGTCCTGGTTGCTGTCGTGGGCGTACACCGTGTTGGAACGGGCAAAAGGGATGCGGTTGCCGCCGATGATCGCCACGCGGCGGGTCGGGGCCGGATTGAAGCTGTAGTCACTCATGTATGGCTCTCATTCCAGACAAATAGCCCGCGCATATGGGGTTTGTCGCCGGCAAAATTGCGCACTTCGAACTCACGGCGCGGCCGCTCGCGGGGTGGTTCCACAGGGCGACCTGGCCGGGCAGGAAAATCGGCAACTTGAAGTCGCAATGGGCTTCGGCCTGAGCCAAGCCACCAGGCGGTTGCTGGGCGGCCAGGGCGCGGCCCAAGGTCCACATGCCGTGGGCGATGGCGCGGCGAAAACCGAAGAGTTTCGCGCCGATCACCGAGGTGTGAATCGGGTTGAAGTCCCCCGAGACCTTGGCGAAGCGCCGGCCCAGGTCGGCGGGCAATACCCAGCGTTGGGTGCGCAACAGGCCGTGTTCCTGCAACGGCAACGCGTCGGCCCAAGGCTCGCCGACCGGGTCCTTGACGTCGCGGCGCAGGTACAGGCTGTCGCTTTCCCAGGCCAGGGTGCCGGCGCAGTAGGCGCGGGTGGCGATGCTCAGCGCCTGGCCCTTGGGATGGGCGACCCAGCGTTCGGCATACACCTCCAGGCGCAAGGCCTGGCCTTCGTGCAGGCGTTGGTGCTGACGGATGCGATTGGCCAGGTGCACCATGCCGCTGGCCGGGTACGGGAAGCTCGGTCGGGTCAGCAGCATCAGGTGCAAAGGGAACGCCAGCACGTGGGGATAGGACAGCGGCACGCCCTGCTCTCGACGAAAACCGCAGGCACGGCCATAGGCGGCAATGCCGCTGGCGGACAACTCCACCGCCGAACGCACCAGGCGCGCCTTGGGCAGCAGCGGTTCGCCGTCGAGCTTGGGCTTGCGCAAGGCACGCACGCCGTCCAACAGCAGTTGGGTGCGCGAGGGCGGCGGGTCGACAATCTGGGTCAGGTAGTCCATGGCTCAGGCTCCCAGCAGACTTTGGCCACACACGCGTACGACTTGGCCGTTGACGCCGCCCGAGGCCGGGTGCGCCAGCCAGGCGATGGTCTCGGCCACATCGATGGGCTGCCCGCCCTGGCTCATGGAATTCATGCGCCGCCCTGCTTCGCGAATCATCAGCGGGATCTTCGCGGTCATCTGGGTCTCGATAAACCCCGGCGCCACCGCATTCACCGTCACCTGCTGCCTGGCGGCGCGTGGCGCGAGGCCTTGCACCAGGCCGATCACGCCGGCCTTGGAGGTGGCGTAGTTGCTTTGGCCGAGGTTGCCGGCAATCCCGGAAATCGATGACACACACACGATGCGACCACCGGGGTTAAGCCCCTGGTTTTCCAGCAGTGCGTTGCTCAGGTGCACCGGTGCGTCAAGGTTGACCGCCAGCACGCTGCGCCAGGCCGCTTCGGGCATTTTGGCGATGGTCTTGTCGCGAGTAATGCCTGCGTTGTGCACTACCACATCAAACGCGCCGTACTGGCTGACATGGGCCAGCAAAGACGAGGCGGCATCCGCTGCGGTGATGTCCAGGGACAACGCAGAACCACCGACGCTGGCGGCGGCCTGCTCCAACGATTGCTGAGCCTGGGGCACGTCCACGCACACCACATGGGCGCCATCACGGGCCAACACCTGGGCGATGGCCAGACCGATGCCGCGGGACGCGCCGGTGACCAATGCACGTCGGCCGGCGAAGGGCTTTTCCCAGTTGACACCAGGGTTGCCGTCCACCGGTTTGTGCAGCCGTACCACTTGCCCCGACACATAGGCCGAACGACGCGACAGGAAGAAACCCAGGCTGCTGTCCAACGCGTCTTCGGCCCCCGGCGCCACATACAGCAGTTGCACGGTGATCGCCCGCCGCAGCTCCTTGGCCAGCGAACGCACCAGGCCTTCGAGGGCACGCTGGGCGATGGCCTGGGGCAAATCCTGGCAATGTTCCGGCGCGGTGCCGAGCACCACCACGCGGCCATGTTGGCCGAGGCGTTTGGCGTTGGCGTGAAAAAAACCGTAGAGCTCGTCCAATTGTTGCAGGTCAGCCACGGCGCTGGCATCGAACACCGCGCCCTGCACCTTGACCGTCGAGGGCGACTTGAGCGTGGCCGGGGTGGCGGCAACAGTATCGGTGCTGCTGAAGAAGCGTTGCACCTGAGCGGTCAGGCGCCCTGCCCCGGCAATCATCACCGGGTTGGCCAGCCCCTGTTGGCCGCTGCGATGGCGTTGCAGGGCCAAGGGTTGCGGCAAGCCGACCGCCTGGGCCAGGCGCCGGCCCCAGGGGGAATTGACGAACGATAGGTAGCTGTCACTCATAGATAGATCCACTCACAACACAGGTCCCTGTGGGAAGGGGGCAAGCCCCCTCCCACACTGACCGCGTTTTTTTTAGTTGACCGAGGCGTTTTCGCCTTGGCTGCTGCGGCGTTTGGGGGCTGGCTCCAGCGCCTGTTTGCGCTGCTGCAACGCCTCCAGCAAACCGAAGTCCTGGGGGAAGTCATCCACCTGGATGCCGTGGTCGGCGTATTCCACGTAGCGGCCGAGCAAGGCGTCTTCGTCGTCGCTGATCAAGTCCAGCGCCCTGGCCTTGACGCGCCAGGTGGTAAAGGCTGTGGCGGAGATCGGCATGGGTTCGAGCACGCCTTGCTTGATTGCAGGCTTGAGTCGGGCCTCGATCAACTCCACTTGCGGCAGCAGACGGAAGCCCAACTCGCCGTACGCCAGCTTGTCGATTTCCGGCCGTGGAATGTAGGAATTGGCCAGCAACCGGTCGCGGGTTTCACCCGGTGTCTGCACCACATCGGCCACCTGGGCCAGCAGGCGATCCGAAGGCTTGCGCAGCGGGATGCCGAACGGAAAGCTCAGGCCGCGGACCACTGCGGCGGCGGCTTTCGAGGGGTAGTTAGCCAGCACTTCAGCGAGGGCTTCATGGGCACGCAACAGCGCGTCCTGGGCCGACCAATGCACCAGCGGCAGGTCTGCCTGGGCCGGCCATCATCCTCGAAGCGCTTGAGCACGCAGGACAAGATGTACAGCTGCGACAGAATATCCCCCAGACGCCCGGTGATACTTTCCTTGCGCTTGAGGGCCCCTCCCAGCACGCCCATGGAAATGTCCGAGATCAACGCCAACACCACCGACAGACGATTGGCCTGGCGGTAGTAGGACGCCAGCACGGGCTCGGTCTTGGCCGGTGCGGAAATCAGCCGGCCGCCGGTCAGCGCATGCACCACCGCACGTACGGTGTTGGCCAGCACGAAACTCACGTGGCCGAACATCGCCGTGTCAAAGTCTTCCAGCGCCTTGCGCCGGTCCGGGTTGCGCGCCGCTTCCATCTCGCGGAACACATAAGGATGGCAGCGGATCAGGCCCTGGCCAAAGATGATCAGGCAGCGGGTCATGATGTTCGCGCCTTCCACCGTGATGGCGATGGGGCTTTGCTGGTAGGCGCGGGCCAGGAAGTTGTTGGGGCCCATGCAGATGCCCTTGCCGGCGACGATGTCCATGCCGTCGTTGACGATGATTCGTGCGCGCTCGGTAACGTGGTATTTGGCGATGGCCGAAATCACCGACGGTTTTTCGCCGGCATCCAGGGAGGCCACCGACACCTTGCGCACCGCATCGCAGGCATACAAATGCCCAGCCATGCGCGCCAGCGGTGCCTGCACCCCTTCGAACTTGCCGATGGGCAGGCCGAACTGCTTGCGCATCGCGGCATATGCCGTGGTGCCACGCACCGCAACCTTGCCCAGGCCGACGTTGGCCGAAGGCAAGGAAATGGCGCGGCCAGCGGCCAGACATTCCATCAGCATGCGCCAGCCATTGCCGACTTGCTCGCGGCCGCCGATCACCCATTCCAGTGGGATGAATACGTCCTTGCCGGTGGTCGGGCCGTTCTGGAACACGGCGTTAAGCGGCCAATGGCGACGACCGCTGTTCACGCCGGGATGGGACGTCGGGATCAGCGCGCAGGTGATCCCCAGCGAATCTTTCGCGCCCAGCAAGCCGTCCGGATCTTCGGCACGAAACGCCAGGCCCAGCACGGTGGCAATCGGACCGAGGGTGATATAGCGCTTGTCCCAGGTCACTTTGAAACCGAGCACTTCCTCGCCCTCATGCACGCCTTTGCAGACGATGCCCAAATCGGGAATCGCCCCGGCATCCGAGCCGGCATACGGGCTGGTAAGCGCAAAACACGGGATGTCTTCGCCACGGGCCAGGCGCGGCAGGTAGTAATTGCGCTGGGCATCGGTGCCGTAATGCAGCAGGAGTTCGGCCGGGCCCAGTGAGTTGGGCACCATCACCGAAATCGCCGCCGCCGAGCAGCGCGTCGACAGCTTCATCACCACTTGCGAGTGGGCATAGTGGGAGAAACCTTTGCCGCCGTACTGCTTGGGAATGATCATGCCGAGGAAACCGGCATCCTTGGTGTACTGCCAGCCTTCGGGGGACATGTCCTGCCAGACCTGGGTGGTTTCCCAGTCGTTGGCGATGTCGCAGAGGGTTTCCACTTCATTGTCGAGGAAGGCTTGCTCCTCGGCGCTCAGGCTGGCCGGCGCGGCTTGCAGCAGGCGCTGCCAGTCGGGTTTGCCGCTGAACAACTCGGCGTCCCACCACACGGTGCCGGACTCGATGGCCGCACGCTCGGTGTCGGACATGGCCGGCATGATCGTGCGAAACAGGCCAAGGGCCTTGCCGGTGAGCAAGGTGCGGCGCAGCGGCTTGATCGTCATCAGCAGCGCTGGCGCGATGACCAGCAGCGCCGCGACGGTAAGGCCGAACGCAGCAACCACATTGAGCAGATAACCCATTGCCAGCCAGACCAGGCCTACGCCCAGCCACAACGTGGCGGCAGCTTGTCGATACGCCAGGGCAATCGCTGCTGCGAAACCCACCAATAACCAGATAACCATGGGGATACCTCTACTCGATTCAGGGTACGGCTACGACGCGCCAACTCGTGAATGGGCTGACGCGTAAAGCCACACTACAAACTTGGAAACGCAAATTCAAATTTTGTTTTGAAATTTTTATTTAATGCTTGGGCGAAAAAACAGCGACTGAACGCGTCAGCCGAATCAATGCATATTGAACGAATATCGGAACGGGTCGCGTGGGCGACCCGGTCGTTGCACTACGGGTGCGAAACCTGCAGAAAGATGCGCTGCCTACGGGTTACACCGGCATGGCGTGACGCAGGATCAAAAGTTGTAGGTGATCCCCAGGCTCACGACATCGCCATAGGCATCGGCCTTGCCGTCCAGGGTTGCACCCCCAAGGCGATCCTGGTTATGGGTTTTCAACTTGGCTTTTTCCACGAACTGGTGGGAGTAGGAGCCGTCGATGCCCAGACCTGGAATAGCCCTGATTTTGTAACCAAAGCCCAGCGAGGTGAAGATCCGGTCGCCATCCGGGATACGAGGGTCGCGGGTGGAGTTACGGGTAGGCGTCTGGTCCGTCGCAACACCGGCGCGTAACGTGAAATCATCGGTGAGCTTATAGTCGCCGCCGAGGGAGACCATCCAGACGTCCTTGTAGTTGTAAGGGATGGCGACGATGGTCGACCCCTCGGACTTCAAGGTCAGGTTTTTGAATGAAGACCATTGGGTCCATAGCACACTGGCACCGAGGGTAAAACGATCATTGAACTGGTGCACCCAATCGATCGCTGCGCTGGCAGGAACGTCCAGTTGGGCGCTGGCTTTACCGCTCATCTGAAGGTTCAGACCTGGATACAGAATGCCCGGCAATCCTGCGTCAATCAGGCCCTGGGAGCCTTCGTCAGCGTAGATGTTGTATTTACCTTCGAGTTTGTTCTTGATCTTGGCGTGGTAGTTCAAACCCAACGTGTCTTGTGGGGTTGGCTTCCAGGCCAGGCCGGCGAACCAGCCCACCGAGGTATTGTCGACTTTGACCCGCATCAACGAATAGCCTATGCCCGCCGGGAATGGGATCGAGTTCGGGGCAAGCGCGGCAGCGGCATAGAGGTCAACGTTCTGGCTGACGAACCCTTTGGTGTGCTGAACAATCGCACCACCGCCAATGGAAAACTCATCGTTGACCTTGAACGAAAGCGACCCGGTCAACCCAACGGTTTCGATACGCGTGTCAACCGCGAAATCCCTTCCTTTCCAGTCATTGTCCCAGGTAGTACGCGCACCCATGGGCACAACCTGGCTGAGACCAAAGGCGAAACGGTCACCGATGGGCATGACCATGAATCCGGTCGGCACCCAGGCGGTAAAACCGCCTTGTCCTCCATCACCTTCACGGGGCACGGAGTTGAACGCAAAGGTATCGGGGTCAACGGTCGTTGACGAAGTGGGATTGCCCGCATAGTCCCTGGCGGTACCCTTGTAGTGGATATTGATCCGCGCGTAGTCGATGTTGAACTGCGAGATATTGTGATCAATGAACGCCATCGCCGCCGGGTTGTTATAGGCCGATGACGGATCATCCTTAAACATCGAACCACCACCGAATGCACGGCCCCAGCCTTCCGCCCCGAACGTCGGAGTAGAAAACCCACCGGCTTGCGCACTCCCCGTAATCACCATCAGGCCGCCGATAACAGCCAGACTCATTAACGTGCGTGCGTGTGTTTTCTTATTATTCATGCCCGTTTCCTTCTTGTTGTATTGCACCCTTGCGACCTGTTCAAACAAGTGCCTCTCGCGAGGCACTTGCCAGTGTCAACGTGTGATCATCACGTCAAGTACTCAGCGTACTTATGGGCTGACGGTAAACGCCGGAGTTGGTACAGCGGTGAGGGCGGTAATGGTGCAAGCGCCCACGGTTTGAGGCGTAGAGATGCCAAGCGTGTTGGTGGAGTTCTTCCAGTTGACTGCGATGGTTACCGGTGTAGCGCTGCAGTCGGAGGCGATTTTGAATTTCACACCCGAAACAGTGCCGGTGAACGCGTCAGGACCTGTGCCAGCGACGGTCAGCGGCCATGGCAAGTTGCTCAACACCGGCACAGCGCACAACGGGTTGGAACCGCTGACCGTGGCGCCAGTAATCGAGGCGCCCGCGCCACCACTGGCCACGGTACCGGTGAAGATAATGTTGCACGTGACCGGGATATTCAGGGATGCCGGTGACTTGACGGTGATGGAACCCGCAGTGGTAAAAGCGGCGCCGGCAGGTGCAATGGTCGCCGCATTGGCCATCGAAACGGCACCAAAGCAAAGAGCGAAAGAAGTTGCACAAACGAGGGTTTTCAAACTTTTCATTGTTTTTCCTCACATGTAATGGCGAGTCATTCGCCAGGGGGTAATGGCCATGAACGAGAGGTCACGGTGAAACTGCAGAACTTCCCTTTCCAGCCAAATCTCAATTCAATTACCGCTGCACGTTATTCAACAACTTTGAAATTCGGCGGCATCTTGATCGACACCGTCTTGATCTTGCAGTCTTCGCCGATCGGTACATTGGTGGCTTCCAACTTGCCGGTGGCGTTGTCCCAGGTGCCATTCGCCGTAGAAGGCCCGCACTTGCCACCCAGGCCGAAGGCGTGAACATCAACGCTGATATTCGACATGGAACCGCTCCGGGTGTCCTTGGCGATCAATACCCACGGCAAGTTGATGGCTTCGACCCGGCTGCACTTGAGGCCGCCGTCGAATTCAACTTTATCGACATTCACCGAAGTACCATCCGCCGCGACCTTGCCGGCCACCTTGATGGTGCAATCGGCGCTGATCAGCGCGCCTTTGGAGAAGCTGATCGGGCCTTGGGCCGTGAAGGCACTGCCAGCCGGTTCGATGCGGGCCGCCTGGGCCTGGTGGTAGGCGATCAGGCCCAGCGCAGCCAATAGAATATGGGCGGTGAACTTGGCAGGTGTTTGCATGGTGTACGTCCTTCCCTTTAATTATTGTTGTTCGGGTCAAACCACTTCCTCGGGGCGATAACGTCCTGCGCGGCATGTAAGGCCCCGAGTACACAACTTACAGTTACTGCATGTCAGAACGGCTTGGCGCTGTTGCTGTACTTCTCCAGATACTTCAAACGCTGTGACGGCTGAAGATTGGTCAGGGTGATATCCCCGGCGTAATGATTGAGCACCCGATGATCCATGCGCCGGCGCCACAAGTAAGGCACGTACGCCCAGACAATCATGCTTGCGTAACCGTAGGGCAGTTGCGGCGACTCATCAAAGTGCCGCAACGACTGATAACTGCGCGTGGGGTTGGCATGGTGATCGGAATGCCGTTGCAACTGGAACAAAAAGATATTGGTCACAATCCGATTGCTGTTCCAGGAGTGACGCGGCGAACAGCGTTCGTATCGACCATTGGGCAACTTCTGGCGTTTAAGGCCGTAGTGTTCGACATAGTTCACCACTTCCAGCAGCGAGAACCCGTAGATGCCCTGGACAATCAGGAACGGAATCACTGCGACACCCAACCACGCAATCATCGCGCCCCACAGCACCACGCTGTACATCCAGGCGCTGAGTACGCCGTTCTTCCAGTGCCAGGCCGGCAGGCCGAGTTTGCGCAGGCGCTCGCGCTCCAGGTTCCACGCTGACTGCGCGCTGAACCACACCGAGCGCGGCAGGAACGCCCAGAAGCTCTCGCCCAGGCGTGAGCTGGCCGGATCTTCCGGCGTGGCGACGCGCACGTGATGGCCACGGTTGTGTTCGGTGTAGAAGTGCCCGTAGAAGGTCGGCGCCAACGTAACCTTGGCCAGGAACACTTCCAGGGCGTTGGGCTTGTGCCCCAGTTCATGGGCGGTATTGATGGCGATGCCAGTAGCGGCGCCGGTCGACATGGCCATGCCCAGATAGGTAAACCAACTCGGTGCGCCGTGCAGTTGCGTGCGGTCGGTGATGTAACTGGCGGCGTGGACCAGCCCGTTGGAGGGGTCAAGGTTGGCGGTGGCGTGCAGCAGGCCACCCTGGATGATCCACTCGATACCGCCGGCGGCCAGCCAGCCGGTGATGATCACCGACGAGATGACGAACAGCACGCCGGTGTAGACGATCCAGCGGTAGTAGCGTTGGGTTTCCAGATGGCTGACGGCGGACTCGGGCGGGTTGCTCACGTCTTCGCCAAGCAGGCCGTCGATCAGCGGGATCAGGCCGAAGATCACCAGCACACCGACCCACCACAATTGCTGGACACCGGTAACAATGGCCAGAGAGCCGGACAACAGCGGCGTGGCCAACGGCATGATGCCCAACCACCAGAGGTGGCGCTTGCCATCGGTCCACACACTTGGCGCTGCCAGAGTCTGGTTCATGGCAGCCTCCTTGGCAGGGAGGTGGAAAACAGGTTCAGGGAGCGCTGAAGACTCCAGGAAATCAACCATGCGATAAAAGACGTTTTTTTCATTTTTATTCGCTCTTAGGCATTTCAAAAATCATTTCAAAACAAACATTGAAATATTTTTTTAAATAAATAACGCGGAATCGTTAGGTCGTCAACTACTTTTTCGAAGCCTTTTTGACGTGACCGAACAGTCTCTTTTTCTGCCGTTTGGTCAGGTCTCTAGGGCAGGCATTTGCGACATCCAAACCCGCAATCAGGGCCACGATTATTTGTTCGCCAGGGCAAAGGGCGGATGCAGGACCGTGGCCGTTTGCGCCGGACGCGCCCGCTTGGCCACGCTCAGCACCGCCTCGACCACCCGCGCCGTGGCGGTGATCGGCAGCATATGGCCGCGCCCTTCCACCAGTTGCAACTTGAGGCCTGGCACTTTGTCGGCAAGGGCCTGACCGTGCTGACGGAAGTCCAGCACCTTGTCCCGCGCCCCGTAGATCAGGCCGATGGGCAGGGTCAGTTGCGGGTAGCGCTTGACCATGTCCGGCAGGAAGTCGTTGACCAGCGCAATCTCGCTGGAGGCGGCATAGAAGTTGTCCGGACGCATGCCCAGCAGCCCGCCGCCCTGGGTGGCGAAATCTTCGGGGGCGGTGTCCGGCGCAAACACACCCTTGACCACCGAACGCCGGGTCAACAGGCCCATGGGCACGGTGAGTGTGTGGGCGACCCAGCGTCGCAGCCAGGCCGGTCGCACCGCCAGCGACCAGAACACCAGCGGCAAGGTGGGTTGGGGATGGGTCAGCGGCGCCACCAGCACCAGGCCCGAGACTGCAGCGGGATGATCCAGGGCCAGGGCCAGGGAGATCGCCCCGCCCAGGGAATGCCCCAACACCAAAGGTTTATCCAGGCCCAGCACATTGATAAACGCCGCGATTTGCCGCGCCTGGGCCGGCAGGTCGGCTGCCGTGCCTTTACGCCGGGTGGAATAACCCGAGCCCGGACGGTCCAGGGTGATTACCCGAAAATGCTCACGCAATTGGCCGGACAAGGCATAGGTCAGGTTGCGACTGCTGCCCATCAAGCCGTGAATCATCACCAGCGGTGGGCCCTTGCCCTCTTCTACATAATGAAAGCGCTCGCCATCGACCTCCACGAAGCGCCCGTTGATGGGAACAGCGGCTTCGATACGCCGTGTCATCCAGGCGCTGAAACCCCATAACACCGCACTTGCGCCCGCCGCAGCGGCAACCCACTCCACAGCCATAGCTCGGTCCTCTGCTTCCCTGCTGCTGGCGACCCGACCGGAATTGGTCAAGGCCTCAGCCACCGTCCACACCCTGGACCTGGACCTCGTGCATACCGTGCTCGTCCGTCGGACAAGTGGCGCATACCAAACATGGTCCTAGCGTAGGCGATATTTTCAGGTAGATTATTTAAAATCTTTTTTAAAATAATTAATTCAATTTTCCTTTGCAATGGTGTTTTATCTAAAAGACAAAACAAAAACAGGAGCACATCCGATGCCCACCAAGGACAGCCTATGAATGCCCACAGTGAATCCATCGACATCGCCATCATCGGCTCAGGCTTTGCCGGCCTGTGCATGGCCATCAAGCTCAAGGAGGCCGGTTTCAGCGACTTCTTTATCGCCGAGCAGGCCGACACCCTCGGCGGCACCTGGCGGGACAACCACTACCCGGGCTGCGCCTGTGATGTGCAGTCCCATGTGTATTCGTTTTCCTTTGCGCCCAACCCGGACTGGACGCGGCAGTTCGCGCCGCAGGCGGAAATCCGCGCCTACCTGGAGCAATGCGCCAGGCGCTTCGAATTGGCGCCTTACCTGCGTTTCAACAACGGCCTTGAGCGCGCAGTGTTCGATGAACAACAGCAACGCTGGCAATTGAGCTTCAGCGATGGCCGGCATGTGAGCGCACGGGTGCTGGTATCGGGCATGGGCGGCCTGTCACGCCCGGCGTTGCCGCAGATTCCAGGCCTGGACAGCTTCAAGGGCAAAAGCTTTCACTCCCAGCAGTGGGACCACGACTATTCCTTGAAGGGCAAGCGCGTGGCGGTGATCGGCACTGGCGCCAGTGCCATCCAGTTCGTGCCGCAGATCGCCCCGCAGGTGGCCCACCTGGACCTGTTCCAACGCACGCCGCCGTGGATCATGCCCAAGCCTGACCGGACGATTTCAGTCTTCGAACGCTGGCTGTTCAAGCACCTGCCTTTTACCCAGCGCCTGGTACGCAGCGCCTTTTACTGGGCGCTGGAAGGTCGCGTGGTGGGCTTCGCCCTGCACCCACGGCTGATGAAAATGGTGCAGAAAATCGCCCTGCGCCATCTGCACAAACAAGTCGCCCGCCCTTCCCTGCGCAAGACCCTGACGCCGGACTACACCATCGGCTGCAAGCGCGTGCTGATCTCCAACGATTATTACCCGGCGCTGTCGCGCAGCAATGTCGAGGTGGTCACCGACCGCGTGCTGCGCGTCGAAGCCGACGGCGTGATCACCGCCGACGGCATCAAGCACCCGGCCGATTGCCTGATCTTCGGCACCGGCTTCCAGGCCACCGATCCCCTGCCACGGGATTGCATCATCGGGCGCGACGGGCTGGACCTGATGGACACCTGGCGCGACGGCGCCCACGCCTACAAGGGCACCACGGTGCCGGGCTATCCCAACCTGTTTTTGATCGTGGGGCCCAATACCGGCCTGGGGCACAACTCGATGATCCTGATGATCGAGGCGCAGGTGACCTACATCCTCGACGCCCTCAAGCAGATGCAGCGCCAGCGCATCGCCACGGTGGACGTCAAGCCGGCGGTGGAACAGGCCTACAACCGCCAACTGCAAGACCAGCTCAAGCGCACCATCTGGAACACCGGCGGTTGCCAGAGCTGGTACCTCGACCCGCGTACCGGCAAGAACACCACCCTGTGGCCCGGCTCGACATGGCGCTTCAAGCAGGTCACGCGACAGTTTGCGCTCAAGGACTATGTAGTCGAACGGCTACCGCTCCATACACCCGCCCATCCCGCAACCGCACCCCATTCCACCGCAGAAGGCAGCCTGTCATGAAGTCATTCAACGGTCGCGTGGCGGCCATCACCGGCGCGGCATCCGGCATGGGCCGTTCATTGGCCCTGGCTCTGGCGCGAGAAGGTTGCCACCTGGCGCTGGCGGACAAAAACGCCTCGGGCCTGGAGCAAACCCTGACGCTGATCAAAACCTCCACCCTGTCGCCGGTCACGATCACTACCCAGGTGCTGGACGTGTCCGATCGCCAGGCCATGGAACAATGGGCGGCTCGCTGCGTGGCGGAGCACGGCCGGGTCAACCTGGTATTCAACAATGCCGGGGTGGCGCTCTCCAGCACCGTGGAAGGTGTGGACTATGCCGACCTGGAGTGGATCGTCGGCATCAACTTCTGGGGCGTGGTCCACGGCACCAAGGCGTTCCTGCCTTACCTGAAAGCCAGCGGCGATGGTCATGTGATCAACACCTCCAGCGTGTTCGGCCTGTTCGCCCAACCGGGCATGAGCGGCTACAACGCCACCAAGTTCGCCGTGCGCGGTTTCACCGAAGCCCTGCGCCAGGAGCTGGACCTGCAACGCTGCGGCGTGTCCGCCACCTGCGTGCACCCCGGCGGCATTCGCACCGACATCTGCCGCAGCAGCCGCATCGACGCGAACATGACCGGCTTCCTGATCCACAGCGAGCAGCAAGCCCGCGCCGACTTCGAAAAACTCTTCATCACCGATGCCGACCAGGCCGCCAAAGTGATCCTGCAAGGCGTGCGCAAAAACAAACGCCGCGTGCTGATTGGCCGCGACGCGTATTTCCTCGACCTGCTCGCCCGTTGCCTGCCCGCGGCCTATCAAGCGTTGGTGGTGTTCGCCAGCAAGCGCATGGCGCCCAAGCAACCCAGGCCGGTATTTGAAACCAACGACGAACCCCGTCTCTGAACAGGAGCACGCACTATGCTGCCTATCCGCCGCGACGTCCGTTTTGCCCTGCCCGCCGAGCGCATCACCAACTGGCACGAACAGGGCCCGTTCATCACGCATTTTTTCAATGCCCTGTCGCTGCTGTTTCCCCAGGGCGAGCTGTTTTTCATGGACAGCGTGCGCCACTACCGCCAGCGCGTGGAGGACCCGGCGCTGAAAAAAGAGATCCAGGGTTTTATCGGCCAGGAGGCCATGCACAGCCGCGAACACGTGGCCTACAACGACCTGATGCAAGCGGCAGGGCTGCCGGCGCACACCCTGGACCGTCGCCTCAAGTTCATCCTCGACTTGCAGAAAAAACACTTTCCGCCGGCGTTCAATCTGGCGATCACCATTGCCCTTGAGCACTACACCGCGATGCTTGCGGAAATCCTGCTCAGCGACCCGTCACGCTTCGGCGATTCACTCAAGGGTTACCAACAGATGTGGTACTGGCACGCCCTGGAAGAAACCGAACACAAGGCCGTGGCGTTCGATGTGTGGAACACCGTGATCAAGCCAGGGCCCAAGCGCTATCTGCTGCGCACCGGCGCCATGCTGACCACCTCGGTATTCTTCTGGCTGGTGGTGCTGGATTTCCACGTGCGCCTGTTGATTGCCGACCGCAAGGCCGGTGGGCACCTCAAAGGCTTCTGGCGCATGCTGAAATTTCTGTATGGCCCCAAGGGAGTCTTCCCACGCATGCTGCGGCCGTGGTTGCACTACTTCAAACCCGGCTTTCACCCTTGGGACCACGATAACCGCGCGCGCCTGGCGGGTATCGACGATTTGATCGAGGACATCGAACAGACCCAGCGGGGTTACTAGACCTGCGCCAAGGTTTCACGCTCGCGCACAAAGCCTTCCAACTGATCGCCTGGCAGTGCCTTGCTGAAATACCAGCCTTGGATAATCAACTCAGGGCCGGTGTTCAGAAAGGCCAACTGCTCGGCGGTCTCCACCCCCTCCACCACTACGCCCAGGTTCAGCGCTTCACAGAAACGCAGCATGCCGGTCAGTACCTGGGCGCCTTTGGGATCGTGCTGGGCCACCACAAAGCTGCGGTCGATCTTGATGAAGTCCACCGGAAACTGGTGCAGGTAACTCAAGGCTGAAAACCCAGTGCCAAAGTCGTCGATATAGACCTTGGCGCCGATGGCTTGCAATTTCTGGATGTTCTGGCGCGTGGCCGGGATATCGCTGATCAGCGCGTCTTCGGTGATCTCCACCGATACCTGCCCGTGGGCCTGGGCGAGGATTCCCACCAGGCGCTCGCCGTAGGCGGCGTCGGTCAGGGTGGCGCTCGAAATATTGATGGTCATCGGCAGGGCGAAGCCGAGTTTTTGCCACTTCTGGTACTGACGAACCGCCTGGGACGCCACCCATACGTCCACATCCGGCATCAACCGCGCCTGAGCCAGCCACTGCAGGAATTCCCAGGGCGAATGCACCGTGCCTTGGGCATCGCGGGCGCGCATCAACGCTTCGCAGCCGGTACACAGGCCGGTGCGGGTCGAGACCTGTGGCTGGAATTCGAGGTAGAACTCGTAGTCGCTGATCTGCTGGATATGGCTCAGTTCATTGGCCTGGCGTGCGAAGGTCTTGTGAGACACCAGCACCGGGTCCAGTTCACGTAACCGGCCTTTTTCTTCAAGGCCACGGAAGGTCATGTCCAGGGATTTGAGGTAAACCGTGCCCCCTTCAGCGGCCTGGCGATGGATTGCGCGTACGTACGGCGCGTACACCAGGGTGCCCAGGGCCAATAGCGCCACTTGCAGCACGACTGCCGCCAGATCGCCGTGGGTACTCAGGTAGGCGTTGAGCAATATCGGAGAAGTGAAAGGCACGCTGGCTACCGCCGGGGATACCCACCCCCACCCCACTACGGTCAGCGCTACCATTGCGTTCAGCGCGGGAACCACCAGAAACGGAATGAACAAACGTGGATTGAGGATGATCGGCAGGCCAAACAACAGGACTTCACTGACGTTGAACAGTGAGAGCGGCAGACTCGCCACAGCCAGCAGGCGCATGGACTGGCTCTTGGAAAACAACAGGATGGCCACCAGCAAACACAACGCGCCGCCCGAGCCGCCGATAAACGCGAAACTGCCCAACAGGCCGCTGTTGAGCACATATTTAATCGGTTCACCGGCGGCCAGCGCGGCGCCGTTGAGCACCACGGCCTGGTCCAGGACGTCGAACAGCGGCTGCATGGCGTACACGCCGTGAATCCCGAAAAACCACAACAGCGAGTTCATCAGGGTGACAAACAAACCGCTGCCGTAGGGCGACGCCAGGGCTTCAATCACCTGTGGCCCCTGCAACTGCGCCACATAAGGGATCTGCAGCAACAGGGACAGCAGCGCCACCAGCGCCAGAGCGGTGATCGCTCCCGGCACGACCATATTGATCGTACCCCGCAGGTTGTGCCCTACCAGGTCTTCATTGATCAGGCGGGTCCAGCGATAGCGGTACAGCCAGGCCATGGCCGGCACATTCAGCAGCGGCGAGGCAATGGCGATAAACAGAACGAACGTGGCAGAAGCGCGGGGGTATTCACGCAGGATAAAAGTCGCAATCACCACTTGGGCCAGGCACAGGAATGCCACCGGTAGCTGGGGCAGGCGGTATTGGATCGCCAGCATGTAACCGATGGAAGCAGCTACCAACAGCGGAATCACTGAACTGATCTGATTGTGCAGCCCTGCGAGGAAGGCCACGACCTGCGGATCGAAGCCCAGCACCCGCGCACATTCGGACAGGATCAGAAAACCCGCCGACACCAGCAGGCACGGCAGGATCCACAGCAGCCCTTCGCGGATTGCGCGCAACGACTCGGTGCTGGCCAAAGCGGCCAGGCGCTGGGTAAAGAAAAGTTTGAACAGCGTTTGCGCCATGACCCGTCCCTCAGCCCATCGCCGTCTGCCCCTGGAAGGCAGGGCCCGAAATACCGGGGCTAACGCTACACGTCCTGGCACCGGGAGCGAAAGCCTTTTGCCATGTCTCGGGGTGAAATTTCAGCACTGTTTTCAATTGTTGGATTTTCTGGCCTGGACCACGCCCGGAATCTGCTTCAATACCCGTTATCTCTGTGCTCAATCCGCACAAAGCTCGCCCCAGGCCAGAAAAACGAAGCCTGATCCCACCTGATTTGGAGCACGCCCTTGTCAACACCTGGCGATAATCACCAGCTCGCGCTGGACCGTTTCTTGAACGAACACCCCGATGTGGCCGCAGAACTGAACACGTTGAACCCGCTGGCAGCCCAGGCCAAAGGCGAAACCCAAGCCCAGTACCGCGCCGAGCGGCTGCATGAAGCCTTCGAAGCGGAAGCGGAACGCCAGGGTTTGTTTGCCTGGGAGTTGACGCTCAAACTCACCGCAGACTCCCCCGAGGCCTTTGAGGCGCAGCGCCTGGAAGTGCACAAGGAAGTGGCGCAGATGGCCGGCCTGACCTGGGTCGAATACTGCAAGCTGCATGACTTGCCCGGTTGATACGCCCACTAAAGAAACCAGGAGCGCCGACGCCCATTGATGGCTTCACACAGTTCGTCGACCGAAATGGTTCGGTGTTCAGGGTCCGCGGTCAGCGCAGAACGCAACGCCGGCCAGCAACGCCTGGGCAAGTGTCGGGGCCTGGGCAAAAGCTTTTTCAACTGCCCCCCATCGGGACGGCTTCCCTGGGCCAACTCATAGATCACGCAGGCAGCGCCATACAGGTCGGCCCTGGTGGAGAGATTCCCACCCGCCACCAATTCCGGCGCCGCATAGGCGGGTGTCCAGGCGTTCAAACGGCTGCGGCTCAAGGCCGGCAAACCCGCAGCCTGCTGCACCTGCGCATGACCCAAACCAAAATCGAACAAACGCACGCCCTGCTCGCCCGCCATGATATTGGCGGGCTTCACATCGCCATGCAGCACGCCCTGCTGGTGGGTATACGCCAGTGCTTCCAATAGCTGCACGGCGATCGGTTGCAACTCCGGCCACGGCAATCCATCCGGACACGCCTGGAGCCGTCGATCCAAAGTCATACCGTGCAGCAATTCCATGGTGAAGAACGCCACCTGACGCAGGCTGTCGACCTCGAAAGTAAAGGTCCTGACCACGTGATCGTGGCGCAGGCACCGAGTCAGGGCGAACTCGCTGTACAGCAGGACATGGCCATCGGGAGATTCGGCAAGCGTATCGCTCAACAGCTTCAATGCCACCCACGCGCTGGGTTCGCCAAACGCCTCGTGCAGCAGGTCGCGGGCACGGTAGACAACCCCCATACCGCCGGTGCCCAATACCCGTTCAAGGTGATAACGCCCGGCAAGCAGGTTCGGCGGGCCGAAGGTCGCACTCATGGCTGGACCACCACGGCGGTCAGGTCATCCCGCGCCGCGCCGCGCAACACTTGGGCAAACAACCGATCCACCGCCTGTCGGGGCGTCCCCAGACTCAGGGCGCTGCCCAGTTCGCCATGACTGAGCCCCTGATACAAACCATCGCTGCACAACAAAAATACGTCCCCCGGCTGGGTGCTGAGTTCCAGCACTTCCAGGCTCAAGGGCCGCCGGCCGCCAATGGCACGGGTCAAGGCCCGTGCGTCCGGATGAGCCTGAGCCTGTTCCAGGCTCAGTTGCTGCGTGTCCATCAACTGCTGCAACCGGGAATGGTCCCGCGACAACTGGTACAAGCGTCGACCACGCCAAAGGTAGCAACGGCTATCCCCCACCCAAATACAGGCGGCGCGATTCCCGTCGAGCAACAGCGCAACCACGGTACTGCCCATGATGCCCTCGGCGGTGTGTTGCAACGCCGCTCCCATCTGAGTGTCGAGCCATCGCAGGCAACGCCGCACCGCCTCGACACGTTCGTCAAGACAGCCCTGGCCGGGCAATGACGCCAGGCAGTTGATGACCCACTGGCTCGCCCTATCCCCGGCCCGATGACCACCCATGCCGTCGGCTACCGCCCAGCAGCCGTGCTGGGGGCAGTCGAGGAACGCATCCTCATTGCGCGAGCGCGCCTTACCCCGCAGCGTTCGTCCGGCGCTGTCCCTCTGGACACGCAGCTGCCTCACAATTGCTCCGGCAGACGGAACGTGCGCCACGTCGCCAACTGAAACGGGCCGGGGTTGCGTTGGCTGGTGAGCAGGAAGTTGGCGCGCAGGCCAGCCAGATCGGCCTTGAGCAGGTGTGCATCCCGGCCGCTTGCAGGCTCGCTTTGCATCAGGTCGAAAAACCGGAATAACGACCAGGGGCCGGTGTTTTTTTCAATGCCCAGCGGCCGTTCCGCCCCCCGCTCCAGCACCAGGCTGCTGCGGCCATTGTCTGCGTCATTTGGCCAATGAAACGCCATCGGTACGATCGGGCCATGACGGTATTCAAGGTGTTGACCACCAATGCTCAGGATCGCGCGGCTGACGGCCTGATCCAGACTGTAGGGCGCCAGCGTGAAGCGGACCGCCCAGTCCCCCTGTTCTTCAGTAAAAAAACCATGGCGAATCATCTGGGCCTTGGTCAGTTGCTCCAACAGCGAGCGCGACAACGGCAGGCTACGCCCATCCAGGTTCCGCAGACGATAGCGGCCGCCCTCGGCACCGACAAAGGGCCGCAGGTAGCTGTCGTAAAAGCGCGCCATGCCGCCACGAGGTTTGAAAAACTCCTGGAAATCACTCAAGGCAACATCGCTGCCGGCGTGGGCATTGAACGGGTAGCGACGCTGAATCGCCTTGGCGTAAAACCCATACACCTCAGTTTGATAACGTTGATTGACATGCACATAGGCGTCATCAAGCAACAGTCGCCAGCTCTCATCGGCAATGTCGCCAAACCAGCCCTTGAAAGGTTGCGGCAGGCGCACTGCAGCATCACGCACACGGCCCAGCAGCGGCTGCTGCCCTTCCATGCGTTGCTTGACCAGCTTGAACGCTGCCTGCTCCGGCGCGCCCTCGCGGTTCAGCGCCGCCAATTGCAGCTGCCATTCATCCAGCAGTCGCAACGCCTGCATCAGTTCAGCGCCAGGGTTCTGCTCGGCATCCAGCAATTGATGCAAAGGTTCGAATCGGCGCTGCAATGCACGTCGCGCAGAATCAGAGGCCGCCGGTACCGACAGTTGGGTGGTCAGCGCACTGGAGGCCGCCTCTTGAACCGCCTCCCCAACTGCCTGGAGACGATCGCCGGCCGCCGGCAAGCGGGTGTTCTCTCGGACCTGTTGCAACAGTTGCACCAGCGGTGATTGCGCTGACGCCAATCCGGCAAGCCCATCGGCATGCTGCCGGAGGCTGTCGCTGCGCTGCAGGCTGATCCGGCCCAGGGCCTGGCTCCAGGCATCCGCGTACTCGCTGAAATAGCGTTGTTCCAACTCCAGCATCAACTGGCGCAAGTCCATGGCGCTCAGATCGCCGGCCTCCCCAAGCACCCAGTTATCCTGGGCAATTGCGTTGACCAGACGGGGGCCGTGTTTTTCAAAATAGTGCACGTACCGTTTGGTGTAGAAGCCCGGTATCGGCTGGTCGACGGCGCTGAGGCCCGGCCCTTCTGCCAGACGAAGGGGCTCCAGGCTCCTGGCCTGGTCTCGCAGCACTCGATAGACCACATCCGCCAGAGACTCACCTCGTAACGCCTGCCGGGCCTGAGCCACCAGTTCAGTGTTCAGGGGCGCCTGGAAGGGTTGTTCAAGCATCCGCGAGAGGTGTTCGTTCAAACGGCTCTGCGTCGAAGCCTCCCCCGCATACCGGGTGGACCAGTGACCGGCCATGTGCTGTGCCAACCAGGTGGTATCGCGCCGCTCCCGCAGGTTAAGCATCAGGTAGGCCCGCAAAATGTCCAGCAGCCTCTCGCGATCACCAAGACTGGTCCGCACCTGCTCTTCGAGCAGTGTGGTCAACAACGGCAGAAACTGCTGCTGCAGCGCCTCCTCATAGGTGCTGGTCAACGGTGCACGACTCACTTCCCCTTGATACAAGCCAGCCCGCTCCGTCCAACCAACGTCTGCCGCCGCCGGGAAAACACGGGTCGCAGCCAGGCGACTGTCCAGCAAAGGCAGTAACGCCAGGGTTTGGTCCGAATCGGAGGGCGCCGCCGGCAGCGGCTTGAGCAGTTCCGCCAGTTGCATCAAACGCTGGTGGTTGACCCCATAACTATGGGCCCACAGGCCGCCCGCCCCGGCGATGACCAGTACGGCGGTCAACGCCAGCAACCCTTGGCGTTGACGGATGCGTCGTCGCTCCGGAGTCTGCAACCCCGCGAGGTTGGCCTCGGCAAAAATCACCCGGTTGAACAAGCCCTGGACGAAGTGGGAACGCCTGTCGTCAGTCTGTGCGCACGTCAGGTAAAACCCGCGCAATCCGTTGATACGCTGAAAGCGGTGCGCGGAGAACGCAGACTCCACAAACAGAGACAAACGCTCACCGATCTGCGCAGCCTGCCGAGGAAAATCGAGCATCTGGCCACGACGCCCGGCATTGCGTTCCTGGTGCAAGCGCGGGATCAGCTCCGCTGCGAGGCGTTGCAACAGCGCCTCGAACGCTTCGCGCACCTGGGTCATTTCGGTACCGGCAGTGCCGGTGGTCAGCCGCTCCCCCAGCAAGGTGTCGACGCCGTCGCCGTGAGCGGTATCGAAGAACTCGGCGAAACCCGGCAACCGGTCTGCCTGGGTCAGCACCAGATAAACCGGCACGTCCACATGCAGCTTCTGCTGGATGTCCTGCAAGCGACTGTGTACGTGGCGCGCATGCAGGTCCAGGTCGCGCTCATGGCTGCCAAGCAGTGTCTCTATCGCCAGCGTCACCACCACGCCGTTGAGCGGACGCGCCCGGCACCGACCTTTGAGCAAGCCCAGGAACGTCGACCAGCCGGCCCCATCCACTGCGCTATCAGGTTGGGCCAGGTAGCGCCCGGCACTTTCGACAAGTACGGCGGCGTCAGTCAGATACCAGTCAAAATACTGAGTTGCGCCCGGCGCCATCGCCCCGTCCCGATCAAGCGGGAACGGTGAGCCGCAGGCCGCCAGCAATTGGGACTTGCCACTGCCCTGTTGGCCGATCAACAGGTACCAGGGTAAATCGTTGCGCCAACGTTCACTGCGCTCACCATAACGGTGGGAGATTTTCAGCGCGTGCAACGCCTCCTTGAAACGGCCGCGTACGTGTCTCTGCTCATCGTCGATCAACCCCTGGCGTTGATCGCGTGCCTGGTGTTCAGGTTGGTTGATCCGTGCGGTACGACGTGCGCCCACCACAACCATCGCCAATCCCCACACCAGCAAAAGGCCACAGATGCTCAGCAGGCGAGACGTAGCCCCTTGCCAGAACCGGTGGTCGTCCACGGCCAGCAACGGCCCGAAAAACCACACCAGCAGCGCGCTGGCCAACACGATAAACAGGCTCCAGACCCAACTCTTGCGCAGCACTGTGCCCACGCCCTTGAAGAATGCGTTCATTCATTGCTCCCAGCGTTACAAGGACGACCGTGTCTGATCCGGCGCCAAAGGTTGAAAGGGTTGCAGCACCGTCATGCGTTCATTGCCCAGTACCCAGGCAAAACCTGAGTACATCGCCAGCAAACAGACCACCGTGAAGATCACGACCCGGGTAACGGAAATAATGCGCAACCGTGCACCTGCCGCTGGGACAGTCGCCGTTGGCGCAGTCATCGATGGGCGATCACCACGCACGTGCCTGATCTGTCGAAACAAACCATCGCGCACGGTCTCCAGCTGCGACGCTCCACGTTCCAGGACCCGGTATTTGCCTTCAAAACCCAATGACAGGCACAGGTACATCAGCTCCAGCATGGCCAGGTGCTTGACCGGATCACGGGACAGACGCTCCAGCAGTTGGAAGAACTTCTCCCCGCCGAACGTTTCGTTGTGAAAGCGGCTCAGCAGGCTGGTCTTCGACCAGTCACTGCGATTGCCCCACGCGGTCGTCACCACGGCTTCGTCAATCACGCTGCAGAGCACATAGCGCGCCGACATGACCTCACTGTTTTCTGCGCCCTGGTACAAGGCACGTGTTTCAAACGCGGTGATCCCCGAGGACAACCGGTCGTTGAGGCTCTGCAGGCTTTCCCGTCCGGCGTTGCCTTTGAGCTGAACCACCTGCGCCAGGAGTTCCCAGGCGGCGGCCACCAGTGTGTTGGGCCCTATATTGAAGCTTTGTGCCCCTTGCAGGCCGGCGGTATAGATCATCCGGTCTTCCAGGTGTTCGAAGCGCGGGGGCGTAGGGAAATCCGTCAACGCCCCCTGCGCCGGAGCGCGGCCTTCGCGGTCAAGCAGCACGGTTTTTTCGTCCTGCGGGTATTCACTGTCCACAGTCATGGCATTCAGTTCCTGATGGCCCAGAAGTTGAGTTCAAGTTCGGCAAACTCGCCGCTGGCATGAAAGGCAAAACCACCGGATTGCTCCAACTGCGTGATGTCACGGGCGCTGAGTTCGAGCATGAAATAGGTCTTGCCGGCATGAAATGGGATCTGTCGCGGCGCTACCGGCAATGGCTTGACCTTGATACCGGCCAAGTGCAGGTTGACCAGCTCGCGGATGCGCTCCACCGGTCCGATCTTGAGGTGCGCAGGCAGGCGGTGGCGCAACTCATCCGAATCACACTGAGCGGTCGCCGCCAGAATGAATGTCGCCGTGCCCAGCAATTTGAGGTCACTCACCGGGCACACCAGCACACCGTACTGACGCTGTTGCAACACCAGCTCAATGGCATGTTGCTCCAGCACCGACGACAGCACCCCACGCACGCCCGCCATCAGGCCGCGAAAGCTCGCGGCCTGGTCACAATGCCGGTAACACCCTTCCAGCTGCGCACGTTTGCTGTCGGTGGCAAACGTGGACAACTCGCCGAAAACCGCCAGCAACTCCCGATACAGTGCTTCCGGACGCACCTGCGTCTGACCCAGGTAGTGACGCAATACCAGCTCCGTGCGATTGATCAATTGCAGCATCAGAAAATCGCCGACTTGAGCGCCCGATGCTCCGCCATTGCCCTGCATGCGTTCGGCAATCGCATCCCCTCGGGTCGCGAGCAGGCTAAGTACTTCCTTGATGCATGACGATACGTAACCCGAGTGCTGCAGATAGATGAAAGTCGGTACAAAATCCGTGTCCAGCCGCACACCGCCCTCAGGGGTAGAGTCCAGCACCTGGGCAACCTGGAGCTTCACATGGAGCGGGTGACTGGATGGTTCTCCCAGGAGCAATCGCAGGTCCGGTCGCGCGCAATTGATCCGACAACGGGACTCGACTCCGGCGTTGGAATCACCGATCTCCGACTCGCAACTGACGTAGCGTGCCAGCACTTCGCTTTGCTCTTGCCTGCGCACTTCTATCTGATTACCGATGACCAACGGCAACGCCAGGAACACGGGTTGCCCGCCTGTGTTGGCGGGCACCTGCAATACCAGCGGCTCCATGGCTGCGGTCAGCTCGAACAGGCTGCCATCAGGGAAGACACCACTGGCTTGATTCACGACCACTTTGCCCATGTTGAGGTACTGCACGTCGACCTCCAGACTCAGGAATCCCCAACCGTCACTGCCGAGCAAGCGGGTACGGTTGAGCTGCTGATGGTAGTAGCGGTCGTTGTGCTGCAAATGCTGGGGGCGCAGCAGCATGCCTTCCTGCCAGATGACTTTATGAATCTCCATTTCAATCCTCCCTCCTGCTGGTTCGGATACCTGATTCGTCAAGAATCAGGTCGGCCCGTGTCAGCCGTTGCTGGGTCACGGGAAGCACAAACCGCCACTGCACATGAGGCAGGTCCCGATAGGCAGCCACAACGCCGATATAACGACTGTGTGGTTCGACACTGAGCTTGAGCGCCAGCTGTTCACCAGGGCGCAGTTCCAGCTCTTCGCCATTGACCCAGTCCTTGGGTAAGGACTGCTCGGCGCGACTGTAGAGACTGAAGAAATCAGCATTTTCGAACGCCACCGGATGCCGCAGCTCAATCAGGTGCACCACCACTGGCGAGGGACGACCGTGCAGGTCTGGGTTGACGGATTCGCTGGCTGCCAACGTCAGGTCCAGCTTGGTCAAGGTGGAAATGGGTGAGACGCCGGCGCAACCGGCCAACAGCCCCAGAACGACGAGCATTGATACAAAAGGGGTTCGATACATGACCATCATCCTGAGCAAGTCGTATGCAAGGTGGAGACAAGGCGCACCTGCTCTTTGTAGGCGTTGGAAAAATCGTTGCGCAACAGATGCTCACCCGAGGCGGCCTCATCGATCAGACGGCGGTGATGACGTTGGTACGCCCGCCAATGAGCGCCGTCGGTAGAGAACCTGCGCGGCTTACCTTGGCGCTCGAAGCACAGCAGCAGATGGTCGGGTGCAAACGCCGCCAGCGCGCCCCGCATGGCGGCGCGGCAGGCCACAACCAAGGCGAGTTGATGGATTTGGATCTCCCGGCATACCTCGGCAATCGCCAATTCGGCCGAACGCTGGCCCACCTCGGCGGTGCTCAAAAGCGACGCCAAGGTGGCCTGTATATCGGGGCAGTCCTTCAGGGGGTTCTGGCCTTTGAGCGGCGACGTGGCCCAGTCCAGGTTCAATTCACTGTTGAGTTCATCGCGGGTTCGCAGGCTCTGCTGCAACCCTTCGATAGATTGCCTGAACAGCCCCGCCACCTTGATGGCCATGGCCTCGCGACCCACCGTGTCGAGCGCATCCATATCCATGCCCAGCGCGTCACCGAATTGCGACCAGAAGATTTCCGTTGCTGGCGCAGCCACCGCAGGGGGTTGAATACAGGCCTCGCGTGTTCCGGTCTCGGCCCATCTCGGCACAATCATATGATCGCGCTCTACCGCGCCGTGAGAAAACGTGCCGCCCGGCGCCGGAGATCCCCAGGTGTCTGACTCTTCGGACGACGTGCTGTCCGAGGGTTCATGCTCCAACACTTGCAACGGGTCCAGCCCGAGGAAGGCATCGTCAGGAATCGGGTCAGTGCTGGCAAACGCTCGTCGGTCCCGCTTCGAGCCCTGCCCTGTCAACCGTGCGCGAATATCCATCGAACCGACTTGATAGACATCACCTTCGCTGATCAGGCGAGCCTGGCCCTTGAGCAAACGCTCGGTACTGCCCGACACACCAATACCGTTGCTACTGATATCGGTGAGAAAGTACCGGCCCCCCCGGTAACTGACCAAGCCATGTTGACTGGAGAGCAAGCGGCTGGTGTCGGGGATGATCCAGTCACAGCCCGCGCCACGGCCGATCACGCCACCGACGCCGTCAAAAACCTTACCGGCAGGTGGTTCACCGTCCGTGGTATTGCACACCTCTAACACTAACTGCATGGCAGGGTTCCCCAGTTCAATGGCCGCGACGGAGCGCATGGGGATCACCCAGCGGACGGTAGTCGGCATCATCAAAAACGTAATTGGCGTTACAGCCACCCAGTAAACACAGTGCAAGCACCAGGGCTTGCCATGGACGAACAGGCATCAGGTATCTCCACGGAAAGTAAGGCCGGTGACGGCGCAAAAAACCCACACGATCTGCATTCAGCACTCCCCTTGGGCGGCGCCACAGGGGATGTTCAGGCGTGCAAGGCGATAGAGCAGCGTGCGACGTGCGACCCCCAGTTCATGGGCGGTACGGGTCCGATTACCACGGTTTTTGTGCAGGCAATCGATCAGGAACACCCGTTCAACTCGCTCCAGGCGCTGGCGCAACGTTGCATCAGCCGTCGTAGCCTCAACCGGCGCGAGAGCCAGATGTACCGGCAAGATCACGCTGTCGTCACAGAGCAATACCGCACGCTCCACCAGGCATTTAAGTTCGCGGACATTGCCTGGGAACGCGTGGCTCGACAGTTGATCCAGGGCTGCGCTGGACCACTCCACCGCAGTACGGCCCAGTGCGGTACTGGCGCTTTGCGCGAAATGCCGCGCCAACAGCAACACGTCGCCCTCCCGCTCACGCAAGGCCGGAAGCTCGATAGGGAATTGCGCCAACCGGTAATACAGGTCCTGGCGAAAACTGCCTTCGGCCACCATCGCCGCAAGGTCACGGTGGGTCGCCGCGATAATGCGCACATCGACCTTATGCGCAGCGCTGGCGCCCAACGGACGGATTTCTCCTTCCTGCAAAACCCGCAGCAGCTTGGCCTGCAGCGACAGCGGCATATCGCCGATTTCATCAAGGAGCAACGTGCCTCCGTCCGCCGTATCGAATAGCCCGGCGTGGTTGCGTTCAGCGCCGGTGAAGGCGCCTTTGCGGTAGCCGAACAACTCACTTTCCAGCAGGCCTTCGGGAAAGGCGGCACAGTTCTGCACCACAAAGGTTTTGTTTTTGCGCGGCCCGGCGCCATGGATGGCCCGCGCCACCAGCTCCTTGCCGGTGCCGGTCTCGCCCCGCAGGAGCACGGTGTAGGACGTGTTCAGTACCTTGCCGATCAAGCGGCAGGTTTCATCCATGGCCGCACTCTTGCCGATCAGCCCGTACACGGTACGCGGTATCGGCATGCAAGCCTGGGCGCCGCCGGACGCTGGGCGCATACGCCGCAACAAGGCAAGCTGGCTCAAGGCGAAGCTGCCCAACTGGCCCAACGAAGAGGCATATTCCTGCAAGGCCACCGGCTGCTGGCTGGCGCACAGCAACACGCCGGCAACGGTGTTGCGCCGACCGAACAACGGTACGCAGCACAACGACCGCCAGGGCATTGCCAATGCCGGCAGGAATCCACTTTGGTACACGCTACCAGGCAGATCTTCCAGGCTCAGTGGACGGCACTGGCTGAGGACATAGTCCAACAACTGCTCTTGCTGGAAGTCAGGTCCGCAAGCCTGATTACACGGGGACAGTGTTCCAGGCAAATGCTGGGCAATCAGGTCGAGTCGACCCGTCGCCTCGTCGCGCCGATACAACTGGCTGAGTTCACATTGACTCAGTTGCGCAGCCGCCGCGACACACAGGTCCGGCAAGGTGGTCTCGTCACTGTCGATCCCGATCCGGGTCATCCAGGCCAGCAACGCTTCGGCGTAGGCCAGGGGCTGGGGTAATTGGGCAAACACACTGTTCACCATCAGTTGAACTCACATATCGGCTGTCCATCACCGTCGAGGCGCGCATGAACCACAGACAAAGATTGGTCAGTCGTCATCGCGTCCAGCAGCCGATCCACCATCTGTGGCAACAGGTGAATCTCGATCCATTGGTCGATGTGCCGCGCGCCGCTGTCGCCATGGGTACAACGCTCGGCCATATGAGCAACCAGTTCGGCTGCATAGCTGAATGCCAGCTTGCGCGACTGCAATCTTCGCCCCAACTGGTCGAGCTTGAGCCTTGCCAGGTCATGCAACACATCACCCGCAACCGGGTAATAAGGCACGACGCGCATCCGGGCGAGCAGTGCCGGCTTGAAATAGTCGCGCAGCACGGGGCGGATTGCGTCCTGCAGCACCTGAGGGTCAGGCCTGCGGCCATCGGCGCATAAGTCGGCAATGCACTCGCTGGCCAGGTTGGAAGTCATCAGGATCAGCGTGTTGCGAAAATCGATTTCCCGTCCTTCGCCATCGTTGGCCAGCCCCTTGTCGAAGATCTGATAGAACAGATTCAACACCTCCGGGTCGGCCTTTTCGACTTCGTCGAGGAGCACTACCGAATAAGGTCGTTGGCGCACAGCCTCGGTCAACACGCCGCCCTCGCCGTACCCGATATAACCGGGTGGTGCGCCAATCAGCCGTGACAAGGCGTGCTTTTCCTGAAACTCCGACATGTTGAGCGTGGTGACAAAACGCTCGCCGCCATACAGCAAATCCCCCAGAGCCAAGGCGGTTTCGGTCTTGCCCACACCACTGGGGCCCACCAGCAGAAACACGCCGACCGGGGCATCGGCCTTGTTCAGCCCTGCTGCCACCGCACGCAGGTTGCGATCCAGCGCCTGTACAGCAGGTTCCTGGCCGAGAATGCGCGAACGCAGCGCATCGGCAAAACCGAGGACCGCCGCACTGTGTTCAAGGGACAGTTGTTCAACCGGAATACCCGTCCAGGCGCTGACGACCTGCGCCACCATTCGCGGGCACACACGCACCGGCTCCGCCTGTGTTCGCTGTTCATGCCAGCGCTGTTCCAACGGCTGACGCTCGCTCTCGATAGCCGCCAATCGAAGGCTCAATGCGTGCATGGCCTGCTCATCCACGGGGAGCCCGGCGTTCCTGTCTCGACTCAGCGCCTCGCGCTGGCGCGAGCCTTCAGCCTGCTGGGTACTCAGGCGCTCCAATGCCTCGGGCGCTGTTACCTGGCTGATTCGCGCGCGTGCACAGGCGGTATCCAGCACATCCACGGCCTTGTCGGGCAGTTGCCGACCGGCGAGGTAGCGGGCACTCATCTGCGCCGCTGCAACGACAGCATCGTCACGGATGTACACGCCGTGACTGGCCTCATACGCCGGAACCAGCCCGCGCAGGATCGAGATCGCCTGCTCCACACTGGGCTCGCCAACCAGCACCGGTTGGAAGCGTCGTGCCAGCGCCGGATCCTTCTCGAAATACTTCTTGTATTCCGACCACGTGGTGGCCGCGATGGTCCGCAACTCGCCCCGCGCCAGCGCCGGTTTGAGCAGGTTGGCCGCGTCGCCGGCACCCGCCTGCGCACCCGCCCCCACCAGGGTATGTGCCTCGTCGATAAACAGAATCACCGGCTTCGCAGAGGCGTTGACTTCATCGATCACGCCCTTGAGGCGCCGTTCGAATTCACCTTTGATACTGGCACCTGCCTGCAACAGGCCCATGTCCAGGGTCAGCATCCGCACATCCTTGAGCGGGTCAGGCACCTGTGAGCTGGCAATGCGCAAGGCGAGGCCTTCGACAACGGCAGTCTTGCCCACACCCGCCTCACCCACAAGGATCGGGTTGTTCTTGCGCCGGCGCATAAGGATGTCGATCAACTGGCGGATCTCACCATCGCGACACAACACCGGATCGATATGCCCTTCTCCTGCCTGGCGCGTCAGGTCATGGGTAAAACGTTCCAGCAGTGACTCGCCGCTTGTCGCCGGCCTGACCTCAGGTACCTGGCTCAACGCAAAATCGCGTACGCGCTGCGCGTCCAAGCGACTCAACAACGCCTGATAGCCACTGCCTGCATGCTGCAGCGGGTGGCGCAACAGCGCCAGTAACAAGGCGCCATGGTCCACTTCGGTCTGGCGCAGTTCCAAATGCGCAACCAGCAACGCCTGTTGCAGCCATTGCACAAGCGCCAGGGCAAACACCGGATTACGCGACGCGCTCGTCTCGCCTTTGGGTTGCAGGGCCGCTTCCAGCTCGCCGACTTCAACCCCGGCATCCGCCAATGCCCTTTCCAGAAGCCCACCGCTATGCTCCAGCAGGGCCAGCAGCAAGTCTTCTACCAGGACCTCCCGTCCGCCCCGGGTAACGCAACGCTCGGCCGAGCGTTCCAGGTCTCGACGAACCTCGGGGGCCAGCGTCCGGATAAGTTGTTGCAGGTCTACATTCATCATAATCATCAGTCCCTATTGAGCATTGCTGGCCACAATGACCACACCGTCAGCACACTCATGTGCCAGCCAACTGGTCCAACCCAGCCGACAGACGTTGTGTTCGCCGAGGTGCAGTGGCCTGATCTCGTCCCTGGCCAACACCAGGCGCAGGTCGTATTCGAGTGGGTCTCGTGCGGTCAATCGCACCAACGAGCACAGTTGGGGATACTCCGTACCGTTAGGTAAAAACCCATGGAAACGCCGCCAGTCCAGGCCCTGTACATGCACCCTGAACTTGCTGCTGCGGTCGGCGACGTGGCACCCCAATACCTGGTCCAGCCCCAGCAAACTGTTGGCGCCACCCAGCCGGTTTTGCTGCGCGTGAGCAATGCCAACCGTGCGCTCAACCCACTGCTCGATGTACACGCAGCTGTGCTTGAAGTAGTAACGCAGGACTGTCTCGATCAGCGCCGCAGAATGGGCCCGCAGGCTCAGCAGCCCCAGGTAAGGCAGCAACCGCTTGCAGTCCAACTGCGTCGCATCACGAATGTGCCTGCTCCCCAACCCCACCAGGGCAAACATCTGCTCCGAAAAGGCGTCGTTGGCTCCCGCCTGAAACCGCGCTCGATAGCGGTATTTACGCCAGATCGGCAGCATCAGTCGTTGCAGGCGGTGATGAAAAAGGTCCAGAAAATCTCGGGTAGTTGTGCCGCCCACCCCTTCGGCAAATGCCTGCTCGCCATAGAACGCAGGCAGTGGAGAGCCCGCACCACATAACCCCAGCACGTTCAGGCGAAGACGCGCGTGCAATTGATCGTGCTCAACAAAAAACTCCAGCCGATCAATATCGTGACCGGGAAAACCAAGACCTGGGTTGGCCTGAAACTCCAACCTGTCATACAGCGCGTTGTCATCCAGCAACGGATGGGCATCGCGCAGGCGTTTGATCACCTGCAAAATCGCCTGATACAGCGAATACTCCCGAATGACACGGGACAGTTCGGTCAAAGCAGGGGCTGCTGGCCCATCCTGGGTGGCCATAGGTACACATCTCCTTGTGTGCTGATGACGCGTAGTTCATGAAAGGCATTGAGGCTGGCGTAAAGCGCGAAGAACTCGTTGAGCACCGACGCAAACACAAATACTTCGCCCGGCCCCAGGAAACCGTGTGGATCAACCGTCAGGTCGATCCGCAATCCTCGATAGGGCATCCCACGGTGCAAGCGGTCGACGGCGGTATGGCTGATGGACTGCAATGCACCCAACCTGATCTGGCTGACCTTACGTGCTTGTCGATCGTGATAACGCGGCAGGTCATAGGTTTCGAGGATCACCTTCAGGGCCTTGATATCGCTCAGTGACAGATAGTTGAGTGACATGTTGCTGATCAGGCGCCAGAGAAAGTCCTGGTCCAGGGGCGGCGCGTAACTCGCCGTCGGCACGCTGATATTGCGAAACGACAACCCCTCCGGTGTCTGCTCGCAGGGCTGGTTGATCTCTCCGGCCTGCAGTTGCCGAGGCAGGTTGTGGTTGGTGCAGGTCAGCTCGATCGACAGTGTTTCCTGTGCATGCCCGTGGCCGTTGCCCAGGCCCAGCCAGGTATCAAGTCCCGCGTGCTGCGTCGACTCGCGTTGGCGAATGCTGTAGCTGTTGGGCGCTGCCGATGCATCCGTATCACCGTCATGCTCGAAGGATTCAAACGGTACGTAAGCCGCATACCCCAAGCCACCAGGGCGCCAGCCCGTCACCTTGTCTACGGAAAACACACTGGCGTTAGCGCGCGAATACTCGCCGGGAATCAGCAGGTATTCGTCCTGCTTGCCCTCAAGACGAATGGGCACCGCATCATGCTGGAACAGGTTGACGATGGGCGTGCAGTACAGCTTCACGTTGTCCAGCGTAGGGCACTGCGTAGCCTGGCTCTGGGTATGTAATCCGAAGCACAGCTTCACTCCGCGGATTTGCTTGAGTACTTCCTGGGGCAACTGCTGCAGCACACCCAGCCCTTGCACATCGACGAACAGGTATTTTTCCGGAAAAGCGAAATACTCCTGCAGATGACGGTATCCACGGAAGGTGTTCTGCGGATAGGGAATCAGCGCATGCAGTTCGCAGAACCCCACCGGCTTCACCTGATCGGCGCCAACTCGCAGGCACACAGCCTGGCCGTCCGCCCCCTTGATCGCCAGACCATCGCAGCCGAATGGCTGCAACTCGATCCCGTCAACGTGGCGCAACAGACTCAGGTACAACCCCTGACTGACATAACGGTCTCCCGCCAGATGCAGGCGCACTTCATCGAACGACCACTCACTGAAATTGCCCTCGGCACTCATCTCCAGACGCAGGCTCAACAGCGCCCGTTCGCCTTGGGGGCTGTAATCCAGTGCACTCAGTTGCAGTGGCAGGACCCGGGTGGCGTAGCAGGTCCGAAAACGGCAGCGCTCGCCGTTGATCGCCGAGCTTTCCACGGGGGTGTCCCGTGGGACCATCAGCCCCGGCCCAACCTGCTTCAACGGATCAAACTGCAAGATGCTGAACGCCGGTGTCGGCCGCATGTAATTGGGCCACAGCAGATGCATCAAAGAGTGAGTCAGTTCAGGTAACTCGTCATCCAGCTTCTGGCGCAGGCGACCCGTGAGAAAGGCAAAGCCTTCCAGCAAACGCTCCACATCGGGATCCTGACCGGCCTCGCCGAGAAACGGGGCAAGCGCAGGATTACGTTCAGAGAAGCGCCGGCCCAGCTGACGCAATGCACTGAGTTCACTTTGGTAATACTGGTTAAAGGACATCAGGCAAGACCTCAACCTGCCCGGCATCACGCAGGTGCGCGGTGAACGCCACAGGCCGCGTCTCACCGGCTATGCATAACGTGGCGTCGATGGCGAATGCCAAGGCCAGAGGGTCATGACCACGGGGCAGTGCCCTCACGCGTACCTGCTTCAAGCGTGGCTCGTAGGCCCGAATAAATCGCTCGATCAACGTGCGCGACTGGCTCAACGACTCATGCAGGCTCCGGTTCATATCATTGAGGTCGGGCATGCCGTAATCCGGTAGTGTCTGTACGCTGCCGGCACGGATGCTGAGCATTTTCCCCAAGTGAGCCGCAACGGATGTCACACCGCTTGCCGGGTCGGCAGCAGGCTGTTCAAGTCGCTCGAAAAGGCTTCTGTTGCGGGTCATCCCTTGGCCCCTGCTCATTCTTTATCGAGTTTGCCAACCAGGGACAGCGTGAAGTCAGCCCCCATGTATTTGAAGTGCGGTCGCACACTCAGGTTGACGCGGTACCAACCCGGCTCGCCCTCGACGTCACTGACCACGATGCGCGCGGCGCGTAATGGACGTCGCCCACGCACTTCTGCGCTGGGGTTTTCCTGGTCGGCAACGTATTGGCGAATCCACTTGTTGAGCTCCAGCTCCAGATCGGTACGCTCCTTCCACGAACCCAGTTGCTCCCGTTGCAGGACCTTGAGGTAATGGGCCAGACGGTTGACCACCATCATGTAGGGCAGCTGCGTGCCCAGGCGGTAATTCAGTTCGGCTTCCTTGCCCTCGGCACTGATGCCGAAACTCTTGGGCATCTGCACGGAGCTGGCGGAGAAGAACGCGGCATTGTCACTGCCCTTGCGCATCGTCAAGGCAATGAAGCCTTCCTGCGCCAGTTCGTATTCACGACGGTCGGACACCAGTACTTCGGTGGGGATCTTGGTTTCGATCTCGCCCATGCTGTGAAAGTGATGCAAGGGCAGGTCTTCCACTGCGCCACCGCTTTGCGGGCCGATGATGTTCGGGCACCAGCGGAACCGCGCAAAGCTGTCGGTCAGGCGTGTGGCAAAGGCGTAGGCGGTATTGCCCCATAGGTAGTGCTCATGACTGTTCACCACGTTTTCCCGATACGCAAACGTCTTGACCGGGCACTCCAGGGGATCGTAGGGCGTGCGCAGCAGGAAACGCGGCACGGTCAGCCCGATATAGCGTGCATCTTCGCTCTGGCGCAAGCTCTGCCATTTGGCAAACTGCGGGCCTTCGAAGTGATCCTTGAGATCCTTCAGGTCAGGCAGGCCGGTAAAGCTTTCCAAGCCGAAGAAGCCCGGCCCGGCGGACGCGATAAAAGGCGCATGTGCCATGCAGGCCACGCTGGAGGCGTATTGCATCAGCTTCACATCGGGGGCGCTGGGAGACAGGAAATAGTTGGCGATAATTGCGCCCACAGGCTGGCCGCCGAACTGACCGTACTCAGCGCTGTAGATATGTTTGTAGAGCCCGGACTGGGTCACTTCAGGCGAGTCCTCGAAGTCCTCCAGCAGGTCCTGGCGCGAAACGTTCAGCAGTTCGATCTTGATGTTTTCTCGGAAGTTGGTGCGGTCGACCAACAACTGAAGGCCCCTCCAGGATGACTCCAGGGCCTGGAACTGCGGATGGTGAAGAATTTCATCCATTTGCTGGCTGAGCTTCTCGTCGATTTCAGCAATCATCCGGTCGACCAGGCGTTTCTTGACCGGTTCACCGCTGTTGTGCGGCTTGATCAGCTCTTCGATAAATGCCGAGACGCCCCGTTTGGCAATGGCGTAAGCCTCGTCGTCAGCACTCAGCAACGTTTGAGCAATGATGTGATCGAGAATGCTGGACTCGTCAGCGGCGTGTGCGGGCAACGTTTTTTGCAGTGTGGTCATGGTGTCAGTGTCCTTTTACTGAAAATGCTCAGACGGTGTGGTCGCTCAACCCCAGCTCAGCCAGTACCCGCGCGCGGGCCCCGTCATCGGCCAGCGCCTGCTCAATGGCCTTGCGAAAGCTCGGTGTGTTGCCAAGTGGCCCCTTGAGCGCCATCAGCGCCTCACGCAGCGCCATGAGTGTGTGCAGCTCGGGAATCTGCTCCACCAGGCTCGCCGGGTTGAAATCCTTCATCGAATTGATGCGCACCTGAACCGCCAGCTCTTCGACGTCGGGGTCCGCCTGGAGGCGATTGGGCACATTCAGGGTCAGGCTCAGCGCCTGCTTGGCCAGCACCTCGTCAAGGGTGTTCTTATCGATGGCGATGGGCTTGCGATCTTCAAGCTTTCGCGCGTCCTCACGCTGGGTGAAGTCCCCCAGCACCAACAGTTTCAATGGAAGTTCGACCTCTTCCTGCGCACCACCGATAGCGGGTTTGAACGTGATATTGATGCGTTCCTTGGGTGCTACCGAACCTTCTTTGGCCACGGTATTTCTCCTTTCATGGATGGCTCGAAAGCCTATTCAAGTACCGCTTCGAGATCGAAGAGGCACAGCCTGCGATGGGTGTCTTCCTTGCGCTCGCGCACGGCGTGGTCTTGGGGCATCAGGTCGCAACAGCGGTACAAAAGTCGGGTTACCTGAAGGGCCAGCTCCGGCTCCCAGCGCTCCAGGCCCGTGCGCTGGAGTTCGAGATCCAGGTGTTCCAGCTGAATCTTCGCCAGCTCATGCTTGCCCGCCTGTGCGCACACGCGGGCTTGAGCCAGACGCCAATGAAATCGGGCGCGGTCTCCGCGGGCGGCATGCAAGCCCTGCTTGAGTTCCTGTACCGCTGCCTTGAGCCCGTCCTTGCGCAACCGGGGCGCCACGTTCTGCAAGGCGAGCTCCCATGGCTCAGCATCAACCACCACGGCGGGGGCCTCCGGCGATTGCAGATGAGGGGAAACGTGCAGGGCAATCCAGTCGCGGGTCATGGCGTCGGCAAAGGGCGCGCCATCGAAAAAGCGAAACTCCGGCAGATCGGGCAAGCGTTGCAGCAACAGGGCAAAGCTCACTTCCAGCTCGGTCATGGCCAGGCCGGCCTGCTGGGCTTCAAGGCATTGCCAGAGCATGCGCAGGCCGTCGAACCAGAACATCGCGCTTGAGAAACTGGCCTCAAGTTCAAGGATCAAGTCAGCATGATGGCCTTGGGCAAAACGCTCGTGATACCGCTTGAGTTTGTCGGGCGCAGGGCCGCGCAGCGCCGTGACCCGCTCACTGTCGGCGTCCGGATAGCTGACGAGAGCCAGCCATGCGAGTGTCCGATTCAGGCGCAAGGCACGCAGGTCGGTGGCGCTCTGGCGTAACCACCAGGCACACAATGGACGGGCCTGTTCCTGTAAAGCACGCAGACATTTATGCGCGTCTTTTTCGTTGTTTACCGTCGGCTCGGCCTCAAGCCGTTCAGTCGCAGCCTGTTTGACCTGGGCGATCACACTGCCCGCCCCCGCGGCAGGCGTTTGGCCTTGCGCGGCGCGAGCCAACAGCTGGTCCCATTGCCTGCGAATCGGCAGCAGCAACGGCGCGTCATCCGTCAGATGCTCGGCCCACAGCTCATCAAGGCGCGCCAACTGCTCAAGTAAAGCTCGGAATACAGGTTGCTGGTCCTGAAGCGAAAGGTTTTGCGTCGCCAGCGTTTCAAGGCGCAAGACCAACCAGCCGAACGCAGCGCCACGGGTACGCAGTTTTTTTGGATACACCGCCGACCAGTGATGCTCACACAGCTGGCGCAGCAAACCGAGACCTGCCAGGAGCCCGGCAAAGGACTCGCGCTGGTGCAACGCCCAGGTCAACCAGACGGCCACCCGCAGATCCTTGGAGTGCTCGCGCAACAGGGACTCGCTGGTCTCGAGGATCTTCTGCCAATCCGGTTGGCCGGCACCATGTATGGACTGCCCCTTTCCCAGTTCGGCTTCCAGAGCTTCGTATTCAGCCGAAAAGCGCATATCGCTGCCCGCAAAACTTGTTGGAGAACAGGGTAATTGGGCAAGTTCACGGTAATAAGCGCAGCGCTTTTCTGAATAGTCCATTTGAAACCGTATGCGACTGATCGATACATTATCGACAGACCAAGCGAACTAAGCAGCCGCATCAGAATGCCATCCGAACTTCGTAATGCCGCCACGAAGTTCAAAAACATTAGCCATGCAAATCCCATTCATCAAGCATCGGAAGCAAACTTAAGAAACATCCTACACCCCAATGAAAACAGGGCCTGCGCAGATTTTTGCGCAGTAAAAACGCGATAAACCGCCCAAGCCACTCAGGAGACTAATTACCCGGCACAGGGAGACATGAGCAACCAAATGCGCACTTATGCGCAAATACATTCCTATAAAACCGCTAAAACTCGCACACAACTCGTCACATCTAGCCAGCTGCGATCGCAGCCCCTTGTTTTTATTAGTCTGCGCACTTTCCGGCACAGTTCTTGTTATAGGCATTTGACCAGTCGGCGCAGTTGCCGGTTGGAATTACTTTTTAATCAGGCAAGGAAACCAGTCATGCCAACACCCGCGTATCTCTCTATCACCGGTGTAAAACAAGGTTTGATCACGGCAGGCACATTTACCCAGGACTCGGTAGGGAATATTTTTCAGGAAGGCCATGAGGACCAGATTCTGGTGCAGGCGTTTTCCCATCAGGTAATCATTCCCCGCGACCCACAGTCGGGTCAGCCAACGGGCCAGCGGGTGCACAAGCCGCTGATGGTCAGCAAGGTCTTCGATAAGTCGTCGCCACTGCTGTTCAGCGCATTGACCAGCGGTGAAGAGGTCAAGTGCCGGCTGGAATGGTTTCGCACGTCCTCGGCCGGCACCCAGGAACACTACTTCACCATTGAGCTGGAGGGCGCCACCCTTGTAGACATCCAGTCGCGCATGCCCAACTGCCAAGACCCGGACAATGCCCACTTCACACATCTGGAGGACGTGTACTTCACCTATCGCAAGATCGTGTGGACCCACGAAGTGTCCGGCACGTCGGGGTCGGATGACTGGCGCAGCCCGGTAGCCGGTTAACTCGGGCTCGCGCAGAAACGGCCGCCACGGACGGCGCCGTTTCTGCGCGCCGGTCAAACCATCGCCAGCGGGTGCTTGCGCTTGGGAGCGCCGAATACACGGTCGATGGCGTCGAGGTCATGCTCGTCGAGCAGCAGGTTGGCGGCGGCGGCGTTCAGTCGCACGTGCTCCGGCGAAACGGCCTTGGGGATGGCGATCACACCCTCTTGGCGCAACACCCAGGCCAGGGCGACCTGGGCCGGTGTGGCCTCATGACGATGGGCGATCTGCTTGAGGGTCGCACTGGACAACAGCCCACCGCCCTGAGCTATTGGGCAGTACGCCATCAACGGCAGGTGATGTTGCTGCCACCAGGGCAAGAGATCGAATTCGATGCCGCGCTCTTCGATGTTGTAGAGCACCTGGTTGGTTGCGCAGGCAGGGGACGCAAGCTCTTGCAGGTCTGCCACGTCGAAATTGGAGACGCCCCAACGGCCGATCTTGCCGGCTTCGCGCAGGCGCTCAAACGCTTCAACGGTTTCTTCAAGCGGGTATTGGCCACGCCAGTGCAGCAGGTAAAGATCGATGTAGTCAGTACCCAGCCGCTGGAGGCTGGCTTCGCAGGCACGCGGCACGCCCTTGTGGCTGGCATTGTGCGGGTACACCTTGCTCACGAGGAACACCTGGTCACGTTTGCCGCGAATGGCTTCGCCGACCACCGTCTCGGCGCCGCCCTCGCCATACATTTCAGCGGTGTCGATCAGGGTCATGCCCTCGTCGATTCCCAGTTGCAACGCCGCGACTTCAGCGCGGTGCTGGTCCGGGTTTTCGCCCATGCGCCAGGTTCCCTGGCCGATGACAGGGACGGGAACACCCGCCAGATCAATGGTACGCATGACAACCTCCTGATGAGTTCGCGGATAAACAGTGTGGCATTGGTCGGACAAAAGGGTTCAATCGCAGTATGGTTGCCCTTTGCCAAGTCGCGAGGAAAGACCCGCAATGCTGTTTGTCGTGATGCTCGGGGGCAAGCACCCCAGGGCGAAAATCGAAGTGCACGATGTGGTGTTCGCTGCTGCGGATACGCTGGAGGCCACTTATCCGCAATTGCGCGACGGTTGGTTCGGCAGCCCCAAGGGCGTGCATATCGACTCGTGGATGGCCGTGGATGGCGTCGACGGCTGGAAGGTCGAACTCAGCCATCTGGCACCCCAGGCGGACGCGCATCACCTGTACTTCATCAACCTGGGCGGTTATGAAGCGAACACCTTTGGCGAGGCCCACCATTACCTGCTGGTGGTCGCCCGCAACAAACAGCAAGCCATGGGCATGGGCAAGCAGCAGATGCGCGGACATTGGTCCCAGGCCCATACCGATGGTGTGCTGGATATCGACGACTGCCTGCCCATCGACCTGGTGGATGGGCGCTACCTGCACCTTGTCCAGGCGCCGCACCGGGCAATCCTGCAGCGCAACGACTATATCGTGCTGCCCTGAACCCAACCGATCAAATACCGGGAACTTTGCCAGGAAATAACCGCCTGAATCCGGTAGGCTCACCCTTTTTACTCAAGGAGTTACTCCCCATGGCCAAAGCCACCGCCCGTCACATCCTCGTTTCCACTGAAGACAAGTGCAACGAACTCAAGGCCCAAATTGAAGGCGGCGCCGATTTCGCAGAAATCGCCAAAGCCAACTCCAGCTGCCCATCCAGCCGTCAAGGCGGCGACCTGGGTTCGTTCGGTCCAGGCCAAATGGTTAAAGAATTCGACACCGTGGTATTCAGCGCCCCGGTCAACACCGTGCAAGGCCCGGTGAAAACCCAGTTCGGTTATCACCTGCTGGAAGTCACCAGCCGCCAGGACTGATCCAGTCCGCGCTGATGCGATAAACAACGGCCCGCCTTTTGGTGGGCCGTTGTGCATGTGATGACTGGCGACGCTGATGCCGTTAGCGTACAAATCCCTATTCCTGTTCTTCCGGCGCTCAAGACTGATAATGCGATTGGCCTTTTCGACTCTATTTCGCTCCACCCTCGCCCTGCTGCTGGCCAGCACCGCCGTGATCGCGGCGCCGCAACCGTCGCTGACGGTGTACGGCGAACCGGCCAAGTACCCTGCCGGCTTTACCCATTTCGACTACGCCAACCCCAACGCGCCCAAGGGCGGCAGCCTGCGGCGCTCGGCCATTGAAATCGGGCGCTTCGACCACGTGTTGCCATACATCGACAAAGGCATCGGCGTGTCACAGGTTGATGGCTGGCTTTACGCGCCCCTCGCCCTGCGTTCACTGGACGAGCCCTATACGGTCTACGGGCTGGTCGCAGAAAAGATGGAACGCGCCGAAGACGGCCTGTCCCTGCGCTTCTACCTCAATCCCAAGGCGCGCTTTGCCGATGGCAAACCCATCACCGCCGAAGACGTACGCTATAGCTTCGATTTGTTGATGACCCAGGGCAGCCTGCGCTTTCGCACGCTGTTCGCCGACGTCAAACACGTCGAAGTGGAAGGCGAGCGCCAGGTACGCTTCGACTTTTCCAGCAATGAAAACCGCACCTTGCCCCTGGATATCGCCACCCTGCCGGTGTTTCCCGAGCACTGGTGGAAGACTCGCGACTTTGCCAACGGCGGTGGCTACGAAGCCCCGTTGGGCAGCGGCCCGTACAAGGTCAGCAAAATCGACTCCGGCAATACCATCACCTTTACCCGCGACCCGAACTGGTGGGGCAAGGATTTGCCCGTCAGCCGTGGCCTGTACAACTTCGATCACTTGAGCCTGGAGTACTTCGGCGACACCGAAGTGGCCCGCCAAGTGCTGCGTGGCGGCGCGTACGACTTCAATCGCGAGTTTTCCGCGACCGGCTACTCCATCGGCTACAACGGTCCCGCGCTGGATGACGGCCGTCTGCAACGCGCCCACCTGGCCAAGGACATGCCGCAACCGGCCCAAGGCTATGTGTTCAACGTGCAGAAGCCGATCTTCAAGGACCGCCGTGTGCGCCAGGCCCTGGCGATGCTGTGGGATTTCGAATGGGCCAACCGCCAGATGATGCGCTCTTTATATATTCGTCAGCAGAGCTTCTTCTCCAACAGCCCCTTGGCGGCGACTCAACTGCCCACCCCGGAAGAACTGGCGATTCTCGAACCGCTGCGCGGGCAGATCCCCGATGAGGTGTTTACCCAGGTGTTCAAGGCTCCGGTCACCGACGGCAGCGGCATGATCCGCGACAAGCAGCTGCAAGCCCTGGCCCTGCTGGAAGAAGCCGGCTGGAAACCCGACGGTGACAAGCTGGTAAACGCCGAAGGCGAACCGCTGGAGTTCACCTTCCTCAATGCCCAAGCCGGTCTGGAGCGTCTGTTGCTGCCGTATAAGCGCAACCTGGCGCAGATTGGCATCACCCTGAATATCCGTCGCATCGACTCATCGCAGTACGTGAACCGGCTGATGTCGCGCGATTACGACATGATCGTCACCGGGTTCCCCGTCACTACCTCCCCGGGCATGGAGCTGTACAACTACTTTGGTTCCAGCGCCGCTTTCGACTCCGGCGCGAACAACTACATGGTGCTCAAGGACCCTGCAGTCGACGCCTTGATCAAGGGCCTGGTCAAAGCCGACACCCAGGCGCAGATGCTCACCTACGCCCATGCCCTGGACCGCGTGCTGCAATGGAATTACCTGTGGATCCCCAATTACTACCCGCCCGGCACGTCCGCTGCGTGGTGGAACCGTTTCGGGCGCCCGGCCATCGAGGCCAGGAACGACGAAGCCCTGGAAACCTGGTGGGAAATCAGCCCCACGCCACTGACCAATGAACAGATGAACGCCGAACTGAAAAAACGCGGAGGAGCGCGCTGATGTTTGCCTATATCGTGCGGCGCCTGCTGTTGATCATCCCGACGCTGGTGATCATCCTGCTGGTGAATTTCGTGATCGTGCAGGCCGCGCCCGGCGGCCCGGTGGAACAGGCCATCGCCCATTTGCAGGGGATTGGCGGCGGTGGCGTCGGCGGCTCATCCGGCGAAGGCATCAGCAGCGGCTCGCGGTCCAGCCGGGGCCTTGACCCGAAGCTGATCGAGGACATCAAAAAACAGTACGGCTTCGACAAGTCCGCACCGGAACGCCTGTGGCTGATGCTCAAGAGCTATGCCCAGCTGGACTTCGGCAATAGCTTCTTTCGCGGCTCGACGGTGATCGACCTGATTCTGGAAAAGATGCCGGTGACGATCTCGCTGGGCCTCTGGGCCACGCTGATCACCTACCTGGTATCGATCCCCCTGGGGATTCGCAAGGCGGTGCGCCATGGCAGCAGTTTTGATGTGTGGAGCAGCACCGCCATCGTGATCGGCTATGCCATGCCGGCGTTTCTGTTTGCGATGTTCCTGATCGTGGTGTTCGCTGGCGGCACCTCACTGAACTGGTTCCCGGTGCGCGGCCTGGTCTCGGAAAACTTCGAAGAACTGAGCACTGTGGGCAAGATTGCCGATTACTTCTGGCACCTGGTGTTGCCGGTGACGTCGTTGGTGATCGGCGGCTTTGCCACCCTGACCATTCTCACCAAAAATTCGTTCCTTAATGAAATCACCCGCCAATACGTGGTGACTGCACGGGCCAAAGGCTTGAGCGAGCGACGCGTGCTGTACGGCCATGTGTTCCGCAATGCCATGTTGCTGGTGATCTCGGGGATTCCCCAGGCGTTTATCAGCGTGTTTTTCGCCGGTTCGTTGCTGATCGAGGTGATTTTCTCCCTGGATGGGCTCGGTCGCATGAGCTACGAAGCGGCCGTTTCAAGGGATTACCCGGTGGTGTTCGGCTCGCTGTTTATCTTCACCCTGTTCGGCCTGCTGATAAAACTCATCGGTGACCTCTGCTACACCCTGGTGGACCCGCGTATCGACTTCGCCGCGAGGAACGCCTGATGCTCAATCTGCCGCCTGTCGCTCGCCGACGCTTCGAGCGTTTCAAGAAAAACCGCCGTGGCTGGTGGTCGCTGTGGCTGTTTATCGGCCTGTTTATCCTGACCCTCGGCGGTGAGCTGATCGCCAACGACAAGCCCCTGGCGCTCAGCTACAAGAACGAGCTGTATTTCCCGGTGTTCAAGCGCTACACCGAACAGCAGTTCGGCGGCCAGTTGCCGTTCCAGGCCGACTACCGCAGTGACTACGTGCAAAAGCTGATCAAGCAGGACGGCGGCTGGATGCTGTTCCCGCCGATTCCGTTCGGCGATGACACACCCAACTACGAACTGACCCGCCCTGCCCCAAGCCCACCGTCGGCGGTGAACTGGCTGGGCACCGACGACCAGTCCCGCGATGTACTGGCGCGGGTGATCTTCGGTGCGCGGGTGTCGATCCTGTTCGCCCTGGCGCTCACGGCCATCAGCGCGGCCATCGGCATTGCCGCCGGGGCCTTGCAGGGTTACTACGGCGGCTGGGTGGATTTGATCGGCCAGCGCGTGCTTGAGGTGTGGTCCGGTTTGCCGGTGCTGTACCTGCTGATCATCCTGTCGGGCTTTGTCGAACCGAATTTCTGGTGGCTGCTGGGGATCATGGCGTTGTTTTCCTGGCTGGCCCTGGTGGATGTGGTGCGCGCCGAGTTCCTGCGCGGGCGCAACCTGGAGTACGTCAAGGCCGCACGGGCGCTGGGCCTGGGCGATGGCAAGATCATCCGCCGGCATATCCTGCCCAACGCGATGACGGCCACCTTGAGCTACCTGCCGTTTATTTTGACCGGGGCAATTTCCACCTTGAGCGCCCTGGACTTCCTCGGCTTCGGCATGCCGGCGGGCAGCGCGTCGCTGGGCGAACTGATCGCCCAGGGCAAGCAGAACCTGCAGGCACCGTGGCTGGGCCTGACGGCGTTTTTCACCTTGGCGCTGATCCTGTCGCTGCTGGTCTTTATCGGCGAGGCGTTGCGTGACGCCTTCGACCCACGTTCATGAGTGAGTCCCTAATGAACCTGATCGAAATCCGCGACCTCAGCGTCGCCTTCAGCGGCCAGACGGTCGTCAGCAAGCTCTGCCTGGACGTGCGCCCCGGCGAATGCCTGGCGCTGGTGGGTGAGTCGGGCTCGGGCAAGTCGGTGACGGCCCATTCGATCCTGCAGCTGCTCCCAGAGGCCGGCACCGAAACCACGGGCTCCATTCAGTATCGCGGCCAGGAACTGATCGGCGCATCGGCGGCAACCTTGCAGAAGCTGCGCGGCAACCGCATCGCGATGATCTTCCAGGAGCCGATGACCTCCCTCAACCCGCTCCACAGCATCGAAAAGCAGATCGGCGAAACCCTGCTGCTGCACAAGGGCCTGGGCGGCAAGGCGGCGCAGGCGCGTATCCTCGAACTGCTCGAACTGGTGGGCATCCAGAAACCCCTGGAGCGCCTCAAGGCGTATCCGCACCAACTGTCCGGCGGCCAGCGTCAACGGGTGATGATCGCCATGGCCCTGGCGTGTGAGCCGGAGCTGCTGATTGCCGACGAACCCACCACCGCCCTGGACGTGACCGTACAACGCAAGATCCTGCTGCTGCTCAAGTCGTTGCAACAGCGCCTGGGCATGTCGCTGCTGCTGATCAGCCACGACCTCAACCTGGTGCGCAGCATTGCCCAGCGCGTATGTGTGATGCGCGCTGGGGAGATTGTCGAGCAGGCAGACTGCGAGACCTTGTTCACCACACCGAAACATCCCTACAGCCGCCTGTTGCTGGACGCCGAGCCGTCCGGCGATGTGCTGTGCAGCGATCCACGCGAGACGGTGCTGGAAGTCGACGACCTGAGCGTACAGTTTCCCCTCGGCGGTGGGCTGTTTCGGCGCAAAACCTACCTGCGCGCCGTGGACGGCATCAGCCTCAGCGTGCAGCGCGGCAAGACCCTGGGGATCGTCGGCGAGTCGGGCTCGGGCAAGTCCACCCTGGGCCAGGCGATCCTGCGCCTGCTGGATTCCAGCGGCAGCATCCGCTTCCAGGGTGAAGCCCTCGACCCGCTGAACCACCAGCAAATGCGCCCATGGCGCAAACAGATGCAGGTGGTGTTCCAGGATCCGTACGCAGCCTCAGCCCGCGCATGTCGGTGCAGCAGATCATCAGCGAAGGCCTGGAAGTCCATGCGCCGTGCAGCCTCGCCGACCGCGACGCGCAGGTGATCCAGGTGCTCAAGGACGTGGGCCTCGACCCCGCCAGCCGCCATCGTTACCCCCATGAGTTTTCCGGTGGCCAGCGCCAACGCATCGCCATCGCCCGCGCCCTGGTGCTCAAGCCGGCCCTGATGCTGCTGGACGAACCCACCTCGGCGCTGGACCGCACGGTGCAGAAGCAAGTGGTGGCGCTGCTGCGCGAACTGCAGGACAAATACGGCCTGACCTACCTGTTTATCAGCCACGACCTGGCCGTGGTGCGCGCCATGGCCCACGACATGATCGTGATCAAGGACGGCAAGGTGGTGGAGCATGGTGCCAGCCATGATGTGTTCGAGTCGCCGCAACATCCGTACACCAAGGAGTTACTGGCGGCGGCGTGCGGACTGTCGACATGAGCACCAGCCTCAAGGACTACCAACAGGTTCGCGGCCTGGCGATCCAGTCGCTGTTCGAGATCATCGAGCAGTCCAGCGAAGGCACGGTGATTGTCGACCGCGACGCCAACATCGTGTGGATGAACGAGCGCTACGCCAAGCGCTTCGGCCTCAAGCGTGCGGACGAAGCCATCGGCCAGCCTTGCGAACAGGTGATTGCCAACAGCCTGCTGCGCCAGGTCGTGCGCAACGACCAGCCGATCCTGCTGGACATCCAGGACACGCCCAAAGGCCCGTTGGTGGTGATGCGCCTGCCGATCCACAACGACGCCGGCGCGGTGATCGGCGCGATTGGCTTTGCGCTGTTTGATGAGCTGCGCAACCTCTCGCCGCTGATCGAACGCTACCTGAGCATGCAGCAGGAGTTGGCCTCTACCCGCTCGTTGCTGCGCTCACGCCAGAGCAAGTACAACTTCGCGCACTTTATCGGCACCAGCGCCGCCAGCCTCGAAGTCAAGCGGCGTGCCCGGCGCAGTGCGAGTGCCGAGTCGCCGGTGTTGCTGCTCGGCGAAACCGGCACCGGCAAGGAGTTGCTGGCCCAGGCCATCCACGGTGCCTCGCCACGGGCGCACAAGGCGTTTGTGAGCATCAACAGTGCGGCGATTCCCCATGACCTGCTGGAAGCCGAATTCTTCGGCACCGCGCCGGGTGCCTTTACGGGCGCCGATCGCAAGGGCCGTCCCGGCAAATTCCAGATTGCCCAGGGCGGCACGCTGTTCCTCGATGAAATCGGCGATATGCCGCTGCCGCTGCAAAGCAAATTGCTGCGGGTGTTGCAGGAAAAGGAATTCGAACCGGTTGGCTCCAATGAAATGCTGCACAGCGATGTGCGGGTGATTGCCGCCACGTCCATGGACCTGGAAGCGGCGATAAAACGCGGTGAGTTTCGCGCCGATTTGTATTACCGGCTGAATGTGCTGCCGATCCAGGTGCCGCCCCTGCGTGATCGGCTGGAGGATATTCCGGCGTTGAGCGAGGCGATCCTTGAAGAACTGCGCAGCCAGCACGAACTGGACCGCGACGCCTTGGCACTGCTGGCACAACACGCGTGGCCGGGGAATATCCGTGAACTGCGCAATGTGCTGGAACGAGCTGCGTTATTGAGCGATGACCTGGTGTTGAATGCCGAAGAGATTCGAGCGGCGATTGGCACGTTCAGCCCTGTGGAGCGCGGCGCTGTTGCGACGGTTGAAGGTGAGACGTTCGCGGCGGCGCGGGAGCGGTTCGATCGGCAGGTGATTGGGGCAGCGCTCAAGGCCTGTGATGGGAATGTGGTGGAGGCAGCCCGGCGGTTGGGGCTCGGCAGGTCGACGCTGTATAAAAAAATGGTTGCCCTGGGCATCGCCTGATCTCAAAAAGGAGACAACATTCTCCCTATCAAGACAATCACTGTGGAGGGCTTGCCCCGATGGCAG
>NZ_JADDUM010000250.1 GCF_015163715.1 Pseudomonas cyclaminis
GCGTCGGCATGTTCACCCAACGATTGCAGCACCCAATGCTCCGTGGGCACATCCAGTACCAGGCAGCGGCTGCCATCGCGACTGCCGCAGGCGTGGTGGGCGGAAAAGGGCAGCACCATCACGCTGCTTTCGCGCACCTGGCTGCCACGGCCATCGACTTCCAGGTCCAGATGACCGGACAGCCCGAACACCAACTGCGCATGGTCATGGCTGTGGGCGATGGGCGCTTCGAGGTAGTGGCGCAGCGTGAGGGTAGGGCTCATCGCGGTCTCCTGTGCAGGCCGCCAGTCTACAACGCTTCGCGGGGACAGGCGTTGTCATCAGACTGACGCACAGCTGTCATGGGCTATTAATCGCCAGGGCGCAAGCTCGCGAAAACAGCGTCGAGGGATGCCCATGACCAGTGCCGAGTTCACCAAGCCCAGCCGCAAGCAGCGCGTACGCACCCTGTGGATTTCCGACGTGCACTTGGGCACCCGGGATTGCCAGGCCGAACATTTGTCGCACTTCCTCAAGGGCTACCACGCCGACAAGGTGTATTTGGTGGGCGATATCATCGACGGCTGGAAAATGCGCGGCGGCATGTACTGGCCCCAGGCCCACACCAACGTGATCCGTCGCTTGCTGACCATGGCCAAGCGCGGCACCGAGGTGATCTACGTCACCGGCAACCATGATGAATTCCTGCGCCGCTATTCCAAACTGATCCTGGGCAATATCCAGTTGGTGGATGAGGCGGTGCACGTGACCGCCGATGGCCGGCATTTACTGGTGATCCACGGTGATCAGTTCGATGTCATCACCCGCTATCACCGCTGGCTCGCCTTCCTCGGCGACTCGGCCTACGAATTCACCCTCACGTTGAACCGCTGGTTGAATCACTGGCGTGCGCGGTATGGCTATGGCTATTGGTCGTTGTCGGCGTACCTGAAGCACAAGGTCAAAACCGCCGTGAGCTTTATCAGCGATTTCGAAGAAGCCATCGCCCACGAAGTGACCAAGCGTGAATTACATGGCGTGGTGTGCGGGCATATTCACCATGCGGAGATTCGCAAGGTGGGCGAGGTGGACTACCTCAACTGCGGGGATTGGGTGGAGTCGTGCACGGCGTTGATCGAGCACTGGGATGGGAGCATCGAGTTGTATCGCTTGGCGGATGCACAGGCGAAAGAGGCGTTGCTCAAGGCCGAGATGGTCGCGGGCTAGCGGTCAACGCAGTCTAAATGTGGGAGGGGGCTTGCCCCCGATGGCCATAGGTATCTACACAACTTCCCGCGGATGCTGAGTCTATGGCAAATGGGCTGTTGTGGTGAGCGGGCTTGCCCCGCGCTGGGTGGCGAAGCCGCCCTAAAACCAGGTGATCGGGTTCTTGCTGATGCTACGGGGGTGTTTGTTATTGGGGCCGCTTCGCAGCCCAGCGCGGGGCAAGCCCGCTCACCACAGGGTTAGGTGTCAGCCTTAGGAGTTGTGTAGATACCTATGCCCCGATGGCAGTGGATCAGTCAGCGCATTTGTTGCTGAAAGACTGCTATCGGGGGCAAG
>NZ_JADDUM010000251.1 GCF_015163715.1 Pseudomonas cyclaminis
GTCGTCTGGGAGGGCCTCATCGGGGGCAAGCCCCCTCCCACATTTTGACCGCATTCCTACAGATTAAACGCGGTTAAGTGTGGGAGGGGGCTTGCCCCCGAGGGCGATCTATCAGGCGCCGGATTTACCAGAAACCATAAACACCAACCCACCCGCCACCGCCCGCTCATGACACAACCCCAACACCACCCGCCGCTCGGCGTTGTCCATGCGGCTCCAGCGCGTAATCTCATCCACGGTGCGCTGGCAGCCGGTGCAAATATCGTCATCGTCCAGCGCGCAAATGCTCACGCACGGCGAGGCGACGGGGCGTTCGGTCGGGTTCATTCTGGCTGCTCGGCCAGGTCGCGGGCATACCGCTGCGAGTTATGCACATAGTGCGCGGCGCTGGCTTCGAGCATGCGCTTCTGTGCGTCCGTCAGCTCACGCACCACTTTGCCCGGCGAGCCCATCACCAATGAACCGTCGGGAATTTCCTTGCCTTCGCCGATCAGCGAGTTGGCGCCGATGATGCAGTGCTTGCCGATTTTCGCGCCGTTGAGGATCACCGCATTGATGCCGATCAGGCTGTAATCGTCGACGGTGCAGCCGTGCAGCATGGCGTTATGGCCGATGGTCACGCCGGTGCCCAAGGTCAGCGGGAAGCCCATGTCGGTGTGCATCACGCTGCCATCCTGCACGTTGCTGTTCCTGCCGATCAGGATCAGTTCGTTGTCGCCACGCAATACCGCGTTGAACCAGACGTTGGCGCCCTCCTCCAGCTTGACCTTGCCCACGAGCGTGGCATTGGGTGCCACCCAGCTGTTGGGGTGCGTCTCGACGCGGGCGTCGCCCAGGCGGTATTTCATGGTGTGTCCTCACGGCTCGCCATTCAAACGATGGCTTAGATATTGATGAAGCTTTTAGGGGGCTGGTGCAGGCTGATCTGGGCATCGTCATAGAGCAGGTTGATCAGCTCGACGATCATGATCGCCGTCAGCCCCCAGATCTTGTACTCGCCAAACCGATAGCTGGGCACGTACCAACTGCGGCCCTGGTAATCGATTCTGTGGGTATGTTCACGCGGATCCTGTCGGAAAAAATCCAGGGGCACGCTGAACACGGCGGCGATTTCGGCATCGTTGGCCAGGTACTCGACGTAATCGGGGATCACACCGACATAAGGCGTGACGCGAATACCGTGCAGGGAAATCAGGGGGCTCAACGGGCCAATCACTTCGACCAGGCCGGGCGGCAGGCCGATTTCTTCTTCGGCCTCACGCAGGGCGGTGAAAATCAGGTCCGGGTCTTCGGGGTCGCGGCGACCCCCGGGAAACGCCACTTCGCCACCGTGGGTCGACAGGCCGCTGGCGCGCAGGGTCAGGATCAGCTCAGGTTCGTCACTGCGGGTAATCGGCACCAGCACCGCGGCCTCGGGGAAACGCCCGTCGGTTTCCAGCGTGTGGGGGGTGTGATTGCTTACCCGGCGAAGTAGCTCGTCCAGCATGAGTCATCTCGGTCTGTTGGCTACCCAGCATCATGCACCAAAGCGGGCGGGCGCCCAACCCCAAAACCCTGCGGGTGTCGCTAAACGACAACTTGCAGGCCCCTGCCCGCCACGCCAAGATAGGCGCACTTTCCAGGAAGCCCAGCATGAAATTCTGCAGCCAGTGCGGCAAACCGGTGACCCAACGCATTCCCGAAGGCGACGGGCGCCTGCGTTTTGTGTGTGATCACTGCTCGACCATTCACTACCAGAACCCCAATATCGTCGCCGGGACCGTACCGGTGTGGGGCGACAAGGTGCTGTTGTGCCGCCGCGCCATCGAGCCGCGCCTGGGTTACTGGACCTTGCCCGCAGGCTTTATGGAAAACGGCGAGACCGTCGAACAGGCCGCCACCCGCGAAACCCTGGAAGAAGCCTGCGCCCGCGTGCGCGACCTGGCGATCTACACCCTGATCGACGTGCCGCACATCAACCAGGTGCATATCTTCTACCGCGCCGAGCTGGTCGACCTGGACTACGCCGCAGGCCCCGAAAGCCTTGAAGTGCAGCTGTTCGACGAAGCCGACATCCCTTGGTCCGAGCTGGCTTTCCGCACGGTGGCACGTACCTTAGAATGCTTTTTCGCTGACCGCCGCGAACAGTCCTACCCGGTGCGCAGCGAGGCTGTGCCGCCGATGGGCAAGCCCGCCCAATAATAATCCGGCATCAAGGGAAATCGTTTCAATGCGTTGGTTGCTTGCTCTGCTCTGCCTGTCGTTCGCCACGCTGTCGCCGGCTTCCACCGTGGAGACCCTGGGCGGCAAAACCGTCGAAAAAGTCCTGGTGCTCAAGTCCGCCCATCAGTTGCAACTGATCAACGATGGCAAACCCCTCAAGACCTACCGCATTTCCCTGGGTAAAAACCCCAAGGGCCACAAGCTGATCGAGGGCGACCGCCGCACTCCGGAAGGCCTGTACTGGATCGACTGGCGCAAGACCAGCGAGCGCTTCAACCTGGCCATGCACATCTCCTACCCCAATATCAGCGACGCCGCCCGCGCACGCCGCGAAGGGGTGAAGCCCGGCAGCATGATCATGATCCACGGCACCCCCGACACCGAAGACTACCCGGAACAGTGGTTCCACACCCTGGACTGGACCGACGGCTGCATCGGCATGCGCAACGTCGACATGCGTGAAGTCTGGACCCTGGTCAAAGACGGCACACTGATCGAGATCCGGCCGTAATCCGCGACCGCTCGTAAAATAATTCAAAAAAAATCCCCGCCTCCCACAACGCCTCCCGGTGAATACCAGTTCACTGCGCGGGCTGCGCCGTTCTGCGCGCCATAAAGACCTCTCTAATACCACTTAAGACCAAGCCCTGTTATAGGGCCAAGAAAGCCGCGTCTGCACCGTTTTGGCAGCATTGACATGGTATTTAAGTGGTATTAATTTCCGGCCAATACCGGGCGACAACACTCCAATAACGCATCGGAAACCTGACAGATGAATCCCATCCTGGCCTTACGCCCAGACGACAAGCAATCCACGCCGCTGTACCTGCAATTGGCCCGCAAGCTCGAAGCAGCCATTCATGCCGGCGAGTGGAAATCCGAACAGGCACTGCCGTCGGAACGCGTCCTCAGCGAGCAGTTGAGCATCTCGCGGGTGACCGCCCGCAAGGCGCTGGAAGTGTTGTTTGCCCAAGGCCTGATCCGCCGCAGCCAGGGCTCCGGCACATTTATCACCCCACGCCTGGAACAGCCGCTGTCGCGCCTGTCGGGCTTCAGCGAGATGTTGCGCCTCAAAGGCTTTGTGCCCAGCTCACAATGGCTGGAACGCGACATCACCCCGCCGACCCACGAAGAACTGATCCGCCTGGCGCTGTCGCCCACCGACAAAGTGGCGCGCCTCAAGCGTTTGCGTAAAGCCGACGACACCGTGATGGCCATTGAGATGACCACCATGCCCGCCTCGGTGCTGCCACAACCGCAAGCCATCGGCAGCTCGCTGTACGAGTACCTGGAAAGTATCGGCAAGCCCATCGTGCGTGCCCTGCAGCATATCCAGGCGGTCAACGCCTCGGAAGAGTTCGCCGCCCTGGTGGGCATCGCCCCCGGCACCGCCATGCTGCTGATGACCCGCGTGGGCTACACCGCCGACAACACGCCGATTGAAATCACCGACACCTACTGCCGCAACGACTACTACGACTTTGTCGCAGAGCTGCGTCGATATGACTTTGCCGCCGAGTTGCGGCCTTAGAGAACTGCCCATGTCCGAAGACAATATCCTCACGCCCCACGGCTGGATCCGCGGCCGCCTGGTGCATGAACACGGCAAGGTGAGCGCCATTGAAGGCACGCCCTGCGACCCGGCCGACAACGATTTGCCCTACCTGCTGCCAGGCTTTATCGACCTGCATGTGCACGGCGGTGGCGGCAAGGACATCATGGAAGGCATCGACGCCTTCGAGACCATCACCCGCACCCACGTGCGCTTTGGCACCACCTCGCTGCTGGCCACCACCATGACCGCGCCGGTGGATGAAATCTGCGGCGTGCTCGGCCAGCTCGGCGCCTTCTGCGAGCAACGCCCTACCGGCAGCGCCCGCGTACTCGGCGTGCACCTGGAAGGCCCTTACATCAACCCCGGCAAACTCGGCGCCCAACCCAACTTCGCCCACACCGCGTTGATGGCGGAAGTGGAAGCCTACCTGCGTCTGGCGCCAATCCGTGTGATCACCATCGCGCCGGAAATCGCCGGCCACAATGTGTTGATCCGCGCCCTCAGCGAACGCGGCGTGCGCATGCAGATCGGCCACACCCTGGGCAGCTATGAGGAAGGCGTCGCCGCCCTCGCCGCTGGCGCCACCAGCTTTACCCATTTGTACAACGCCATGAGCCCGCTGCATCACCGCGAGCCGGGCATCGTCGCGCCGCGCTGGCCCACGCCAAGTACGCCGAACTGATCCCGGACTTGTTGCATGTGCACCCCGGCGCCATGCGCGTGGCACTGCGCTCGATCCCGTGCCTGTACTGCGTCACCGATTCCACCGCCGCCGCCGGCATGCCCGATGGCGAATACAAGCTGGGCAGCCACACCGTGACCAAATGCCTGGGCGGCGTGCGCCTGGCCGACGGCACCCTGGCCGGCAGCACGCTGACCATGGACCAGGCGCTGCGCAACCTGGTGAAGATCGGCCTGCCGATCAGCGAAGCCTCACAACGCCTGTCGCAATTTCCTGCGGATTACCTGGGCCTGGAAGAACGCGGCCGCCTGCAACCCGGCAGCTTTGCCGACTGCGTGCGCCTGGACCGCTCCCTGCACCTCACCGACGTCATGGTCGAAGGAGAAACCATTGTCTTCAAAAATGCTTGAAGAGGCCTTGGCCTCCGCTGACGCCGTCGCGGCGCAACTGCAACGCCTGAACCCGACGGTGGAAGAAATCGCCGGTCGCCTGCGCCGCCAGCCGCCGCAAGTGGCGATGACCATCGCCCGCGGCAGCTCGGACCACGCCGCCAGCTACTTTGCCTATTTGGCCATGCAGCATGTGGGGATTCCGGTGGCGTCGTTGCCGATGTCGGTGGTGACCTTGCTGCAGGCGCCGCTGAAGGTCAGCGGCCAGGTGGCGTTCGGTTTCTCGCAGTCCGGCCAAAGCCCGGACCTGGTCAATAGCCTGCGTCTGCTGCGCAAGCGCGGGGCCTTGAGCATCTCGTTGGTCAACGCCGAAGACTCGCCCCTGGAAGCCGCGTGTGAATTCCACGTGCCCCTGTGCGCCGGGCCGGAACTCAGCGTGGCGGCGACCAAGAGTTTTATCGCCACCCTCAGCGCCAGCGCGTTGCTGGTCGGACACTGGAACCAGGAAGCCGATCTGCTGCAAGCCTGCCAGGCCTTGCCCGATGGCCTGCGTGAAGCGGCAAGGCAGGATTGGAGCAACGCCATCACCGCCCTGCGCGACAGCCAGCGCCTGATGGTGATCGGCCGTGGCGCCGGTTTTGCCATCGCCCAGGAAGCGGCGCTCAAGCTCAAGGAAACCTCGGCGATCCAGGCCGAAGCCTTCAGCAGCGCCGAGGTACGCCACGGGCCGATGGCCTTGATCGACGCGAACTACCCGTTGCTGATATTCGCGCCACGGGGTGCCGAGCAGGCCGGGCTGCTGAGCCTGGCCGCCGACATGCGCCAGCGCGGCGCCCGCGTGCTGCTGGCCGCGCCCGACGATATCGCCGAACGCGACCTGACCCTGAGCCGCGCCGAACACCCGAGCCTGGACCCGGTGCTGGCGATCATGAGTTTCTACGTGATGGCCGCCGGTCTGGCGGTCGCCCGCGGCATGGACCCGGACCAGCCGCGCCACCTGAGCAAAGTCACCCGCACTCACTGAGTCGATTGCTGTGTTTTCCTGATGAGTACCGTGCCCATGTCCAACAACAATAATGCAGTGACCCTCGGCGCCCCCCTCAGTGGGCCGGTGCTGACCCTGGGCAACGTCCCCGACGAAGTGTTCGCCAGTGGCGCCATGGGCGACGGCCTGGCCATCGACCCGCTGAACGATTGCCTGCACGCCCCCTGTGATGGCGAGATCATCCACGTCGCACGCACCGGCCATGCACTGACGATCCGCGCCGATAACGGCGCCGAGCTGCTGATGCACGTGGGCATCGATACCGTCGAGCTGAAAGGCGAAGGCTTTGCGTTGCTGGTCAAACAAGGCGCACGGGTGAGCCAGGGCCAGGCGCTGGTGCGGTTCGACCTGGACCGCATTGCGCGCCAGTGCAAGAGCCTGATCAGCCTGATTATCCTGACCAATGGCGAGCACTTCGAACTGCAGCCCATGGCGTTGCAAACCGTCACACTTGGCGAGCCGCTGATGCAGGTCATCGCACGGTCGACAGCACCGGCCCGGACGGCTGTGGATAACGCTATCGAAGAGGCCAGCGCCAGCGTACACATCACCCATCGAGGCGGCTTGCATGCTCGGCCCGCCGCGCTGATCCGCAAGACGGCCCAGGGTTTCAGCAGCCAGGCGCGCCTGCACTACGGTGATAAGTCGGCCGCCTGCGACAGCCTGATTGGCTTGATGGGGCTGGGCATCGGCGAAGGCGACGAGGTGCGCGTCACCTGCCGTGGCAAGGACTGCGAGGCGGCGTTGCAGGCCTTGGTTGCCGCGCTGTCCGCGCCGATCAAAGCACAACCTCACGCCCCTGCCGCCCTTGCGCCACGCCGGGCCAATACCGAAGCCGATGTGCTGCAAGGCGTCTGCGCGGCGCCCGGCCTGGTCTGTGGGCCGCTGTTCCGCCTGAGCGGTATCGAGCTGCCGGCAGACACAGGCCAGCATTCGGCTGACGAACAACTGCAACAGCTGGATACAGCGCTGGAGCGGGTGCGCGGTGAAATCCGCAGCACCCTGGCGCACGCCCGCCAGGGTAAAAACGTCGAGGAAGAAGACATCTTCGCCGCCCACCTGGCGCTGCTGGAAGACCCGACCCTATTGGACGCCGCCACCGCGGCCATCGAGCAAGGCAGCGCCGCCACCCATGCCTGGCGCGATGCGATCCAGGCCCAGTGCGCGGTGCTGCTGGCATTGGGCAAGCCGCTGTTCGCCGAGCGCGCCAACGACCTGCGCGACCTGCAACAACGGGTGTTGCGCGCCTTGTTGGGCGAGGGCTGGCACGTCGAGTTACCGGCGGCGCAATTGTCAGCGCCCATGAACTGACGCCCTCGGACTTGCTGCAACTGAGCGCGCAGCAGGCGGTCGGCCTGTGCATGGCCGAAGGCGGCGCGACCTCCCATGTGGCGATCCTGGCGCGGGGCAAAGGCCTGCCCTGCGTGGTCGCACTGGGCAGCGAAGTCCTTGATGTGCCGCAAGGCCAGCGCGTGGTGCTGGATGCCGCCAACGGTCGCCTGGAACTGGCGCCCAGCGAAGCCCGTCACGCCCAGGTGCACCAGATTCGCGACGCACAAAAACTGCGCCGCCAGCAGCAACAGGCCCAGGCCCAGCAACCGGCACGCACCCGCGACGACGTCAGCATCGAAGTGGCTGCCAATGTCGCCTCCAGCAGCGAGGCGCGCGTGGCCTTTGAAAACGGCGCCGATGGCGTCGGCCTGCTGCGCACCGAATTCCTCTTCGTCGACCGCCGCACCGCGCCGGATGAACAGGAGCAACGCCAGGCCTATCAAGCCGTGCTGGATGCCATGGGCGACAAGTCGGTGATCATCCGCACCATCGATGTGGGCGGCGACAAACAACTCGACTACCTGCCGCTGCCCGCCGAGGCCAACCCGGTGTTGGGCCTGCGCGGCATTCGCATGGCTCAGGTGCGTCCTGAGCTGCTTGATCAGCAACTGCGTGCCCTGCTGCAAGTGTCCCCGCTGAAGCGCTGCCGCATCCTGTTGCCGATGGTCAGTGAAGTCGACGAACTGCTGCAGATCCGCCAGCGCCTGGATGAACTTTGCGCAGAGCTGGAACTGAACCAACGCCCCGAACTGGGGGTAATGATCGAAGTACCGGCCGCTGCGCTGATGGCCGAGCAGTTGGCCGAACACGCGGACTTTCTGTCCATCGGCACCAATGATCTCTCCCAGTACACCCTGGCCATGGACCGCGATCACGCCGGCCTCGCCGCACGGGTCGACGCGCTGCACCCGGCGCTGCTGCGGCTGATCGCCCAGACCTGCACCGGTGCAGCCAAACATGGGCGCTGGGTCGGCGTCTGCGGCGCGCTCGCCTCCGACCCGCTGGCCACGCCCGTGCTGGTCGGCCTGGGGGTCAGCGAGCTGTCAGTGAGCCCGCCGCAGATCGCGGAAATCAAGGACCGCGTCCGCCACCTGGACGCGGCGCAATGCCGGCAACTGAGCCTCGGCCTGCTCGACCTGAGCAGCGCCAAGGCCGTGCGCCAAGCCTGTCAACACCACTGGCCGCTGAGCTGACAACAACAAGAAAAAGGAGACCCGCCATGTATCAACTGTTCATTGAAGGCCTGCAACGCCTGGGCCGTGCGCTGATGCTGCCCATCGCCATCCTGCCGATTGCCGGGCTGTTGCTGCGTTTGGGCGATACCGACTTGCTCAACATCGCGGTGATGCACGATGCCGGGCAGGCGATCTTCGCCAACCTGGCGCTGATCTTCGCCATCGGCATCGCCGTGGGGTTTGCCCGCGATAACAATGGGACGGCCGGGCTGGCCGGGGCCATTGGTTATCTGGTGATGGTCTCCACGCTCAAGGTGATGGATACCAGCATCAACATGGGCATGCTCGCCGGTATCGCCAGCGGCTTGATGGCCGGTGCGCTGTATAACCGCTTCAAGGACATCAAGCTGCCGGAGTACCTGGCGTTTTTCGGCGGGCGACGCTTTGTGCCGATTGTCACCGGGTTCTCGGCGGTGGGGCTGGGGGTGATCTTTGGCCTGATCTGGCCGCCGATCCAGCACGGCATCAACGGCTTCGGCGTGCTGCTGATGGAAAGCGGCAGCCTCGGCGCGTTCGTGTTTGGCGTGTTCAACCGCCTGCTGATCGTGACCGGCCTGCACCACATCCTCAACAACATGGCCTGGTTTGTGTTCGGCACGTTCACCGATCCGGTCACCGGCGCGGTGGTGACGGGCGACCTGACCCGCTATTTTGCCGGCGATCCCAAAGGCGGCCAATTCATGACCGGTATGTTCCCGGTGATGCTGTTCGGCCTGCCCGCCGCGTGCCTGGCGATGTACCGCAATGCCCTGCCGGAACGGCGCAAGGTGATGGGCGGGATCTTCCTGTCCATGGCACTGACCTCATTTTTGACCGGGGTCACCGAGCCGATTGAATTTGCCTTCATGTTCCTCGCGCCGTTCCTGTACCTGCTGCATGCGTTGCTCACCGGCCTGTCGATGGCGGTCACCAACCTGCTGAATATTCACTTGGGGTTTACCTTCTCCGGCGGCTTTATCGACATGGTCCTCGGCTGGGGCAAATCCACCAACGGCTGGCTGGTGATCCCGGTGGGCCTGGCCTACGCGGTGGTGTACTACAGCGTGTTTGATTTCTGCATCCGTAAATTCAACCTGAAGACGCCAGGGCGTGAGGACATCCCGGTCAGCCAGGCTGAAGCCATGACCGATAACCAGCGCGCCGGGGCCTATATCCGCGCCCTGGGCGGTGCCGACAACTTGCTCAGCGTCGGCGCCTGCACCACGCGTCTGCGCCTGGACATGGTCGACCGCAGCAAAGCGGTGGATGCCGAGTTGAAAGCCCTAGGCGCGATGGCGGTGGTGCGCCCCGGCAACGGTGGCAGCCTGCAGGTGGTGGTGGGGCCGATGGCGGATAGCATTGCCGATGAGATCCGGTTGGCGATGCCCCTGTCCGCCAACGCCGCGCCTCAGGCCCCCGCCATCGACACGCCCCACGCCCAGCAATGGCTGGATGCACTGGGTGGCCGGGACAATGTGCTGCAACTCGATTGCGTCGCCATGACCCGTATCCGCCTGCAATTGGCAGATGACCACGCGCTGTCGCAGCCACAGTTGACGGTCCTTGGCTGCCAGGGTGTCAGTCAGCTGGAAGACGGTGTGTGGCACCTGCTGGTCGGTGCGCAGGCGCAGGGTTTGAGTGACGCGCTCAACGCCCTGGCCAATCGCAACCCCGCACGTGCGGGCGCCTGACGGCGCTACCTATCTACCGCCCTGACCGGGGCGGCCCTCTCCATGCTGAGCGTTCTTACCTTCAGCATGGAGCTACCACTTGTGAGCACGTCCCCTCCCTCCTTGTCCTTTGACGAGATCAAAGGTTCGCTCAACCTGATCGGCCACCATTTGCTCCACATCGAGGCGCCGCTGCTGCCGGAGCAGAAAGCTTCGACCGAACTGGCCTACCTGGAGCAGTTGAACCTTGTACTTGAGGAACACCGCAATCAGTTCCTGCGCAAAGGCCGGATACTCTATTCGGCCCTGGCCAAGAGCCCGCTGACCAGCCCGGCCGGGCAAACACTGCTGGCTACCCTCAGGTCCACGCTGAACACGCAGCTACTGGCGCTGGATGCGCGTGAACAGATCAATGGCCGCGGGCAAAAAACCTTCATGGCCTATGACGCGGGCTACACCGCCCTGACCAACGAGGCCGCATTGGGGGAGTCGGATCGCCTGCTGCATCCTCAAGAACGGGCAATGCTCGATCGCGTAGCACTGGGCCCGACTTTACGCCCCGGCCAATATGCACTGACCATGGAATACCAGGACACCACCGTCGAACTGGCCGGGGCCTTTGTCCTTACAGAAAAGTCCAGCCCCGTGGTAGCCGACCTCTCCTCGACCGCGACGGTTGGCCGGGTCATGCTGTTCACCCCCTCACGGGGCATCGAAACCTTCGATTCCCTCACCGAGCTGAACACCCGACTGCGACTGAGCCTGGATCAGCCCGGCGAGCGGGATGATTTCCTGAGCTTGCTTCCAGTGCGATATCACGCCCTGCCACCTGAAGCGATCTGGCCGCTGGCGTTGGCGCCCATCGACGACGCGCCCCTGTTCGAGCACACCCACACTGCCCTGATCGCCAAACGTAGCGCAGATGTCGAGCGCGCCTTGAGCCTGGTCGACAACCCCGCAAACGAGGCGGGCCCGTTGATTGACGCCCTGGACCGGGCACTCGCCAGTGCCCTGCCCGACCTCACTGCCCGCCTTGAATGGCGCGCTCAACTGCTCCTGGGCAGATGGCTGCGCCATAGCGCACCGGACTGGTACCGCAGCGCCAACGAGGCGCGACGCGCAATGCTGGCCGACAACCTGCGCCGCTATAACGAGGCGCGCAAACACCTGCTGGATCTGCTGGGGCCGGTTACCACGCCTCACGCCCTGGCCCGTTATCAATGGCTGGAGCGCTTGAGCGACGATCTGGAAATCAACGATCTCGACCCGGCACGGATAGAGGTCAATACCCGCCGCGTGCTCAACCCTATCGGCGAATATGAGCATGACCGAAACCTGGTCGAACTGGCCTTGCGAGGCCTGCATACCGGCGATGAACTCGCTGACTCCGATTTTCTGAAAAAAACCACGCTCAGCTACCACGGTGCGCGGTTGGCGCCGCAGTACAGCGACCTGACCCCCGCCTGGCTGCTGCAACAACTGGATACGCTGCAACCGCGTATCGACTTTGCCGAGGCGCAAAAACAGTTGCATGCCAAGTCGCAGGTGAGCCAGGCCATCGCGGCAATGCTCGATCAGCGCATCAATACGCTGGCCTATACGGCGCTGTTGCAAGGTCATCTCACTGAGAATGACTTCGACCTGATCCAAAGCCTGCGCCAAGGCACCGGCACCCACCTGAGCGCCTCGACCCTGTCCCTGCATGAGGCCCAGTTGCAGGACCTGTGGGTACTGCGCCAGCGCAATCCGGATAACGTGGTCACCCGCGTGTTGCTGTGCACCCCCGAAGCCCCGCGTGAGAAACAGTTCCAAGCCTTCAACAGTGAGGCTGCCTGCCAGAGCCACATCCTCAGTTGGACCCTGGACAACGGTATCAAATCGCCGCCGGGCACCTTGACCGACTACCTGATCAACCGTGTTGCGCTGCGCTTTCGCAACAAGATGAAGCAGGTACTCAACAGTTTGAGCTTCAAACCCCAGGCCCTCGAACACCAGGAGGTCACCTTCGGCCCAAGCTGCAGCCATGCCGATTGCCTCAAGGACATGGCGAACCATGTACTGGCCACCCGCGTCGATGACTATGAGTTCAGCACACCGGGCTGGTACCGTTCGGCACCTGTCGGCACTCGCCGCAAGCTGACGAAACTGGCAGAGGATGCCGAAGGTGGATTACGTACCTACAACGATTTTCCATTGTCCGAGGCGAACGTCCCACGCTTCACCGATTACCTGCATGAGCAGGCCAAGAAAAGCCTCAACGCGCTGCTTGGCCACCCTCGCAACGAAGTCGATCCGGACACCGTGCTGGCCTACTCGCCGCCCTCATTGATCGGCACCTCCACGCCGGCCCCTATTTCCTACACCCAGCTCTACCGGGATGGGTACGCCGATGGCATTGGTTTCCTCGACGAAAAGTTCTCGCGCTCCGCACGCTTCAAGGGGCCGGAAAAGGTGGACCTCAGCCTGTTGACGGCGGAAAAAGTCGCGCGTTCGGTCACCGGGGTCTGGATCGGTGAGCGTTACACCAACGAGATCAAATCAAGGCTGCTGGACGCTGACAGCCCCGACTATCACCTGCGGCGCAGTGCCACGCTGATCATCACCCAAACGCACATGCAGAACACCGCCCTTGAGTGTCAATTGCAGGGCCACATTGCCCGTGTCGATTGGCAATGGCTGCAGCACAGCATCGCCAACATGGGCAGTACAGCGGCCCAAACCCGTCGCGACGACGCCATTCACCGCTTGATGATCGATGGCGACTGGGTAATCGGCACCTACCTGTTCAGCCATGGCAACAACCCCACGTTGCTCTACACCCCCAACGCACCGGACGGCATCAGTTGGCGCGAGGCCAAGCTGTTCAACTACCTGCTGAAAAAGCTCCCGGGGATGATCCAGTACCTCACCTCACGCGTTGCCAGCCAATCCAAGGTCAGGGTCCAGGCCTTTCTGGAAACGGCCAAGGCGCAGTTACCCGAGCAGTTGGACAAGACCAGTGTCAGCCCGCCCCGGTATGACTCGACTTACGCACAGGCGCCGCTGCCTGACCTGCCCAAAGACCTGTACAACATGAAGCTGCAGCGCATCATCGATGACGTCGCCGCCACCACAGTCAGCCGCACGCAAATGATCAGCAGCATTTTGTGGACCTGTGTGGAATGGGTGACCGCCGTCGCCACCGCGCCCTTTCCGGTGCTGAGCCTGAGCGCTGGCCTGCTGCTGGCGTTCAAGGATGGCATGTTGGCGCTGCACGCTTACCATCAAGGTGATAACGCCAGGGCGCTGGAACATTTCATGGGTTACTTGTTCAACAGTGCCGGTGCGGTGTTCACCGACCTGCGACCGGCGCTGGGCTCACTGAAACGCCTGGGCCATGCGGCAGCGCGGCCGGCCTTGAGTTCAGTGAAACGACTGAGCCAGGCCCCCAGGCGCCTGGCCCATACCCCACCGATGAAATTGATCAGCCCCCTTGAACCCAAGCCTCTCGCCCCGACGGGCATGCAGTCGGCATTGTTTGATGGTGAACTGCTATGGGCGCCCAAAAGCCCCGATCCAATTGGACGCTACTTGCTGTATCGCCTGGACCCGGCCACCGGCAAGCTGGTCTCGACCACCCGTCTCGCCGCGCCCGATGCCCAAGGCGTCTGGAAACGCACCGGCGTGACGGGGGGCGCGCCGAAGTATGAAAAAGTCGCAGATTCTCCTGACAACCTGAAAAACTATGAAATGCCTGACAAGTACCAGGAAAACCTGAGGCTCGTCTTTGACCCTGAGATGAAAGCCCGACTCAGGGCTCAGGGGGATTTTTTTCCCGACAATCCAGAACTCGTGCGCATAGCGGTGGCCCAGGACCTGCAATCGACCCACGCGGTTTACCAACAGCAGGTCAACCATCTGACCAAGGACGCAGAAGCCTTCTTCAGCGCACGCCCTGCCGATGCGCCTCGTGCGCAGGTGCCTGCTGTCGAGACGCAGACGTCTCTGGCGGCATTGACCGACAACGAAGCGTTCAGCGCCCGCCCAAACCTGGTCATAGGTGCGGTGCCGGGCTCCATCGCCAGCAAACAGCTATTGATCGAAAACATGGACGCATTGATCCAAAAGGGCTTCAAGCGTCTGTATGTGGAATACCTGCCCGGTGATGTTTTTCGCACGAAACTGGCGAAGCTCAATAGCGCAAAGTCCTGGAAGAATATCGAAGAGCATTTGAAAGCCATCGACAAGGCCATGGGGTTTGCCAAAAACGCAGAGTTCTCTTACTTCAGCCTGATACGCGAAGCCCGGAAGAAAGGGTTGAAAGTCCATGCCCTGGACGCCTCGACGTCCTACCAACTGGACGATGCCATGAGCCTTGGGGATACCCCGTCCACCACCCCACGAGACGCCGCCGTCAGAAACTTCTATTCGCACAAGGTGCTGGAAACGGACATCGAAAACTTGCCGGACGAACGCTGGATCGCCCTGGTGGACCCATCGCGCATGACGACCTTCAAGCAGAAGCCTGGACTTGCCGACCTGCACAAGGCGGTTGCTGTGCGTGTGGAAGATGTCGGTCCCGGTCAGCCCGTTGGGCTGCGACCGGACAGCCCCGGTGCTATCCCCGCAGATGCGGCGGCTAAAGGCGACTATACGCTGGCGCTGCAAACGCCCTACAAGGCAGTCGAGTTGCCAGGCCCGTCGACCACGGCGCCAGCACCCTCGGTAGGGCATTACAGCGACTACGACATTGCGCCGAACCTGCGCGACAGCATCCATACACAGTCTATCCAGCATCATGGGCTGGACACTCGCTACGCACCCGGCCCAGATCATCTCGAAGCGTGGCTTGCCTTTAAAGACACCCGCACACGCCTGAACAAAGATGCAATCGAGTACTTGGCCAGCCATGAGCCAGTCGCCCGGCCGGACCTTTCGCTGATGGGCGCGCACACCTTGCCCGAGCCGTTCCTCGAAGCCTTCGGCAAGAGCAGGCTGCATGGACTGATCATCGGCGAGGCCCACGCAGCGCAGGCGAGCAAGGCATTCCTGATAAAGCACATGAAAAAGCTCAAGGCGTTGAAGGTCAAAACCCTCTACGTTGAACACCTGCTCACCGATCTGCACCAGGCAGAGTTGGACACGTTCTTTCGTACAGCAAAGATGCCGCACAATCTGAAAGACTATCTAAAGGCTCAGGACGCCGGACACATGCCGCTCTACAGCGGGCCCAACACCTACTCGCAGGTAATCCATGCCGCCAATAAATACGGCATTCGGGTACGTGCACTCGACTGCAGCGCCAGTTACAACGTAAAAGGTGCGGGTGACGATGCCCGTAACCAGATGTTCAGCTATTTTGCCTCACAGGTAATCAAGGCTGATCAGGCTGTAAATGGCCCACATAAATGGGTGGCGTTCATCGGCAGTGCTCACACCAATATTCACCGGCAAGTGCCCGGCCTGGCTGAGTTGCAAGGTGCGGTCAGCCTGCATATCCGTGACACCGCGCCCAACCTGTCGAGCAACATCCGCCCAGGCCGCTGGGAGACGCTGCTGGAAACCCGTTGGACGGCATTGCGCAGTGACTTTACGTTGGAAGTCGGCGTGGCCGGCCGGTATCAACCTGCCGCGTTCGTCCCTCTGGACAGGGCACGGCTGAAGGAATCCGGGCACTTTCTGATCGAGCGCCCGTCCTCGGCAGAAACCAACCTGCTGCATAAATCCAGAACCGGGGAAATCGTCTCGACCCCGATCCAGGTAGACGATAAGGGGATGTTTTTCATTGATCGCTGGGGCATGGCACAGCAGCGTTTTGTCCACCAGACCACTTTGATTGATGCGATTCGCGCCGAGGTGAAACTGACACCGGCGCCGTAATCCAGGCAACAAAAAACCCGCTGACCAAACTGGCCCAGCGGGTTTTTTGTTTATGCAGCCAACGAATCAAAAGTCCGCCAACTGCCACACTTCATAAGCGGGTGTTTCATACGGATGGCTTAACTTCAACGCAGCCACAACGGCCACAATCAACGCATCCGCCACCACCAGCTCAACCTTCCACTCGTCAACGACTTCAACCTGGCCCACTTGCCCGATAAACGGCTGGCTGCCGTCCAACGCGCGAAATTGGCCTTGGCCCAGCACTTGCCAGGCGCAGTGGTCGTAGTCGCCGATGCGCCCGCCGCCAGCTGCGAAGACGGCGGTTTTCACCGTCTCTACATGGCTGTCGGGCACAAAGAAGGCGAGCTTGTACACCGTCTTAGTTCACCCACACACGAGCGTTGCGGAACATGCGCAGCCAGGCGCCGTCCTCGTTCCACTCTTCCGGACGCCACGAGTTCTGCACAGCGCGGAACACACGCTCCGGGTGCGGCATCATGATGGTCACGCGACCGTCGCGGCTGGTGAGGCCGGTGATCCCGCGCGGCGAGCCGTTCGGGTTGGCCGGGTAGCTCTCGGTGACTTTGCCGTGGTTGTCGACGAAGCGCATGGCCACGCAACCGGACAGGTCGGCTTCAAGCAAGGCCTCTTCGCTGCTGAACTCGGCATGGCCTTCGCCGTGGGCGATGGCGATCGGCATGCGCGAACCGGCCATGCCTTGCAGGAAGATCGAGTTGGATTCCTGCACCTGCACCATGGCAACACGGGCTTCGAACTGCTCGGAACGGTTACGCACAAAGTGCGGCCAGAACTCGCTGCCCGGAATCAGTTCGCTGAGGTTGGACATCATCTGGCAACCGTTGCACACACCCAGGGTGAAGCTGTCGTTGCGCTCGAAGAAGCCTTGGAACGCGTCGCGGGCACGGCTGTTGAACAGCGCCGACTTGGCCCAGCCTTCACCGGCACCCAGCACGTCGCCGTAGGAGAAACCGCCGCAGGCGACGAGGCCTTTGAACTCGTTGAGGTCGACGCGACCGGCGAGGATGTCGCTCATGTGCACGTCGATCGCATTGAAGCCGGCGCGGTCGAACGCAGCCGCCATTTCCACCTGGCCGTTGACGCCCTGCTCACGCAGTACGGCAACTTGTGGGCGAATACCTTTCTTGATGTACGGCGCGGCGATGTCCTGGTTGACGTCGAAGCTGAGCTTGGTGCTCAGGCCCGGATTGTCTTCTTCCAGGATCACGTCGAATTCCTGCTCGGCGCAGTCGGCGTTGTCACGCAGGCGTTGGATCTGGTAGCTGGTCTCGGCCCACTGGCGTTGCAGCAGGCGGCGCTGGCCGGCAAACACGGTATCGCCATTGAACGAGATGTTGATCTCGCCATTGTTGATCGGCTGGCCGATCACGGCGACGCAGTCGTCCAGGCCAGCGGCGCTGAATTGTGCGAGGACGTCCGGGGTAGCGTCCTGGCGAACCTGGATCACGGCGCCCAATTCTTCGTTGAACAGGATGCCGTTGATCTCGGCAGCATCCTCGGCAACGCTGTCGAGCACGATGTTCAGTCCGCAGTGACCGGCGAAGGCCATTTCCACAACGCTGGTCAGCAAACCACCATCGGAACGGTCGTGGTAAGCCAGCAGGTGACCGTCGGCGTTGAGGCCCTGGATCACGGCGAAGAAAGCCTTGAGGTCTTCTGCGTCATCCACGTCCGGTGCGTGCTTGCCGAGCTTGCCGTGGGTTTGCGCGAGGATCGAGGCACCCATGCGGTTCTGGCCACGGCCCAGGTCGATCAGGATCAGATCGGTGGTGCCCTTGTCCATGCGCAGTTGCGGGGTCAGGGTCTGACGGATGTCGGTGACCGGCGCGAAACCGGTAACGATCAACGACAGCGGCGAAGTCACGCTCTTGTCGGTACCGTCTTCGTTCCAACGGGTGGCCATGGACATCGAGTCCTTGCCCACCGGAATGGTGATCCCCAGCTCCGGGCACAGCTCCATGCCGACGGCTTTTACGGTGTCGTACAGACGCGCGTCTTCGCCCGGATGGCCGGCAGCGGACATCCAGTTGGCCGACAGCTTGATGTCGGACAGCTTGCCGATGCGCGATGCGGCGATGTTGGTGAGGGTTTCACCAATGGCCATGCGGCCCGACGCCGGGGCGTCCAGCAGAGCCAGCGGCGTACGCTCGCCCATGGCCATGGCTTCACCGGTGTAGACGTCAAAGCTGGTGGCGGTGACGGCAACGTCGGCCACCGGCACTTGCCATGGGCCGACCATCTGGTCACGGGCAACCAGGCCGGTGATGCTGCGGTCGCCGATAGTGATCAGGAAGCTTTTGCTCGCCACGGCCGGGTGGTGCAGCACGCGCTCGATGCTGTCGGCCAGTTCCAGGGCGCTTGGGTCGAAATCATCGCCCAGCTCGGCTTCACGGACCGCCGAACGGTGCATGCGCGGGGCTTTGCCCAGCAGCACTTCGAGCGGCATGTCCACCGGACTGTTGCCGAAGTGGCTGTCTGTAACCGTCAACTGCGGCTCGGCAGTGGCTTCGCCGACCACGGCAAACGGGCAACGCTCGCGTTCGCAGATGGCCTGGAAGCGCGCAAAGTCTTCAGGGCCGACGGCCAGCACGTAACGCTCTTGGGATTCGTTGCTCCAGATTTCGTGCGGGGCCATGCCCGGCTCGTCGTTTGGAATGTTGCGCAGTTCGAAACGGCCACCACGGTCGCCGTCGTTGACCAGTTCCGGGAAGGCGTTGGACAAACCACCAGCACCGACGTCGTGGATAAAGCTGATCGGGTTCTTGTCACCCAACTGCCAGCAACGGTCGATGACTTCCTGGCAGCGACGCTCCATCTCCGGGTTTTCACGCTGTACGGAAGCAAAGTCCAGGTCCGCCGAGCTGGTGCCGGTGGCCATGGAGGAAGCCGCGCCGCCGCCCAGGCCGATCAACATCGCCGGGCCGCCGAGCACGATCAGCTTGGAGCCGACCAGGATCTCGCCCTTCTTGACGTGTTCTTCACGGATGTTGCCCATGCCGCCGGCCAACATGATTGGCTTGTGGTAGCCGCGCACTTCATCACCGTGAGGCGTGGTGATGGACTGTTCGAAGGTACGGAAGTAACCGGTCAGTGCCGGGCGCCCGAACTCGTTGTTGAACGCGGCGCCGCCCAGTGGGCCTTCGATCATGATGTCGAGGGCGGTGACGATGCGCTCAGGCTTGCCGTACGGCACTTCCCACGGCTGTTCGAAGCCCGGGATCTGCAGGTTGGACACGGTGAAACCGGTAAGGCCCGCCTTGGGCTTGGCGCCACGGCCGGTCGCACCTTCGTCACGGATCTCGCCGCCGGAACCGGTGGCTGCGCCAGGGAACGGGGCAATCGCGGTCGGGTGGTTGTGGGTTTCAACCTTCATCAGGATGTGCACCGGTTCCTGCACCGCGCCGTACTGGCGGGTCTCGGGGTCCGGGAAGAAGCGGCCGGCGACGGAGCCGACGATGACCGAGGCGTTGTCCTTGTAAGCCGACAGAACGCCTTCGCTGTGCATCACGTAGGTGTTCTTGATCATGCCGAACAGGCTTTTTTCCTGGCTCTGGCCGTCGATGTCCCAACTGGCGTTGAAGATCTTGTGACGGCAGTGTTCGGAGTTGGCCTGGGCGAACATCATCAGTTCGATGTCGTGGGGGTTGCGCTGCAAACCGTTGAAGGCGTTGACCAGATAGTCGATCTCGTCTTCGGCAAGGGCCAGGCCCAGCTCGGTGTTGGCCTTCTCCAGGGCGGCGCGGCCGCCGCCGAGCACGTCAATCGCGGTCAGCGGCTTGGGCTCGGCGTGGCTGAACAGACCGGCGGCCTGTTCGAGCTGGCTGACGATGATCTGGGTCATGCGGTCGTGCAGGCTGCTGGCGATCAGCTCGGCATCGGCATCGCTGAACTGGCCAGCGACGTAGAAGGCGATACCGCGCTCCAGGCGCTGGATTTTTTCCAGGCCACAGTTGCGAGCGATGTCGCTGGCCTTGCTCGACCAGGGCGAGATGGTGCCGAACCGCGGCAGAACCAGGAACAAGCGGCCAGTCGGCTCTTGAACGGGAACGCTTGGGCCGTACTTCAGAAGGCGTGCCAGCACTTGCTGTTCGTCGGCGGTCAATACGCCGGTAACGTCGGCGAAGTGAGCAAATTCAGCATACAGGCCTGTAACCGCTGGAACCTTCTGGCTCAGTTGTTCAAGGAGTTTGCTGTGGCGAAAGGCAGAAAGGGCAGGAGCGCCGCGCAGGATCAACATCTTCGGGACAGCCTCGGGAAGGGGTGTGCTTTGAGGCCGTGCATTCTAGCGTAAACCATCGCCAACGGCACCCGAAACGGCATCGCTGGCTGCTGCCGAACGTCAGTTGGCACGGTTTGCACGCTATCGGGGCATTATCCAAGGCATTCGGCGCAGTTATTTTAACCGTCACAATTACCCGCCAGGCCACGTTTCTGTGGGCTGCAGCACAGTTTTGGCGGCGCTAGCAGACAAGTCCCGCGCTGTCGAGATATGGCGCCGTGGGCCGTTTGCGTATACTGCGCAGATGTTCTCCCCAACTGCTTTGCGCCCGCGATGCGCCAAATGGCTCATCGCCACCGGACTCTTCCTGATGCTCAGCGCCTGTGTTGATAAACCCAGCACGCTAGAGCGAATCAAGGAGGATGGCGTATTGCGGGTGATTACCCGGAACAGCCCGGCTACGTATTTCCAGGACCGCAACGGTGAAACCGGTTTCGAATACGAACTGGTCAAGCGCTTCGCCGACGACCTGGGCGTAAAGCTGGAAATCGAGACCGCCGACAACCTCGACGACCTGTTCGGCCAACTGGGCAAAGCCAATGGCCCGGTGCTTGCCGCCGCCGGGCTGGTCAGCAGCGAGCAGCGCCAGCAACAGGTGCGGTTCTCCCATTCCTATCTTGAAGTCACCCCGCAGGTCATCTACCGCAACGGCCAGTCACGCCCGACCAACGCGGCGGACCTGGTGGGCAAGAAGATCATGGTGCTCAAGGGCAGCACCCACGCCGAACAATTGGCGACGCTTAAAAAGCAGAATCCTGCAATTGAATACGAAGAGTCCGACGCCGTTGAGGTAGTTGATCTGCTGCGCATGGTGGACGAGGGGCAAATCGACCTGACCCTGGTGGACTCCAACGAAGTGGCGATGAACCAGGTGTACTTCCCCAACGTGCGTGTGGCCTTCGACCTGGGCAATGCCAGCAACCAGAGTTGGGCCGTGGCCGCAGGCGAAGACAACAGCCTGCTCAACGAGATCAACAGCTACCTGGACAAGGTGGAAAAGAACGGCACCCTGCAACGCCTCAAAGACCGCTATTACGGGCACGTCGACGTACTCGGCTATGTCGGCGCCTATACTT
>NZ_JADDUM010000252.1 GCF_015163715.1 Pseudomonas cyclaminis
GGTTTAAATGTGGGAGGGGGCTTGCCCCCGATAGCGGTGCATCAGCCAATAAATAGGTAACTGACCTTCCGCCATCGGGGGCAAGCCCCTTCCCACAGTTGATTGCATTTCAATGTGGGGGATCAGGCCAGTTCAGGGGCGCTAGCGTACGCCTGTTCCAGCAACACGGTGAAGCGCACAAACGCATCCACTGCACCTTTTTCTACCGCCGCTTCTTCTTCGGCGCTCAATTGCAGGCCGTCGAGGGTGCGGGTAAAGCGCTTCCAGCCTTCAGCACGACCACCGGCCGCTCACCCAGATGGCGAGCCCCGAAGGTTTCGCTCAGGCCCAGGCCCACGGCCCGCTTGATCAGGAACGCAGCACCCAACTTGGACCCCTCGGAGACGAACAGCCAGCCCAGCGCTTCAGCTTTGCTCGGGTTGCTCACTGCACCGGCCACCGGAGCCGGCACGTCGGTGTCCAGGTCGGCGAGGTCCAGCTTGGCGGCTTCGGCGCGGCAGCGTGCGGCCAGGTCAGGGACGATCTTGATCAGTTCGGCATCGTTGTACAGGGCCACCAGTTCGGACTGGAACAGGTACTGCGCCACCACGAAACGGGCAAAATTGGCCGGGGTTTCGAACGGGGCGTGGGCCTTCACCAGGGCATCGAGCTTGGTGTGTGGTTCGTTGGTGATCTGGTTCAGGCGCTGGGAGCGCAGGCTTGGGCGTTCAGCGGTAGAAGAAGCGGTCATGAAAAAGTCCTTGAGAAGGGGAGCGCCTTGGTGCCCGAAAGAGAGCTGTTATCAACTAGACGAACAAGAAGACGCGGCACAGTAAAAAATCCTCACCTCGTCGGTGAAATTTCGACGAGGTGAGGGGGCTTTGTCAGATGTCCCAGATCACGTTGATCGCAAAGTTGCGGCCGGGCTGCGTCAGGCGGTCGAGGTTGGCCGGGCCGGTCACCGCGGCTTCGCCGACGCTGTCGTAGCTGCGCACGTCATCCCAGTTCCAGTACTTCTTGTCGGTCAGGTTGTAGAGGCCACCGTTGATGGTCACGTCATTGGTGACTTTGTAGTAGGCCGTCAGGTCGATGACCCCGAAGCCGGGCGTCTTGAACGGGGCACTGGTGTCGCCGTCCGGAGCGTGGAAGGTGGAGCTGTCGACGCGATTTTGTTTCTTCACCAGGGTCCAGCTCAGCAGGCCGCCGTAGTTGTCTTGGTCGTAGCCCAGGCCGAACACGCCTTTAAGCGGGTTGACGCTGTTCAGCGGTTCTCCGTTTTCATCGTTGCGACCGTAGGCGTAGGAGACGGAACCCTGGGTGTACAGGCCGTGTGGCGCACCGAACGCGTCCAGGCTCAGACGGCCCTTGGCTTCGGCACCTTTGATGGTGGCGCGCTTGATATTGACGGCCTGGAACTGCTCGACAGTGCCGCCGACCACCGCATTGTCTTCGTCGATGAAGTCGCGGTACTTGTTATAGAACACGGCGATCTCGAAGGATCCCTCGTCGAAATTGCCACGAAGACCGGTTTCGATGCCTTTGCTGGTTTCCGGCTTGAGGTCCGGATTGGGTTCGACGGTGTAGCCCAGGTTCAGGTTTTCAAATCGGCCGTACAGCGCCTTGGCGGACGGCGTGCGGAAACCTTCGGCGTATTGGCCGAACCAGGTGTATTGATCGGTCAGCGCGTAGGTCAGGCCAAACTTGGGTGTTACGCGGTGCCAGGTTTTTTCCTTGTCGCTGACAGAATCCGCGCCGGTAGGGTTCACCGTATTGAGGAATTCCTGGGTCAGCTTGGGCTTGAGCTGGGTGTAGTCGTAGCGTACTGCGGGCAGGAAGGTCCACTTGTCCCAGGTGATCTGGTCCTGTGCAAACAGCGAATACGTGTTGATGGTCGGGTCTGGGAAATCGCTGGATTTCTTCACACTGTCGGTGGCGATTGGGCTGGGTGCTCCAATGGCGGTGCAGCCACTGCCGACGGCCACGCAGGTCGCGCTGCCTTCGCGCGACCCCGTCACTTTTTGTTGCTTGAGCGTGGTGCCGTAGGTCACCTGGTGATCGGTTTCACCGAGGCTGAACGCTTTGTCCAACTGCGCATCGAAGATCCACTGTTTTTCCTGGTAAAGCGTGTCGCGGGTGCGCAATACGCGGCGGCCTGACTGATAGATTTCGGCTGTGGTCTGGTCGGTCTTGGCGATCTGGTAATTGAGGCTGGTCTTGATGCGGTCAGCAATGGGGGACTCAAGGGCAAAGGTGTTTTCCAGGCCGAAACGTTCACGGGTGATCGTGTCGTTACCCCGACGGTCCCGGTAGAGGTTAAAGCCTCTGCCACCGATGAACGGGCCACCCACCGCGTTCTTCAGGTTGACGTCACGATCATCCTTGTACTTCTCGTACGTCAGGCCCAGGCGGTTGTCATCGCCATAGTTCCAGCCGAGTTTCGCCAGGATATTGGTGGTACGCGCTTCTTCCGGGTTGGCGCCGGTGCGGTTCAGGCCGGTGGCGTTGTTGCCGTCATAGGATTCGGTTTCATGGCCATTGCGCTGGCTCAGGTGCAGCAAACCGTCGAAGTCCTGCACGCGGCCGGCGAAGGTGCCGGAGGTCAGCCAGCTTTCGTCGGCGGAACTGTAGCCGGTCTTCAGCCGGGCGCGACGTCCTGGTCGGGCTTGATGATGTCATCCGGGTCGAGGGTGAAGTAGCTGACGGCGCCGCCGATGGCGCTGCTGCCGTACAGGGCCGAGGCCGGGCCGCGCAGGATTTCCACGCGCTTGACGATTTCCGGGTCGACGTAGTTGCGGCGGGTCTTGGCGTAGGGGCCGTTGAAGAAGTTGTCCGGCACTTCCACACCGTCCACCTGGGTGAGGATGCGGTCGCCATCGATGCCGCGAATATTGAAGCCGGCGTTACCTGCACGGGTGCCGGCGCCGCCCACCGAAACGCCGGGCTCGTAGCGCACCAGTTCGCGGATGTTGTTGACGTTCTGGCGGTCCAGCTCTTCGCGCTCATGCACGCTGACGGTGCTCGGTACGCTGTTCACGTTCTGCTCGTTACGGGTGGCGCTGATGGTCACCTGTTGCAGATTGAGGGTGCTGCCTGCTGCGCGCTTTTCCAGCACGATGTTGTTGCTGCCCAGTTTGCGGTAGCTCAGGTTGGTCCCCACCAACAGCCGGTCCAGGGCTTTTTCCGGCGACAACGGGCCGCGTGCACCAGGGGACGACACGCCCTGGCCCAACTCTGCGGGCAGGCCGACCTGCCAGCCGGTCACGGCGGTAAAGGCGTTGAGGGCCGAGACCAGCGGCTGCTGCTCGATGCTGAAGGTGTAGTTGCCCTGGCTGCGTGAAACCGGTTCGGCGGCGGTGGCGCTCATGACCGGCGCACCCGCCAGCAGGATGGCAGCCGTCAGCAAGGACAGGACGGGAGAAGAAGACCGGCGGTTGAAACGAGAGGACATCGAGAGCGCTCCGGAGTACGAATCTTATAGTTGCGAACCGAATCAAATAGGAATCAGTTGCATTGGCTAAGACGAGACGTACCGCCGAAGGTTATCGAGTAAAAATAATTCTCATTTAGTTCAGGATGACCAGCGCCGGATATTCCGAGAGTCTGGCCGAGGTGATATGCGCCAGGGAGCGCACCACGTCCAGGGGCTGGTCGAGCCGGTAATTACCGGTGACCGCGACGCTGGCGAGCTGGTCGTTGGTGTTGACGATCCAGCCTGGGTAATAGCGGCGCAACTCGGCGAGCACTTCGCTCATCGGGCAGTTTTCGAAAATCAGCCGGCCTTGCACCCAGGCCAGGTCCTTGTTGGCATCCAGCTTGGCCGGTTGGCCGAAGCCGTTGGGGCCGATGCGGATACTTTCACCGGCGCGCAGGCGCACACGGGCATCGTCGAAGGTGTTGCTCAGGTCCACATCACCGCGCTGCACCTGCACCTGGGCCTCGCCATTGAGGTAGCGCACGGCGAAGGCGGTGTCGCGCACGCTGGCGCGCACCGGGCCGGCGTCGATTTCCAGGGGCTGGCCATGACTGGGCGCGACCTCGAAAAAAGCCTCGCCCTGGTACAGGCGGGCGATGCGCTGGTGGTCCTTGATGCTGCTGGAGAACGCCGAGTTGGTGTTCAGCAATACTTTCGAGCCATCGTCCAGTTGCAGGCGCTGGCGTTCACCCACCACGGTCAGGTGATCGGCTTGCAGGCGTACTGGCAGGTTGCTGAAGCTGAACAGGCCAATCAGCAGCACAGCGGCGGTGGCCAGTGGTTTCCAATGGGGTTTGATCCGGCGCCAGGTGCTGGGCTTGCGTGGCGCGGCCAACGCCACGGCGGCGCTGTGCACGGGCGCGCCACCCCAGGCGGCCTGGGCCTTGGCGAAGGCGTGGACGTGGGCCGGGTCGTCGGCCAGCCAGGCTTCAAACTCGGCCTGCTGCCCGGGCTGCGGGCACTGCATGGCGATCAGCCAATCGAGGGCCTGGTCCATAGCCGTGTCTTGCAACACCTCATGAGCCAGCTCATGGGGGCGCAGTTTATTCGGGTCCGTCACGGTGTGCCTCGGGTCTTCGCCACGTTCTATTCATTAATCCTACAGCCTGGGTCGACACTTCTGTCGGGTGCAGCTTAAGGCCGATCCAGCCGTTCGGCCACACCTACGCAGATGGCCATGATCAATTTCAGTTCCTTTTGCACGGTGCTCAAGGACACGTCCAACTGATCGGCAATCTCCTGGTAGCTGCACCCGTGCAGGCGGCTGAGGATGAAAATCTGCTGCTGGCGGGCGCTCAACTGGCCCAGGCTGACGCTCAGGTGTTCAAGCAGTTGCTCGGCCTGGGTCGCATCTTCGGGGGTGCTGATGGGGGCGGCGACGCTTTGCAGGATGTCGAACGGGACATCTTCCTGCAGCGTTCGGGCCTGAATCCTGCGCGAACGCAAGTGATCCAACGCCAGATTACGGGCGGTTTGGTAGACGAAAGGTTCAAGGTGATCGATCGGCCGCTCGCTGAGGGCCCGGGTGACGCGCAGGTAGGTTTCCTGCAACAGGTCCTCGGCGGTGCTGTGGTTATTCACCATGCGCTGCAAAGTGCGTAGCAGAATCACCCGTTGGGTGAGAAAGACTTGATTGAAGCGAGATTGGCTCACAGTGATACCAGACCGATTTGCAGTTAATGATAATGCTTATCATCAACTCAAATGGCAAGTGGCTATTTCTCTGAACCTACTTAAGGCAAATGAGGGAGGGAGCAAGCCCCCTCCTACACAAAAGCTCATCACAAAACGGGCTTACTCGGCGTTGCACAGCGCCAGGCAGTTATCCAGCATGCGGTTGGAGAAACCCCACTCGTTGTCATACCAAGCCAACACTTTGAGCAACTTGCCGCTCACTTTGGTGTGATTGGCGTCGAAAATCGACGACAGCGGGTTGTGGTTGAAGTCGCTGGATACCAGCGGCAGGGTGTTGTAACCGAGGATCTTCGAGTGCTGGCTCGCTTCCTTGAGCAGCGCGTTGACTTCTTCGGCGGTGGCTTCCTTTTTCAGTGTCACGGTGAGGTCCACTAGCGACACGTTGATCACCGGCACCCGCACGGCCATGCCGGTCAGCTTGCCCGCCAGTTCCGGCAGCACCAGGCCGACTGCTTCGGCGGCGCCGGTCTTGCTCGGGATCATGTTCTGGGTGGCTGAGCGAGCGCGGTACGGGTCGGTGTGGTAGACGTCGGTCAGGTTCTGGTCGTTGGTGTAGGCGTGGATGGTGGTCATCAGGCCGCTTTCGATACCCAACTCGCGATGCAGCACCTGGGCGACTGGCGCCAGGCAGTTGGTGGTGCACGAGGCGTTGGAGATGATCTGGTGGGATTGACGCAGAATGTCGTGGTTCACGCCATACACCACGGTAGCGTCCGCGCCCTTGGCCGGTGCCGAGATGATCACCTTGCGTGCGCCGGCGGTAATATGGGCGGCAGCCTTGTCACGGTCGGTGAACAGACCGGTGCATTCAAAGACCACGTCGATCTTGTGTGCAGCCCATGGCAGATCGGCCGGGTTGCGAATGGCACTCACGGCAATCCGGTCACCGTTGACGGTCAGGCTTTCCTGATCGTGAGCGACCTCTGCGTCGAATGTGCCATGTACGGTGTCGTATTTGAGCAGGTGGGCGTTGATCGAGCTGTCGCCCAGATCGTTGATGGCGACGATCTGCAAATCCTGGCGGTAGCCTTGGGTATACAGTGCGCGCAGGACATTACGGCCGATACGGCCAAAACCATTGATTGCGATACGAAGAGTCATTGGAGAGTGCCTGTCGTCGATTTGTTGTAAGAATTACAAGATTATTCGCATAAAAATAGAAAACAAGCCTTTTTAGTGGCAATATTTTGTTCAATCTACAACGAGTGACCTGAATCAACTGGTCCGATGATTTAAACGACACCCTGCCATCCCATGAGCTGCGGGCGTTTGATCAGCATAGACACTCAGGTCGCCACATCCGTTAGCCTGGAGTTCTACACATGCATCCCCGCGTTCTTGAGGTCACCGAACGGCTTATCGCCCGCAGCCGCGCCACCCGCGAGGCTTACCTTGCGCTCATTCGCGGCGCCGCCAGCGACGGTCCGATGCGCGGCAAGCTGCAATGCGCCAACTTCGCCCACGGCGTGGCCGGTTGCGGCACTGAAGATAAAAATAGTCTGCGCATGATGAATGCCGCCAACGTGGCAATTGTTTCGTCATATAACGACATGCTCTCGGCGCACCAGCCGTACGAACATTTCCCTGAACAAATCAAGAAAGCCCTGCGTGAAGTCGGCTCGGTCGGCCAGTTCGCGGGGGGGACGCCCGCGATGTGCGACGGCGTGACCCAAGGGGAGCCTGGCATGGAGCTGAGCCTGCTCAGCCGTGAAGTGATTGCCATGTCCACAGCGGTAGCGCTGTCCCACAACATGTTCGATGCCGCGCTGATGCTGGGTATCTGCGACAAGATCGTCCCTGGCCTGATGATGGGCGCGCTGCGCTACGGCCACCTGCCGATGATCTTCGTGCCGGGCGGCCCAATGCCGTCGGGCATCTCCAACAAGCAGAAAGCCGATGTGCGCCAGCGCTACGCCGAAGGCAAGGCCACCCGCGAAGAGCTGCTGGAATCGGAGATGAAGTCCTACCACAGCCCCGGCACCTGCACGTTCTACGGCACCGCCAACACCAACCAGTTGCTGATGGAAGTGATGGGCCTGCACTTGCCGGGCGCCTCGTTCGTCAACCCGTACACGCCGCTGCGTGACGCCCTGACCCGCGAAGCCGCGCATCAGGTCACGCGCCTGACCAAGGCCAACGGCAACTTCACGCCGATCGGCGAGATCGTCGACGAGAAATCCATCGTCAACTCCATCGTCGCCCTCAACGCCACCGGCGGCTCCACCAACCACACCCTGCACATGCCGGCCATCGCCATGTCGGCGGGCATCATCCTGACCTGGGACGACATGGCTGACCTCTCCGAGGTAGTGCCGACCCTGTCCCACGTGTATCCAAACGGCAAGGCCGACATCAACCACTTCCAGGCGGCGGGCGGCATGTCGTTCCTGATCCGTGAGTTGCTGGAAGCCGGGTTGCTCCACGAAGACGTGAATACCGTGGCCGGCAAGGGCTTGAGCCGCTACATCCAGGAACCGTTCCTGGTCGATGGTGAACTGGTCTGGCGCGACGGCCCTATCGAAAGCCTCGACGAAACCATCCTGCGCCCCGTGGCCCGTGCGTTCTCGCCAGAAGGTGGCCTGCGCGTGATGGAAGGCAACCTGGGGCGTGGCGTGATGAAAGTCTCCGCCGTGGCGCCGGAACATCAAATCGTCGAAGCACCGGCAGTGGTGTTCCAGGATCAGCAAGACCTGGCCGATGCGTTCAAGGCCGGCCAGTTGGAAAAAGACTTCGTCGCGGTGATGCGCTTCCAGGGCCCGCGCTCCAACGGCATGCCGGAATTGCACAAGATGACGCCGTTCCTTGGCGTGTTGCAGGACCGTGGTTTCAAGGTGGCGCTGGTGACAGACGGGCGTATGTCCGGCGCGTCGGGTAAGATCCCCGCCGCGATTCACGTCAACCCCGAAGCTCAGAGCGGCGGGCCACTGGCGCGGGTGCGCGATGGCGATATCATTCGTGTGGATGGCGTGACCGGCACCTTGGAGCTTAAGGTGGACGCCGAAGCATTTGCAGCGCGCACGCCTGCCACGGGCCTCCTGGGCAATAACGTGGGGGCCGGTCGCGAGCTTTTTGCATTTATGCGCTTGGCCGCAAGCTCCGCAGAGCAGGGCGCCAGCGCCTTTACCTCTGCCTTGGAGACGCTTAAGTGAAGTTAGCGCTGGTCGGTGATATCGGGGGCACCAACGCCCGTTTTGCAGTGTGGCGAGATTCGGCGCTGCACTCGATCCGGGTGCATGCCACGGCGGATTACCCAAGCCCTGAGGCGGCGATCAAGGTCTATCTGAAGGAAGAAGGCCTGGAAATCGGGGACATCGGCGCGGTGTGCCTGTCGGTGGCCGGGCCGGTGAGCGGCGATGAGTTCAAGTTCACCAACAATCACTGGCGCTTGAGCAAGACGGCGTTTTGCAAGACGTTGCAGGTGGAGGAACTGCTGCTGGTCAATGATTTCTCGGCCATGGCCCTGGGCATGACCCGCCTGCAGCCCGACGAATTTCGCGTTGTCTGCGAAGGCACGCCGGAGCCGTTGCGCCCGGCGGTGGTGATCGGGCCGGGTACGGGCCTGGGCGTCGGCACACTGCTGGACCTGGGCGCTGGTCGTTACGCGGCGTTGCCAGGGGAGGGCGGCCATGTCGACCTGCCCCTGAGCAGCCCGCGGGAAACCCAGCTGTGGCAGCACATCTACACCGAAATTGGCCACGTCAGCGCCGAAACGGCGTTGAGCGGTGGCGGTTTGCCGCGTCTGTACCGGGCGATTTGCGCGGTCGACGGCCACGCGCCGGTACTGGACACGCCCGAAGCCATCACTGCGGCAGGCCTGGCCGGCGATCCGGTGGCGATGGAAGTGCTGGAGCAATTCAGCGTCTGGCTGGGCCGGGTTGCGGGCAACAACGTGTTGACCACCGGCGCACGCGCCGGCGTGTACATCGTAGGCGGCGTGATACCGAGGTTTGCCGACTTCTTTATCCACAGCGGTTTCGCCAAGAGCTTCGCGGACAAAGGCTGCATGAGCGACTACTTCAAAGGTATTCCGGTGTGGTTGGTGACCGCGCCGTATTCCGGGTTGACCGGGGCGGGTGTGGCATTGGAACAGGCATTTGCTTAGGCAGTGATGGCCTCATCGGGG
>NZ_JADDUM010000253.1 GCF_015163715.1 Pseudomonas cyclaminis
TCCAGGGCGGCCTTGGCGCGGATGATCGCGGCGGAGTCGTTGGCAGTCACGTGGCGTGCTTCCAGCGCGGCGGCAGCGCCGGCACCGTCGAGACGGTCCATGTTGGCTTCACTGGCGTGGCCGGCGTTGGCGCCCTTGATCACCGCTGCACCGGTGTCCTCGTTGTCGACTTCATCCCAGCTCAGCATTGAAATACTCCCTTCTGTTCTGTGTTGACGGCATGAGAACCCGTCCAAAAATATGCGATTTGCAGGCTGTCAGGCATTGAAATAGTGCGCATAGTGTGGTCGGTAAATACCGATACTGCACACTATGTAGTGGTCTGTTTTGTTTGTGGGCACACTATATGGGGTGTAACACGGTTGGTCAACGAACAAGAAGGGCGCAACTGTCGCAGAGGCCAGCGCCTAAGCTAATTCTAAAAAGATATTTATTGGCGGTTTTTAAGATCGTTTAGCTTGGACGCTTCTAACCGATTTTGTTCAAGGAGCGAGCCGCCGATGTCCCACGTGCAGTCAATCACTACCTTGCCGCTGTTGGACCTGTCGCAACTCGAGGGCAGTGCGCAGCAGCGTCAGCAGTTTCTTGATGAGCTGCGCCTGGCGGCGCGGCATATCGGGTTTTTCTACCTGACCGGCCATGGCATCGACCCGGCACTGTTGGCCGAAGTGCAGCAACAGGCGCGCGCATTTTTTGCCTTGCCCGAGGCCGACAAGCTGGCGGTGGCCATGCTCAATTCAGCGCATTTTCGCGGCTACAACCGCGCCGCCTCCGAGATCACCCGTGGCCAACCGGATCTGCGCGAACAGTTCGACGTCGGCGCCGAGCGCGAGCCTTTGCCGGTGGACCAATACCCGGCCGCCTGGGCGCGCCTGCAAGGCCCCAACCAATGGCCGACTGCGCTGCCCCACCTCAAGCCGCTGGTGTTGGGCTGGCAGCAGGCGATGACGCAAATGGCGCTGCGCCTGCTGCGCGCCTTCGCCCAAGCCCTGTCCCTGCCGGAAAACGCGTTTGACGCACTGTACGGCGACACACCCAACGAACATATCAAGTTGATCCGCTACCCAGGCCGCCACGCCCAGCAAAGTCGCCAGGGCGTGGGCGCCCACAAGGACTCCGGGTTCCTCAGCTTTCTGCTGCAAGACCAGCAGGCCGGTTTGCAGGTGGAAGTGGAAGAGGGCCGCTGGATCGATGCGTCGCCGCGCCCCGATACCCTGGTAGTCAATATCGGCGAGCTGCTTGAACTGGCCAGCAACGGTTACCTGCGCGCCACGGTGCACCGGGTGGTGTCGCCGCCGGTGGGCAGCGAGCGCTTGTCCCTGGCGTTTTTCCTGGGGGCGCAACTGGACGCAGTGGTGCCGGTGTACCAACTGGCGCCCGAGCTGTTGCGCGATGCCCACGGCCCCGAGAGCGATCCGCGCAACCCGTTGCTGCGTGACGTGGGCTGGAACTACCTCAAGGGTCGCCTGCGTTCCCACCCCGATGTCGCCCAACGTTTCTACACCGACGCCACGTTGCCCCACGCACTGTCCGCCTGATCAGGAGATCACCCATGTTGAAAACCACCACCCTTACCCTGGCGGCGTTGCTGGCCTCATTCAGTGTGTCGGCCGCCGATGCGTTGCGCGTGGCCGCTGACCCGATTCCCCACGCGCAGATCCTGGAATACGTGCAGAAACTCGACCCGAGCCTGAACCTGAAGATCATCGAAATCCCCAGCGGTGTGAATTCCAACGAACTGCTGGCCCATGGCGATGTGGATGCCAATTACTTCCAGCACTTGCCGTACCTCAATTCCCAGGAGCAGGCCCTGGGCCAGAAGTTCGCCGTGGCCGCCACTGTGCATATCGAGCCGCTGGGCATCTATTCCCGCCGCCACAAAAGCTTTGCCCAGGTTCCGGACAAAGGCACTGTGGCGGTGCCGAACAATGTCACCAACCTCAGCCGTGCCCTGTACCTGTTGCAAGCCAACGGCCTGATCAAGCTCAAGCCCGGTTTCAACGACGCCTCCAAGGACCAGGCCACACCCAAGGACATTGCCGAAAACCCCAGGCACTTGAAGATCCTGGAAATCGAATCGCCGCAAATCCCCCGCGCCTTGGATGATGTGGACCTGGCCGTGATCAATGGCAACTTCGCCCTGGAAGCCGGGTTGGAACCGGCCAAGGATGCCTTGGGCCTGGAGCAGGCCAAGGGCAACCCCTACGCGAATATCCTGGTGACCACGCCGAAGCTGCTGCAAGACCCGCGCATCCAGCAGTTGGCCAATGATCTGCGTTCGCCGGCGGTGGCCAAGTTCATTACCGAGAAATACGCCGGTTCGGTGATTCCGGTGGCCGTCGAATGATCGTTGTCGAGGGTGTCAGCAAAACCTACGCCGACGGCCAGCCGGCGGCGCTGGATAACGTGTCGTTGCAGATCGCCGACGGCGCGATCTTCGGCATCGTCGGGCGCAGCGGCGCGGGTAAAAGCACCTTGCTGCGCTGCCTGAATCTGCTCGAACGGCCCACATCCGGGCGTATCCTGCTCGACGGCGAGGACCTGACCCAGCTCAGCGACAAGCAACTGCGCCAGCAACGCCAGCGCATCGGCATGATCTTCCAAGGCTTCAACCTGCTGCATTCGCGCAACGTGGCGGATAACGTCGCGGTGCCGCTGGAAATCGCCAAGGTGCCCAAGCCCGAACGCGCTGCGCGCGTCGCAGAACTGCTGGCCCTGGTGGGCTTGAGTGACAAGGCCCAGGCGTTTCCTTCGCAGTTGTCCGGCGGGCAGAAGCAGCGCGTCGGCATTGCCCGTGCGTTGGCAGCGCGGCCGGCCTATTTGCTGTCGGATGAAGCCACCAGCGCCCTCGACCCGGAAACCACCGCCTCGATTCTTGAACTGTTGCGCGACATCAACCGGCAACTCGGCGTGACCATTGTGTTGATCACCCACGAACTGGACGTGGTCAAGGCCATCTGCGACAGCGCAGTGTCCCTGGCCGATGGGCGCGTGGTGGAAAGCGGCACGCTCCTGCAATTGCAGGCCGACCCGTCTTCACGCCTGGGCCGTTCGCTGGCGCCGAGCCTGCAAGTGGTGAGGGCCGTATGAAAACCGATTGGAACGACATCCTGCAGTTGTTGCTCAACGCCACCGGCGAAACCCTCTACATGGTGCTGCTGGCCGGGTTGTTTACCTTGCTGATCGGCCTGCCGTTGGGCGTGTTGCTGTTTATCAGCCGACGCGATGGCCTGTTGCCGTTGCCCCGCCTCAACCGGGCGCTCGGCGGGGTGATCAACCTGGGGCGTTCACTGCCGTTCGTGGTGATGTTGATCGCGCTGATCCCACTGACACGCCTGATCGTCGGCACCACCCTGGGCAGTACCGCCGCCGTGGTGCCGATCACCATTGGCGCGTTTCCGTTCTTTGCGCGCATTGTCGAAACCGCCCTGGATGAAGTGGACAAGGGCCGTATCGAAGCCATCGTGGCCATGGGCGGTGATATTCGCCATGTGATCCTCAAGGTGCTGCTGCCCGAGGCCTTGCCGGCGCTGGTGGCCGGTGTGACCTTGACCCTGGTGATGCTGATCGGCTTTTCGTCCATGGCCGGGGTGATCGGCGGCGGCGGGCTGGGTGACCTGGCGATCCGCTACGGTTACCAGCGTTTCAATAACCAGATCATGGTGGTCACGGTGATCGTGCTGGTGGTGCTGGTACAGGGCGTGCAGAGCCTGGGGGATCGTTGCGTGCGGTCCCTGGCCCATCGCCGCTAGAGCGACCGCGCCGTGCGGTGCTGATTTCCTACCGCTTGGCGCGTCGATTGCCCGGCTGTTATCAGAGCAAACGCTTGGCTGTTTCGCACAATTCTTACATCGCGGCTCAGGCGCAGTACTGATAATCCGGCTCCCTAGCCTGAGCCGAGTATGCGCATGACCACGATTTCCCCGCACACGAGCACCACCTTCCAGACACTCCAGCAATTAATGCAGCGCGATCAACGCGGTGAGGGCATTGCGCACAAGGGATTGCAGTCCAAGTCGTCAGATGACGCCACCCAACAGCTATGGCGAAAGAGCTCTGGCTGGTCGGACGAAAATGGTGATGGACGTACCGATGTGACCTATGAGTTTCGCGCTCCTCCAGCCGGCGCGGATACACGCCAGTCCGGCAAAGCCGGCTTGACGCCGGTTGGCGAAAACCAACGGAAACAGACCGTGCTCAGTTTGCAAGCTATCGAAGATGTGGCCAACGTGCAGTTCACCCAGGGGCCGAGAAGCCCCAGCAGCGAGGGGCATATCACGATCGGCAATTACGGCCAGAGGACTGATGGCACTGGCCGTCCTAATACCCACCATGCCCATTATCCTGGCCCCGCCGATAAAAACGGTGGTGATGTCTGGTTTGTGAATACAAAAAAAGAGTCGGCGGTTGCCGACGCGGCCCTTGGCAGTTCCGGTCGGAACACCATCACGCATGAGCTGGGACACGCTATGGGGCTCGCCCACCCTGGAGTCTATGAGGGTACCGGGTTGAAACAAGGGCAGGTCGATTCCCATGAGGATTCTCTTAGCCACACCGTCATGAGCTACAGAGGCGAGCGCAATACCTACATGAACCACCAAGGATTTAAGGCGTCGGCGCCGCAACTGGACGATATCAGTGCTTACCAGAAGAAATACGGTGCCAACCGCGAGACCCGCAACGACGACACGACCTATGGTTTCAACTCTAATACGGATCGAGATTTCCTGAGTGTCCAGGCCCCTGGCGACAAAATCGTGGCATCCATTTGGGATGGCGGCGGCGTCGATACACTGGACTTCTCCGGGTACCCCCAGGATCAGCAAATCAGCCTGAGGGAAGGGACCTTCTCCGACGTGGGCGGCCTCAAGGGCAATATCTCTATCGCCCACGGTACAACCATTGAGAATGCCATCGGCGGTGCCGGCAACGACGCGCTGGTGGGTAATGAGGCTGACAACACGCTGAAAGGCGGCGACGGCAACGACCGCTTATACGGCGGTCAAGGTGCCGACACACTGTGGGGTGGAGCGGGCAAGGACGTATTTGTCTACGGGAATGCCAGTGAATCGACTCAGGGCTCCCGCGATCGGATCATGGATTTTGTCAGCGGAGAAGATAGTGTCGATGTGTCTGGCCTCAGGGCGGCAATGGGCAAGGATGCGCTGACGTTCGTCAACGAATTTTCCGGGGCCGCCGGTGAGGCGAGGCTAGATTATAACCCGGTTCTGAACATGAGTTCGTTGCAGATTGCCGGCAAGCATAGTGAGGCGCCCTTTGTCCTTGAGGTGGAGGGCAAACTGCAACGCGGCGATATCGTAGGTTGATTCCCTACCGGAGGGTCTGGCGCAACAGCCCTTCAAACACCCGCTGCACCCGTGGCTCATCGGTATGGGCCACATTAAAACGCATCGAATCACGATGGGCCGGGTCGTAGCCAAACAGCGCGCCCGGCGCCAGCACCATGCTGCGTTTCAATGCTTCTTGGGCCAACAGTTCGCCGTTGACCCCCGGTGGCAGGCGCGCCCAGATAAACATCCCGCCTTCATACGCCATCGGCAACTCACAGCCGCAGCGCTTGAGCCATTGCTCGACGCGCCCCCCGGCCTCCATCAAGCGTTGGACCATGCGCTTGCGGTGCTTGGCGTAGCTGCCTTCGCTGAGCATGCGGTAGACGATCTGCTCGAACAGCTCCGAGGTCACGCCGCCGCTCATCAACTTCATATTGGTCAGGTTGGCCGCCAGTTGCGGTGCGGCCACCACAAAGCTGACGCGGGTGTTGGCGCTCAGAATCTTGGAAAAGCCCGACAGGTAGGTGACCTGATCCAGACCGGCGACGGCCGCCAGGCGCGGTGGCGGGTTGGGGTGAAGGTCACCGTAGAGGTCGTCCTCGACGATATGGCAGTGGTACTGCTGGGTCAGTTGCAGCAGCCGAAACGCCTGGCTTGGGCTGAAGGAATGGCCGGTCGGGTTATGCAGCACGCTGGTGGTCAAGTACAGGCTGGGCCGGTGTTCGGCCAGTCGCTGTTCGAGGGCGACGAAATCGAAACCATCCGGGCGGCGCTGGATGGTTACGACCTTGACGCCATGCAGCGCCAGGTTGGCGTGGAAGTTGAAGTAGCACGGCGCGTCGAGCAGCACCGTGTCGCCGGGGCGGGCGAGCAGGCGCATGAGCATGTCCAGGCCCTGCACGGTGTTGGGGGTAGTGATGATCTGCTCCACCGGCACCGACAACCCTTCGCCGTGCAGCTTCTGTTGCAGGGCCTGGCGCAACGGCAGCAACCCGGCTGGCGTGCCCAGCCCGGCGATGCGCAGCGACGGCGCGCGCACCACGCTGCGCATGGCCTGGCGGATGGCGTCGGCGTCCAGCCATTCTTCCGGCAGGTGGCCGCCGCCGGGACGCAGTTCGCCGCTGGCAGTGACCAGGGGCCGACGCAAGACGCTGAGCAGATCCTGGGGCAGCAGGTCGACCCACGCCACCGAGGCCGGGCGTGCGCTGTCCATCGCCACAAAGTAGCCACGGCCCTGGCTTGAGGTGAGCAGGTGGCGCCCGCGCAGGCGGTCCAGGGCTTCATTGAGGGTGAACTTGCTGACGCCCAGGGTCTGGGTCAGTTCGCGCACCGATGGCAACTTGCTGCCGGGCGCCCATTCGCCGTTCTCGATGGCCTGGCTGAACGCCTCGACGATCTGTTGCACCTTCGGCGTGCCGTCCACAAAGGCGATGGCGGATACGAACATAAACCTTCCTTGTGTTTACAGGTGATTTTACCGGTGAAGTTAGGCCGGATTAGGCATCACTTCACCTGCCTTGTGCAATGCCGCTGCCCTAGACTGCGCGCCATCTCGCCGGGAATTGGCGAACTTTCCTACCAGCGAGCCATGGATTTCGCATTCTCATGAAGACTTATATGTGTGCGCCCTGCGGATTTATGTACGTAGAAGAATTGGGCATTCCTGAAGACGGAATCCCGGCCGGCACCCCTTGGGAAGAGGTGCCGGAAGACTGGACATGCCCGGATTGCGGCGTGACCAAGGCCGATTTCATGGCCATTGAACTGTAACCCTCCATCACGAAAGGAATCGCTCCATGGAAAGTAATCTGATCAACGCCGCCGTACCGTTCTGTACCGGCGTGGCCCACCAGAAATACCTGGCCGCCGAGAAGGGCCTGGACACCGCCATCGAAGGCGGCTGCACTCACTGGTATATCGATGGCAGTCTGTTCGGCGAAATGGTCGATGACTGGACCGATGAACGCATCGCCAGCCTGCAAGTGCAGATCGCGGCCACCGGTGTGAAGCCCGTCTACCACGGCAACTTCAAGGCGCCGCTGGGCAGTGACGTCGAAGCCTTTCGCGTGGCGGCCGTGGCGTATGTGAAAAAGGAAGTCGACATTGCCAGCCGTCTGGGCGCGCCGTTGATCATCCACGGGGGCTGCATCGTCGAACCAAAAATGGTGCTGATGGCCAAGAAAGTCGCCCTGGAGCACTACCTCAAGTCGGTGCAGGAACTGGCACGGTACGCCGAGGCCAAGGGCGTGGACATCTACCTGGAAAACCTGTCGAACTACGTCAACTACCGGCCGTTCCACTACATCTTCACCCACGAAGCGGAATACGCCTTTGTGTTCGAGCGCCTGCAGGCCCACAGCAACGTGTACTTCTTCCTCGACGCCGGCCACGCCAATATCGAGAACGGCCTGCCGGCCGAGGTGGTGCGCAAGTATCACCACCTGATCAAGGGCATTTCCTTCAGCAACAACAATGGCGTGCAGGACCAGCACTTCGGCATTCATGACGGTAACTGCGATTACGCCGACGTGGTGCAGGCCATTGTCGAAACCAACTGGAAAGGCCTTGTGGCCTTCGAAACCCGCAACCAGACGGCCAAGGCCGCCCTCGGTGAGCTGGCGGTGATGTACCGCGAATCCCTGGCCACCGAGATCGCTGTCGCTTGATGGAAGCCGGGGCGGCGCCGGTGCGCCCGTCCCACGGCTGTCGTTTCTACTTACTGAAGGCCCTGGCCCATGACCACTGCGTTAACCCTGTCTTCGTTTCTCTATTTCCTGTTGTTCTGCGCCACCATGACCTTCAGCCCCGGCCCCATGACCCTGTTGCTGCTGAGCCTGGGCTTGAAGGACGGTTTGCGCAGCTCGATCCCCGCGCAGATCGGCGCCAGTGTGTCGTACCTGATTTCGATCCTGATTTTCGCCGTGGGCTTCTCGGAGTTGATCAAGGGCAACCTCGCGATCACCCAGACCATCCAGTTTGTCGGCGTAGCCTACATTCTTTACCTGGCCTACAAACAGTGGACCAGCAGCGGCGTGGCGATCGGCAGGGCCGGCGCCGTGGAGGGCTCGCGCAGCCTGTTCGGCAAAGGGCTGCTGACCGGGTTTTCCAACCCCAAGACCATCATCATGTTCAGCGCGGTGTTCCCGCAGTTTGCCGGGGCAGGGGAGCACAGTTCGGCGGCGGATATCGCCATCCTCGGCGCGACGTTCCTGTTGCTGCAATTTGCCAGCGGCTGCCTGTATTGCTACTTCGGCCAGCGCATCAAGCACGTCCTGGAAAACCCCAGGCGCCGCGTGCTGCTGCAGCGGGTCACGGCGGTGCTGCTGCTGGGTGTAGCGTTGATGCTGGCCCGGGGCTTTTCCCACTGAGCGCTTTGGATCGGGCATTTGCGCGGGTAATGAGCTTATGAGTGGTAGTGGCGAATTACTGGCGCCCTGATAGACTCCAGGCATTCATCCAGGATTAACCCCGACCATGCCAGCCGCCGGAGGAAAAGGACTTCCGCTCGCTATTCGCTTGTACAAATCCCGTACCCTGGGGCTGACGCTCGGTTTGGTGTGTGTGGTCTTTGGCATGTATCCGCTGCACCCGTCCCCCTGGGTGTGGGCGTGGATGCTCATCAACGCGTTTGTCTGGCCCCATCTGGCGTTCCAACTTTCCTTGAGAACCGCCAACACGCTGCGCACTGAGCGTGGCAACCTGTTGTTCGATTCGTTCTGTGGCGGCTTCTGGGTCGGTGCCATGCACTTCAACCCGCTGCCCAGCGTCACCACACTGTCGATGATGACCATGAACAACGTGGCCCTCGGCGGCCCGCGCCTGATGCTGGCGGGGTGGTTGGCGCAGGCGCTGGGCATCGGCGCCTCGCTGCTGATCTTCGCGCCGGCCTTTGTCGCCACCACCACCCAGGCCCAACTCTACGCATGCCTGCCGATCCTGATGCTGTATCCCCTGGCGCTTGGCTGGATCTGCTACCGCCAGGCCGTAAACCTGGCCCGGCACAAACGTGAATTACTCGCCCTGAGCCGCACCGACAGCCTGACCGGGCTGCTCAACCATGGCGCCTGGAAAGATCACCTGGAGATTGAATTCCAACGCTGCCGCCGCGAGCAGCAGGGCGCCGCGATTGCGCTGATCGACATCGACCATTTCAAGACCATCAACGACACCTACGGCCACGTCACGGGCGATATCGTCCTGCGCCAACTCGGTAAAATACTGCGCCAGAACCTGCGCGCCACCGACCTGGCCGGACGCTACGGCGGCGACGAATTCTGCGTGATCCTACCGGGAATGCCGCTCAACCGGGCCACGGAAGTGATGGATGCGTTGCGTGATCGCTTCAACGCCCTGGCATACGCCCAGGACTCGACGTTGCGTGCCAGCTTGAGCATCGGCCTGGCGCCGTATCAACCCGAACATGCCGACTCCATCGGCTGGCTCAACGATGCCGACCAGGCACTGTATGAAGCCAAGAGCAGCGGGCGCAACCGTGTCAGCGCGGTGCACGGGAGTTGGTTGCGGTCCGTTTAGTGGGGTAGGGTGTGGCGGCCCCCCAACAAAAAACAAGGACCGGTTTATGCTCTTCACCTTCCCCCGTACGCTCCTGGCCGCCACGCTGGCCTTGTCCTTCGCACTCCCGGCCTACAGCGCCGAACCCCACAAGCAGATCCAGGCGGATGCCCAGCAGTACAAGGCCGAGGCCCTGAAACTGCTGGAGCGCCTGGTGAATATCGACTCCGGCTCCGGCTACGGGCCGGGCCTGACCCAGGTCAGCGACATCGCCGTGGATGAGCTGAAGCAGTTGGGCTTCACCATCGAACGCGTGCCGGACGCCGCCGCCAACAGCAACCATGTGATTGCCACCCTCAAGGGCACCGGCAAGGCCAGGATCCTGCTGATGGCCCACATGGACACCGTGTTCAAGGAAGGCTCGGCTGCAGAACGCCCGTTTCACATCAAGGACGGTCGCGCCTATGGCCCCGGCGTAATGGATGACAAGGGCGGCATCGTCGCAGGCATCTACGCACTCAAAATCTTGAAAAACCAAGGTTTCAAGGACTACGCGCAAATCACCTTCCTGCTCGACGCCAGCGAAGAAACCGGCTCCGACATCGCCTCCGAGCTGATCCGCACCACCGCCAAGGCCCACGACGTCACCCTCAACCTCGAACCCGGCCGCCCCGCCGACGGCCTGGTGGTATGGCGCAAAGGCAGCGCCACCGCCGTGGTCGAAGTCAAAGGCAAAGCTGCCCACGCCGGCGTTGCCCCGGAACTGGGCCGCAACGCCGCCATGGAAGCCGCGCACCAGATCCTGCAACTGGGCAAGCTGGGTGATGAAGAGAAGAAAACCACCATCAACTTCACCGTGATCAAGGCCGGCGACCGCACCAACGTGATTCCAGACCAAGCCACCGCCAAGGCGGATGTCCGCGCAGCCTTGCCGGAAGAGTTTGATCGGATCGAGAAAGACCTGGTGCGGGTTTCAGCCAACAAACTGATCCCGGACACCGAAGTGACCACCACCCTCAAACGCGGCCTGCCGCCAATGCCACAGACGGCGGAGTCGGACAAGTTGGTAGCGATTGCCCAAGGGATCTATGGGGAATTGGGCAAGAAGCTGACCATTGAAGGCAGCGGCGGCGCGGCGGATGCGAGTTTGTCGGCCGGAGTGGGGACACCGACGCTGGATGGTTTTGGAATTGTGGGGGGCAATATTCACACGGCCGAGGAGTATGCGGAGGTGGAGAGTGTGGTGCCTCGGGTTTACCTGTTGAGTCGAATGATTATGGAATTGGCGAAGCGGTGAATTGACGGTACACAGTGTGGACTTTGTGGTGAGCAGGCTTGCCCTGCTTACCACAGAAAGTGGTGCGATTAGTCTTGAATTGATTCGGACCAGCGTTGGCAGAAATCATGTTGCTGCTGAATGTCGTTGGTGAGGTCGCGATCCTCGTAAGCAAAAATATGTACGTATTCGCCGTCTGGGTTGCCCATAGTCAGTTCGTAGGCAATAAGGCCATTCGACATATGTGAGGACATTCCAGATGTGTGAACATTGATTTTTGAGCCCTTGCACAAAAAACTAATATTTTTCAAATCGGCTCTCAATAAGCCAAAGCTGTCGAACAGGTCTGGTGCTGTATAGGTTTTTCGTTCGCCATTATTCAACAGCAGGCTAAGAGTTGGCTTTCCCGCTTCGTATTCGACCACTGCGCTTTCACGTATACCCTTGTTGAGGATGATTATTTCACGTGATTTCATGGGTGTTCCCTGTTGGGAGTCAATATTGTGTACCCAATTAAGGTGCCGTCTTCGGTGGCGGGTGAGGCACCTAAAATAGCTGTGGAGTCTATACGTCCGTCCGAGTGGGCCTTTGTGGTGAGCAGGCTT